>NZ_JBLBVK010000026.1:0-20994 GCF_047314965.1 Silicimonas lutimaris | reverse complement strand
GGAGCGGCCCCCCCCGAAGGCCGTCACCCCTCGGCGCGTCTCCGGAAAAGGCCCGACACCCACCGCGCAAGATAGCGCACGGGCCAACGCAGGACCGAGGCCGCCGCTGCCAGAACGACGAGTCCGATCCAGACACCGTTCTCCCAGAACACCCAGCCGAGAATCGGCAGCCCGAGCGTGATCAGCGCATAGGCCGCCGGCCAGTGCGAATGCTTCGAGGGGAACACCGCGATCACGTTGGCGGTCACCAGCCAGACGCAGGCCAGCGTCAGCGACGGGCTCATGCTATGTCCTCGGTCTTTCGCGGCAACAGCCGGAAGAGCAGGTATCCCAGAGGCCGGCGATACATCGAAATGAACGCCAGCGCCCCCGCCACGATCCATCCCGGCCCGTGATCCAGACCGATCCACGCCAGAAGAACCGGCGCCGCCAGCAAGAGCGCCAGACCCGGCACCCATTGCAGCCGCATCGGCAGCATCGCCACCAGAGTCGCCGCCAATACCCAGAAAGCGCCTGAAATCAAGGAAAGACTCATGTTTTCCGCTCCTTGTCGACCGCTCTTAAACGATGAATCGGGCATGAATGCGGCGTACGCCCCGGCCCCGGCCCGACGCTCTGCCATACGTTTTGCCGACGCGTTGCATACGCTTTGCCGACAGGATATTTTCTCGCTATTTCAGGGCTTTAAGACTAGATTTCCGGCCCGCACGGCAGATCACACGCGCGTCGCGTTCAGGGACCGTAAACCCTCAGAAAAGCTCCAGCTGGTCTCCGGCCTTCGGCGGGGGCCTGAAAAGGTCGGTTCTCAGTGGCGGAAGCGATCCCGCAAGCCCCAGGCGCCGCGTCGCGATCGCAAAGCGATGCGCGACAAGCTCGGCGAAGGGTCCCGTTCCGGTCATCCGCTTCCCCCATTCAGGATCATAGTCGCGCCCGCCGTGCAACTCGCGCACCCGCCCCATTACCCGTTTCGCGCGGTCGGGGAAATTTGCCTCCAGCCATTCCCGAAAAAGGGGCGCCACCTCCAGCGGCAATCGCAACATGATCCAGTTCGCCGCGACAGCCCCGGCCTCTGCGGCCGCCGCAAGAATCGCCTCCAGTTCGTGATCCGTCAGCGCCGGCACCACCGGAGACACCATCGCGCGCACGGGCACACCTGCCGCGCTCAGGCGCCGGATGGTTTCCAGCCGCCTTTCGGGCAAAGGCACGCGCGGCTCCATCAGGCGCGACACACGCCGGTCAAGCGTCGTGACACTGATCCCGACCCGGACCAGCCCCAGTTCCGCCAGTTCGCTCAATATGTCGATATCCCGCTCGATCAGTGTTCCCTTGGTAACCACAGCGACGGGGTGCCGGTACTCCAGCAGCACCTGCAGGATGCGGCGCATGATCCGGTACTCGCGCTCGACCGGCTGATAGGGATCGGTGTTCGTCCCGATGGCGATCGTTGCCGGGCGATAGGACCCGGCACGCAATTCACGTTCGAGAACCGCTGGCGCCTCGGGCCGGACGATCAATCGCGTCTCGAAATCCAGCCCCGGCGACAGACCGAGGAACGCATGGGTCGGACGCGCGAAGCAATAGATGCAGCCATGCTCGCACCCCCGATAGGGATTGATCGAGCGGTCAAACGAGATATCCGGAGAAGCGTTCCGGGTGATAACCTTTCGAGGACTTTCGATCGCTACGCTTGTCCTGACTGGCGGCAGGTCCTCGAACATGTCCCAACCATCGTCGAAAACATCGCGCTGGTGCTTCTCGAAGCGCCCGACCCGGTTGGATCGGGCGGCCCGACCAGGCGTCGGAGCTCTCAGATCAGGCAAGGTTTTCGACATCCTCAAGGATAAGAACATAACGGGAACATCTTCAAGCGGAAAAATTCTTGCCTCATCACGCGGCGACAAATTCAAGCGTCTATGGCCAGGTATTTTCGGGCGGTAGAGTGAAACATGTTCTGCCAATTATCGAGACATCGCCGGCGCTGCCGGCATCCGCCGGAACCGTCCCTTCTTACATGGCTCTCTGCATCCTCGGTGACCCAGTGTCCGACTCGGGCCAATCCCGCCATTTTCGCGCACAGCGTCGAGGCCGCATCCGCTATCCTTGGCCCTTCAGCCATCGCGGTCCTCCATATCGGCGGAAACGACTTCCGAGACTTCAGCGCTGCGAAGGACGGCCATGACCCCGACACCTGGCTGTTCTGGGACGATCTGCATCCAACCGATGCGTTCCACGAAAAGCTTGCGACAAGCTTCGCCAGCCAAGCCTCCGAAGAGCTTCTTCCGGCCGATTGGCCGCTGCTTGCGGCAGGTCTTGGCCTCTGCGGGATCATGTCCCGATGCCGCAAGTCGCTTGCATAAATAAACAAGTCGTAATTTGGCGTTTTATTTCCGGGGATTTGGCCCTAAATCCCCGGGAAACGAATTTCGGAGCGCCAGATGGCAGACGATGACGACGAAATCATCCTGAGCGAACTCGACGACGACGAGCTTGTTCTCCAGATGCATGACGACCTTTACGACGGCCTCAAGGAAGAGATCGAGGAAGGCGTCAACATTCTCCTCGGTCGTGGATGGGAACCTTACAAGGTCCTGACGATCGCCCTTGTCGGCGGAATGAAAATCGTCGGCGACGATTTCCGCGACGGCATCCTCTTCGTGCCCGAGGTTCTTCTGGCCGCGAACGCCATGAAAGCGGGTATGGCGATCCTGAAACCGCTCCTCGCCGAAACAGGCGCGCCCAAGCAGGGCAAGATGGTGATCGGCACGGTCAAGGGCGACATCCACGACATCGGCAAGAACCTCGTCTCGATGATGATGGAAGGCGCCGGTTTCGAAGTCGTCGACCTCGGGATCAACAACCCGGTCGAGAACTATGTCGAGGCGCTTCAGAGGGAAGAGGCCGATATTCTCGGCATGTCCGCACTTCTGACCACGACGATGCCCTACATGAAGGTGGTGATCGACACGATGATCCAGATGGGCATCCGCGACGATTACATCATCCTCGTGGGTGGCGCTCCACTGAACGAGGAATTTGGCAAAGCCATCGGCGCCGACGCCTATTGCCGGGACGCCGCCGTTGCGGTCGAAACCGCCAAGAAGTTCATCGAGCGCAAGCACAACCAGATGACGGCAGGCTGAGACCGACGTCTCGGACAGTTCCTCGGAAACCGTCCACCCTGCTGGCAAAGGAACTACGGCTGGCGCGGACACAGTTCCGCGGCGGCCAGAACGCCATTCCCGGCGGGAGAGAGCAATGAAGCTCGATGATGCTGATCTGACCGAACGCGGGCTGGAACCCAGCGGACACGCGCGCCTTCTGATTCTTGCCTGCGGCGCCCTCGCCCATGAGATCCTTGCAGTCACGCGGGCCAACTGCTTCGAACACATCGACCTTCAGTGCCTGCCCGCAATCCTTCACAACCACCCCGAGCGGATCACGCCCGCGGTGCGGGATACGGTAGCCGAGGCAAGAAGTGCCGGTTATACGCGCATCCTTCTCGCCTATGCCGATTGCGGAACGGGCGGACATCTTCAACAGGCAGCCGCCGAACTTGGCCTCGAGATGCTGCCCGGGCCGCATTGCTACGCCTTCTTCGAGGGAACAGAAGGCTTTGTCGCCAGAGCGGAGGAGGAATTCACGGCGTTCTATCTCACCGACTTCCTCGTCCGGCAATTCGACGCCTTCGTCTGGGAGCCCCTCGGGCTCGACCGGCACCCGGAATTGCGGGACACCTACTTCGGCCACTACGAAAAGCTGGTCTATCAGGCACAGACCGATGATCCGCTTCTCACTCTAAAAGCCCAAGACTGCGCCAAAAGACTCGGTCTGGCATTCGAACGCCGGCAGACAGGCTATGGCGACCTAGAAAAGGCGATCAAAGAATTCGGGACGGGCATTTAACCTGTCGATAACCAAGCCTGGCTTAAAACGGTCGGCAACATGCCGAGTGAATTACCGTTGCGCCCGCTCTTCGCCCTGCTTTCTTTTGCCGCCGTCACCACCGTTCCCGGTGCCGCGCTGGCGGCAAGCCTCCTGCCGGATATCTGGCTGGACGCTGTCACACCCGCTCCGGAGGGTCTCATTTCGGCGTTCGACGCCGTGGTGCGCCAGATGGACAACCGCCCGTCGCCGTCCCTCCACGGGACGGATTTGGTCCTGCTTCTGCAAACCCTTCAGCTATATGTGGCCCTCGTCGCGACCGGCCTGATTGTCACCAGGCTGCCACGCGCGCGGCAGCGATTTCAGGCGGCCGACGCCGCAGCGGACAGGTCCCGAACGCGCTGAACCATCGCGCGCAACCCGTTAGACCGCTGCGAAGACAGATGATCGTGCAGTCCGAGCCTGCCAAATTCGGCCTGAGCATCGACACCAAGGGCCTCGCGCGCCGTCAGCCCGTCATAAAGCGCGATCAGGATCGCGATCAGCCCGCGCACGATCATCGCGTCGCTGTCGCCACGGAAATGAACCACGGCATCCGGGCCGGAGCCCTCGATCTCGGGGACCAGCCAGACCTGGCTTGCGCACCCCTCCACCTTGGTCGCGGGAACGCGCAACGACTCCTCAAGAGGCTCCATCGCCTTGCCCATGTCGATGACATGCCGATAGCGGTCCTCCCAGTCATCCAGGAATTCGAACGTCTCCGCGATCTCTTCGAAGGCTTCCCTCGCCATGCCACTCTCCCGGCCTGCAATCTTCCCTGACCTAAGTCGCACTTGGTCAAAGGTCCAGAACCGAAACACTTTTCATGTCGCCGGCTTTAAGCTAGCAGGGAAGGAACGAAACGGGGGACAAGGCATGACGCGACGGGCTGCGATCCTGACACTGGCGATGGCCATTGCACTTTCGGGCTGTGGCTTCGGCCAAAGCCGGCTGAACCCGTTCAACTGGTTCCGCTCCGGCCCAGAGGCGGAAACACTGGAACCCGTCTTTCTTCAGGAACGCCAGGACCGGCGCCCACTCGTGGCTCAGGTCACCGGCCTCGTGATAGAACGCACGCCGGGTGGCGCGATCATCCGCGCCACCGGTCTTCCCCCGGAACAGGGATGGCATGGCGCGGAACTCGTAAACGAGGATCGCGACGGAAATCCGATCAACGGCGTGCTGACCTACAGTTTCCGCGCCGTGCCGCCGCCAGAGCCGACCCGGGTCTCGACGGTGCAATCGCGCGAATTGACCGTAGCGGTATTCGTGTCCGACATCACCCTTGCATCAGCACGTGAAATCCGTGTGACGGGCGCTCTCAATTCGAGGGCCGCAAGACGCTAGGGACCCCTGAAAAAAGGAATCTGGCCGGACGGCAGGCGGTCGCGCTTGTCTTTGGACTGGTGGGCGCGCTCCTGGCGGTCAGGATCGGGATCCCCCTGCCCTGGATGCTTGGATCGATGGTTGTCGTCATGGTCTCCGCCGTCGCCGGAGCCCCCGTCCGCGCACCGATAGAACTCCGAAAAATCGTTGTCCCGATCCTCGGGGTCATGCTTGGTTCCGGTTTTCATCCCGACATCTTCGCACAGGTCGGCGACTGGATCCTGACATTGCTGATCCTGCCGGTTTACGTGGCGCTCGCCTTCGCAACCTCGATGGTCTTCTATCGAAAGATCGGCGGCTACGACCCGGTGACGTCCTACTTCGCCGCGGCCCCCGGAGGCCTGAACGAAATGATGATCCTCGGCGCCGAGGCCGGCGGTGACGAGAAACGCATCGCGCTGGCCCATGCCAGCCGCATCTTCCTCGTTGTGACATTCGTCGTCTTTTTCTACGCGACTTTTCTCGATGTCTCCGTTTCCGGCGACGCGCGGCCCTATGTCAGCTTCGCAGACGTCCCCGTGATCGATCTTGGCATTCTACTGGCCTGCGCAATCGCCGGGGCGTTCCTCGGACCCAGGCTCCGATTGCCCGCTCCGCAAATTCTCGGCCCCATGATCCTGTCCGCAATCGTTCATCTCACCGGCCTCACCGCATCGCCACCGCCGACCTTCGCCGTCAATACGGCCCAGCTGGTCATGGGCACAGTCATCGGCTGCCGTTTCATCGGGACCCGCCCGCGAGAAATCCTGAAGGACATGTCACTTGCCGCGGGGTCCTCCGGCGCGCTTCTGAGCATCGCCTTGGGAACGGCTCTTGTCGTCACCCACCTGACGGGGATCGAACTGGACCAGACGTTCCTCGCCTTCTCTCCCGGCGGCCTACCGGAGATGAGCCTGCTGGCGCTCGCGCTGCACGCAGACATAGCCTACGTCGCGACCATTCACATCGTGCGCATTCTTATGGTGATCACTTTCGCCCCACTGGTATTCCGGATGACCGGAAGTCGCAGGAAGAGCTAGATCTCGAAGACTTCGACGTTCTGGCCATTGGCCCGGAGCGCCAGTTTACCGTCGCAGAGCCGAAGCGCATCGTCTCCGAAAGCCTTCCGCCGCCATCCCTTCAGCGCCGCGACATCGCGCTCGCCAGCCGCGATCTCGTCAAGATCGGACGACGTCGCGATCAGCTTTTGCGCGACGCCCAATTCCTCGGACTTCGCCTTGAGAAGCACCCGCAGAAGATCCGCCAGCGCCGGGTTGACCTGCAGCTTGTCGCGCGTGCGATCGGGTTTCGGCTGCTGATCCTGTGGCGTGTTCATCCCGGCCTTGACCGCCTCCAGAATGCCTTCTGCGATCTCGCCCTTCCGCGCCTCGCGCAGCAAGAGGCGCGACCGCGACAAGTCATTGACCGTGGCCGGCCTTGTCGATGCAAGTTCAAGAAGCGCGTCGTCCTTCATAACCCGGCTACGCGGAATGTTCTTGTTCTGCGCATAGGCCTCGCGGAACTTGGCCAGTTCCCGGACGACGGCGAGGAACCGACCGGAGTTCGTCCGTGTCTTCACCCGAAGCCAGGCATGTTCTGGATCGATGGTATAGGTTTCGGGGTCTGTGAGCGTGGCAAGTTCTTCCTCGACCCAAGGCTGCCGCCCGCTCTTGTCCAGAACCTCGCGGAGGTGCTCATAAATGACGCGCAAATGCGTCACGTCGGCAAGCGCGTAGGTCTGCTGAGCTTCCGTCAACGGACGCCGGGACCAGTCGGTAAACCGCGAGGACTTGTCCAGGGACGCTTTCGCCAACTTGCGGACAAGCGTCTCGTACCCGACCTGGTCACCGAAACCCGCGACCATGGCGGCGACTTGCGTATCGAACATCGGCTCGGGGATGACGCCGCCCTCGACGAAGAAGATCTCAAGATCCTGCCGTGCGGCATGGAACACCTTGACCACGTCGGTGTTCCGGAAAAGCGTGTAAAGCGGATCGAGCGACAGGCCCTTGACCAATGGGTCGACCAGCACCGCATCTTCCTCGGCTTCGCCAGGTACGGCCAACTGAACGAGACAGAGTTTCGAATAGTAGGTCCGCTCGCGCAGGAACTCGGTATCGACCGTTACATACGGGGCTCTGGCGGCGCGGTCGCAGAATGCCTGAAGTCCCTCGGTCGTCGTGATCGTGATCATGCGTTGTTTTTCGTCTGCTCAGAAAGTTCGGCCTTGATAGGCGAAGCATCACCGCTCGGCAAGTAAACGGGAGTACCGTCACCTCGGGCAAATCGCTCCAGCACCGCCGGATAAAGCTTGTGCTCCTGTTCCAGCACCCGTGCCGCCAGTGTCTCGGGCGTGTCACCGGACAGAACCGGAACGCGCGCCTGACCCAGAATCGGACCGTCATCCAGATCAGCCGTCACTTCGTGGACAGTGCATCCGGCCTCCGTGTCTCCGGCATCAAGCGCCCGCTGGTGCGTATGGAGCCCCCTGTACTTCGGCAACAGCGACGGATGAATATTCAGCATCCGGCCCTCCCATTTCGAGGTGAACTCCCCGGTCAGGATCCGCATGAAGCCGGCAAGACAGATGATGTCAGGTGCGGCTTTCACCAGTTCTGCCTGCAATGCCGCCTCGAACGCGGCGCGGTCCCCCTTGAAGGGGCGATGGTCAACGACGGCCGTGGGTACCCCCATCTCGGAGGCCCGCTCTAGACCTCGGGCTTCGGGACGGTTCGACAGAACCAGCACAGGTCGCGCGGGATGGTCTCCCGTCATGGACCTGACCAGTGTCACCATGTTCGAACCACCGCCCGAGATCAGGATGGCGACCCGTTTCACGACAGCTTGCCAAGGTAGTCCATGCCGGGCCGATCCGTCACGATGCCCAGTCGAAAAACCCGTTCACCCTCGCCCGTCAGCAAATCCGCGATGTGGCCCGCGTGGTCCGCCTTGGCCACGACCACCATGCCCACGCCCGCATTGAACGTCTTGAGCATCTCCGCCTGCGCCAGACCGCCTGCCGACGCCAGCCAGCGGAACACCGGCGGCAATGTCCAGGACGTCAGATCGATGCGTGCCCCGCATCCTTCGGGCAGAACACGCGGAAGGTTCTCGGTCAAACCACCACCGGTAATATGGGCCAGACCGGCGACGCCACCGGCGCGCAGGGCAGTCAGAAGTGGCCGCACGTAAAGCCGCGTCGGCGTCAGAAGCGCCTCGCCCAAAGGCCGCTTTTCGAACGGTGCCTGGGCATCCCATGTCAGCCCTTCGACCTCGACCACCTTGCGGACCAACGAGAACCCGTTCGAGTGCAAGCCATCCGAGGCCAGCCCCAGCAAAACGTCACCGGGTTCGATCCCGCTCGGCAGATCATGCCCGCGCTCCATCGCGCCCACCGCAAAACCCGCAAGGTCGAAATCCCCGCCGGAATACATGCCGGGCATTTCGGCGGTCTCGCCGCCGATCAGGGCGCAACCGGATCCCTCACAGCCCTTTGCTATGCCTTCGATTACCGCCGTTGCGTGATCCACATCCAGCTTTCCGGTTGCAAAATAATCGAGGAAGAACAGCGGTTCGGCACCCTGGCAGATCAGGTCGTTCACGCACATTGCGACGAGATCGACACCGACGCCGTCCACGACACCTGTCTCGATCGCGATCTTGAGCTTGGTGCCTACGCCGTCCGTTGCTGCGACAAGAATCGGATCTTTGTACCCAGCAGCCTTGAGATCGAAGAGCGCTCCGAACCCGCCAAGCCCCGACATCGTACCGGCCCGCTGCGTCCGTTGCGCGGCAGGTTTGATCCGCTCGACCAGAGCATTGCCGGCATCGATATCAACACCAGCCTCGGCATAGGTCAGCCCGTTTTTCTTCATCACTCTCGCCCTTGTCTCGATTGCGCCGCGATACCGGATGAGAGGGAAAGAGTCCACGCGCTGCGATTGCGCCCCACCGCAAGGCTGCTTACCTTCTGATCCGAGGGAAAGAGAGGGTTGTCATGATCGCACGTGTTCTTGCGTTCGTTGTCGCTTTTGCCTGTGCAACCACCGTCGGCGCGCAGCCTCGCGTGATCGACGGGGACACGCTGGAACTTGACGGCACGGTCTATCGCCTGAACGGCATCGACGCCCCCGAACACGGCCAGATCTGCGGAGACTGGAACTGCGGAAGCGAGGCGACGGACGCGCTTGTCGAGATCGTCAAGGGACGGGAAGTCACCTGTGATCCGATTACGGAGGACGGCTATGGAAGAGTCATTGCGACTTGCTACGCCGATGGTTCAGACGTTGGCGGCACACTGATCGACAAGGGGCTGGCCTGGGCATTCCTTCGCTATTCGACGGTATATGCCGACGAAGAAACACAGGCCAAGAGCCGCGAAATAGGAATATGGTCGGACAATTACACGCCTCCATGGGAATTCCGCGAAGCGCAATGGAACAAGGCGGTTCAGAAGGCTCCGGCAGGATGCCCGATCAAGGGGAATATCTCGAAAAACGGACGCATCTATCATGCGCCCTGGTCCCCCTGGTATTCGAGGACGCAAATAAATACCTCCAAGGGCGAACGCTGGTTCTGTTCCGAAGCCGAGGCCGTCTCCGCAGGTTGGCGCGCCCCCTATTGGGACTGACGCGCCTGCTTGACGGACGCGGGAACTCTGATAGACCGACGGCAGGTCGGGCCTGTAGCTCAATTGGTTAGAGCAGAGCGCTCATAACGCTTTGGTTGGGGGTTCGAGTCCCTCCGGGCCTACCATTCTTCTTTCGTGACCCTTTCGGATTGCATGACCGGCGAAATTCGGCCACCGCCCAACAAAGGAGTTATTCTGAAGGATAGGATTTGGCATTTTCAATTGCAAAGTGGCCAATACAGGTTGTAGAAACCTTCTGCAAAACTGAAAAAAATTTGTAAATAAAATCGATAAAAAATAAAGCGAATGCCCGAAAACAAGGGCACAAGGAGAACCGCATGGCAAAAAAGACTGACCTGAGCAAAATGTCCCTGGACGAGCTCAAACAACTCAAGAAAGACGTAGACGCCGCAATAAAGGGCTATTCGGAACGGCAACGTGCCGAAGCAATGAAAGCAATCGAAGCCGTTGCCAAAGAGCACGGCATGAGCATTGACGAAATCATTGGCGGCAAAGGGCGCAAGCGTAAGGCGAAAGCACCAGCCAAGTTTGCCAACCCCGGCAATCCAAACGAAACCTGGTCGGGACGCGGACGTCAGCCCGGATGGTACAAGGATGCCGTTTCTGCCGGAGAAGCTCCTGAAAGCATGGCGATCTGATCACCGGTGAGACCCCAAGGATACCGAAGGTGGCATTTTTAATCATGCCACCCTCATTTTCTCAGAGTGGAATTACAAGAATTGCCCGTAATCCACCGAGTGCGGGACTCTTTTCCAGCAACAGGGTTCCTCCGTGGCTATGAGCAATATCAGCGGCAATTGAAAGCCCAAGCCCCACGCCCGAACCGTTGTCCTGATTGCGCGCCTCATCAAGCCGCGTGAATGGTTTCAGTGCTTGCGCGCGTAACTCTTCGGGAATGCCAGGTCCTTCGTCGTCCACAACGAAACGCACCGCATTGTCGCTTTTCGTGACCGATACTATCGCTCGATTTCCATAGCGAACGGCATTGCCGATCAGATTATCAAGAGCCCGCCCCATAGCATTTCGCCGCAACATCGCGTGCGGACATTCATGCATCTCGCCCTCGGCAACATTCATTGCGCCACGCTTCGCCCTTTCGATTGCATCGCGCGCCAGGTCTACCGGAGCTATCCGAATCGGCTCCTCCTGACCCTCGCCTCTTGCGAAATCCAGAAAGGCGTCCAGCATCTTCTCCATGTCGGACACATCGCGCAGCATCGCTTCGGTATCCTCGCTTTCGTCCATCATCGAGAGTGAAAGCTTCATGCGTGTCAGCGGTGTTCTGAGATCATGGCTCACCCCGGAAAGCATAAGAGTGCGCTGCTCGATCTGTCGCTCGATCCGGTCCATCATGTTCAGAAAGGCCGCACCCGCCTGACGAACTTCAGTCGCTCCCGTTGGCCGATAGGGCACCCGTCTGCCCTTGCCGAAGGCATCAGCCGCACGGGCCAACCGCCGGATCGGCCGCATCTGGTTGCGCATGTAGATCAGGGCGATGGCAGTCATCAAAATCGCGGTGATCCCGATCAATACCAGGAACTGATGCGGGTTGCGTGCGGACACGCGACTGCGCGCGAGTTCCAGAAGAACCGGTCCTTTCGATGTATCGACGCCCAGCTGAACGAATCCATCCTTAGCGGCGAGATCGACTGTGCGTACGGTCGGGATCTCGTCGCGAAGAGTCCGGGCCACGACGCGGCCGGACAGATCGTACCAGGAGAGGCTGCCGTCCATCTCGGTGCCTCCGGCTGAGACCTGGATGCCGAGAGGAACGGCCACGTCGAAAGCCGCTTGCATCGCCCCCGCTGCATCCGGCGCATCTTCGATCCTGTCGAGCACAAGACGAAGTTCATGGGCGACGCCTTCGGTCATCTGCCGGGTGACGTTTTCATAAAGGCGCTGAATGAAGACGACAGAAACGACCAGAAGAATGGTAATGACCGGAACCAAAAGGATCAGGACGGCGCGGGCATAGAGCGACCGGGGCAAATAGGCTTTCAGACCGCGCGTGATCATGCCAAGACCCTAGTTGCGGGAAAGCGGAAGAGAAAGAGCGGATGAGCAAACCCGAACAAGGCCGCATCCAAATCGTGGAAGACGGATTGCGGCGCATTCTCGCGCCCAACCCCGGACCGATGACCTATTGGGGAACCAACACGTTCATCGTCGGTGAAGGCAACGTCGCAATCGTCGACCCCGGCCCTGATCGGGCCGACCACCTCGACGCGATACTCGCTTCGATCGCAGGAGAAACGGTCAGCCATATTCTGGTGACCCACGCTCACCTTGATCACAGCCCACTGGCGCGGCAGCTTTCCGAACGAACCGGCGCGCCAATCCTCGGTTTTGGTCCGCCCGAAGCCGGACGGACTCCGACCATGCGGACGCTCGCTGAACGTGGGCATGCTGGCGGCGGCGAGGGAGTGGACCGGGCCTTTGCACCTCACAACACACTCGGGCACGGCGACGACGTCAGCGGCGATGGATGGCGCCTCACCGCGCTTCATACCCCTGGCCATTTTGCCGGACATCTCTCCTTCGTTTTCAGGGATGCGGTGATTTCCGGGGATCACGTGATGGACTGGTCGTCGTCCCTCGTCTCCCCTCCGGATGGCGATCTGCGCGCCTTCATGAACACCTCGCGCCTGTTGCGAGACGCCGGTCACCGTCGGCTATACCCGGCTCATGGCGACTCCATCAATGATCCCGCCGAGCGTCTCGGCTGGCTGATCGCGCATCGGGAGTCGCGCGAGACAGACATCCTGAACGCCCTGACCTCCACGCCCCGCCCCATCGCGCGGATCGCAGTCGAGGTTTACGCCGACATTCCCTCTGAAATGCTGCCTGCAGCCGAGCGAAACGTGTTTGCTCATCTCGTGGATCTTCACGACAGGGGCATTGTCCGAGCGACTCCCCTTTTGTCCGCCACCGCCGGGTTTTCACTGATCTGAAGAAAGGTCGATTTTGTGCCAAACACCTCTGGACGGGCCGGACGACCGTTGCTATATCGCCCAGCGTGTTCCGGCGTAGCTCAGCGGTAGAGCAGTTGACTGTTAATCAATTGGTCGTAGGTTCGATCCCTACCGCCGGAGCCAAAAAATCCAAAAATGTTGTCCTGCTCGCCAAGGGGTTGGCGATCTAGGCGCGTTGAGCGCGGCCGTTGCACCGGACAGCGTTCAGGCCAGACAGTCGCCAGCAAATAGATCAAGCGCTGGAGGCTCACCGCAGTCGGCCGGAGGCGTCGCCAATATAAAGCGATACTCTACCGGATTAAATACCGCAGAAGCCGGGATGATGAACCGTCGTCAGTGACGATGCTCAACGTCTTGCCATCCGCCGAAACGGCAATTCCCTCTGCGTTGCTGACCCGATCTGTCTTGCCGTCTTCCGTAAAGACCAGATCGTATCGAGTGGCCCAGTCCTTACCGTCCTCAAGGAAGTAGACCGCCTGGCCTGTGTCGCTGAGAATCCAAAGCGCGCTTCGCTGATCGTCAAAGGTTATTCCGGAAACATCCAGATGTCTGTCCTTCACGCCGGGAGCCGAAAACCCGATTTCGGCGTCCAGTCGGATCAAATGCAGAATTTCGGAAAGATCGCTCGATATTTCGAGCAACAACCGCTGGCGTTCGAGAACGACCACCACGGTGCCATCCTTCCGGATCGCGATCCCCTCCGGACCGTCTCCTTTCAGGTTCAGACCATCCGCACCCCGCATTGCACTCAGTGGGAAACGCCCCCGGGCCGTGAGGGTCTCTGGATCGACCAACAGGATTTCCCGGCCGGATTCGGATACGACCAGAAGCCAGCCGCTCTGCCGATCATACACGATCCCCTCGAGGTCATCGAACAGAACCTGGGAAGGGCCTATCCGCGAGACTTCGCCCGTGCGTTCGATCTCAAGAATGCTGTCGGTATCGTCACTTACTGTCCAGAAACCTCCGTCGGGCCTGATCGCAAGGCCCGACGGCTCCATCAAACCAGCATCCCGGTCATAGAGCGCGGCGTTGCTCTCGAAGGAAAGAATCGGAGCCTGCGCCTGAGCCTGCAGCGGAACCGACACAAACATCGCGAGCAGCAGTACGCCTAACTGATATGCCAATCCTCGATCCCGCTTCCGGCCTCCCTTTGCTGACGCGTCATCTCGGAAACGAGGGATACGCGCCCGTTGGAATCGGTCGATGACAAAACGATCTCAGCGACCGGTTTGAATTTCGATTTGTTGACATCCACGAATGAAAATCCGGCTTTCTCCAGAGACGCCTTCATCTTTTCCATCGACATGCCAAAGTCCGCTGCCGGTTCGAATTTCACTTCAAGGGCCATGTGGGATTTCCGCGCAAACACCGCCACCACGATCACCGCAACGATGGTGAGCAACATCGCCATGACAGGCAGATCCAGCCCGACGGACAAGCCGATCAAAGCTACGAAAATCAGCTGAGCGGTATCCGATGCACTCAGTGTTTCCATCCGAAAGCGAAACAGGCTGCCGATACCGAAGACAACGAAACCGATCAGCACGCCGTGATGAATGACGAGGAACCCGACGACAAGCCCTATGAGCGCATAGAGAAACATCGACCGGGGTAAGTTAAAGTCATTTATATCATGACGATGCGCAATGTTTTTCGGGTGAAATGCCAGAACGGCCGTCATGGCTATTGCCTCGAAGACAGCAATAAGGAACTCGAGCATTTCCTCGGTATTGTACAATTGCGACCAGCCTCGGTTGCGCAACTCGAAGTCGGTCGGAATGGTCAGCGACCCGTCCAGAACCTGCGCAGAAGCAGGGCCACAGAGAAACAAGGCGATGGGCAGCGCAAGGCATAGCGGGGTCTTCATTCAGTTGTCTCCAGCCGTACATCCGGCAGATCAGCAAGGTCGAGCCTGTTCAAGATCGCATCGGCGCTGCGTATCTCGGGCGGAAGAATGGTGCTGTCGAACGTTTCTGCGAAATTCGGGTATGCGCGGAAAGACACGGTAATGGGGTCGGACGGAGAGGTCATCTCCAGAACAACAAAACCTGTCTCGGACTTCGCTCCGGTGCCGATCAGCGCGCGCGGCCCCGCTCCCAGACACGCTTGTGCGACATAGGCCACGTCGTCGGACGCACCAGGGTAGAATGCATGGTGGTGCCCTGAAAGATGCAGGTCCACCCCCAGTTCTCGGAAGAGGTCCGCCAGTGCGGGATCGCCAATGACTTCCGTCTCACGCCCGATGGCCACGGGCCAAAGTGGCAAATGGCTGAAGACCACCCGCATCGGGCCAGCGCCCTCCATCGCGTCTTCCAGTTTCGACATCTGACCTGCCGGCAAGCTCCCAACGGTCGTGGCGTCGAGCGACACGAAACGCACGCCATCCAGATCGAAGGCATACGAAAAGGGAAAATCCGCGTCGTCCGTGAAGGCGAGGTTCGGCCGACGCGCACGCCACTCCTCCGCGAAGATCCTGCGTTCCCCTTCGAACCCGCCATAGGCGGAGGCGTCATGGTTGCCGGGAGTGACGGCCAGCGGGATTCCTGCCGCCGCCAAGGGCGTGGACACGACTGCATGAAACGCTTTCCACATCGCCCGCACCTCGGGCTCACTCAGATGCGGGCGACGTTGCCCGGCCACCATGTCGCCGGTCGAGATCACAAGATCAGGCTTCAGATCAATTATCGCCTCGACAGCCGCAGAAACGCGATTTTCATACCTGACCGATCCGTACGAGCCGTTCATGTCAGAGATAACCGCGACCGTGAGAGCGGTCGCGGGAGAGGTCAGAAGCATCCCCAGCAAAACGCCGGCGACAATCTCACGACGCATCACAGGAGACTTCGTCCGGTGTCGCTTCGCCCGAAAGGAAGAACTGCCTCGGATTCAGATCGAAAATCAGGTCTCCCCGGCGGCAACTCTCCTGGAGGATGCCCGTGGCAAGTCGCGCATTGCTGACGATCTGCTTAACCTGACGCTCATCGAGGCCAAGACTCGTCTCGACCCATTGATAGACAGGTCCCTGGGACTGGAGATCGGCATCAAGCGCCAAGAGCCGCTTGTAGACACCGCCATCGAAATGCCGAAGTTTTTCAAGCATTTGCGTGGACTTCGCAAAGTTGGCATATTCAACCCTGCCACCCGCATCGTTGTCGTTCAGGTTCGTGCGCCGGAGCAGTTCCGCACCGAACGGCACAGTGCCGTCCCCTGCCTCGTGATGCTTGGCTTTCTTGTCCTTTAGCTTTCCCTCTTCGGACCAGTAGTAATAAGGCGTGAAGTCGATGTTTCCGACCCGGTCCTGCTGGCTGAAAATGAAATCCAGGAGCACGATTTCGGAAAGTTCGCGCATCCAGAACGCCATCTGGCGGTCAGTCACATCCGGTCCGAGATCCTTGTTTATGGTGGAGTCCTTCCGCCCCTCCCGCACACCCCGGTCAATCGCTTCGACCAACGGAGCCTTCGTACGAAGAGCCAGGTAAGCCGGCGTCTCCTGGAAGTCGTTGTTCTGTCCCTTGCCCCAGCCCGAACGGCGTGTTCCGTTGATCTCGGAGCCGTAGCGGTGCCCAGGGCTCAGAACCAGAACACCGTAAATCTGCTCGCGGTCACTGGTGAACAGGTCGTCGGTCGGGCTGTAACGGGAGGGGTTTGCCTCGGAATCGACCAGCCAGCGCCAGCCCTCGTGATTCATACGGGCATGGGTTCCGGAAATCGCCAACCCGGGCTTTGCCACTTCGCTTGAATGAGTCGCCTTGTCCATGGACCGCCAGACGGCGACTGGGACCATGACATCCATGCCGAAGTAACGCGAGAAATGATAGTACAGCAGCGACGACTGCGAAAAGGTGCCACTGGTACCCTTCTGGTTCATCGTGACCTTGAACTTCGCCAGGTCGTCCTTGGCCAAATCCTTTGCCGACTTGCCTTCCTTGCAGGCGTTTCTCTCGAATGCCGCCCGGTCGCCGGCGTATGGTCCTTCGCTGATGTCATAGACCATCATGCCGGGGCTGGTGCTCCAGGTCTTTGGACAAAGCGCCACGTCCGGCGCATAGAAGTCTATCGCACAGAAGGCTTCCTCGTCCTCTAAGTCGCCTTTCGAGTAGTCACCTCCCGGGATCGGAGCGATCCGGACGCAGCGCTCGGAAATTCCGTTGGGACTTTGAAAACTCGTGGCCGTTCCGACGATGCTGTCCGACGCTGATGCCATGCCCGGAATTGCCAGGGCAAATGCTGCCAGTAGAAGAGATTTGCGCATGTTTTCCCTCACAAAGCCTACTTCGGGCAGATCGCAGCGCGTTCTGCTTCGGTAATGGAAAGCGCGGGATCGACCGAGAAATTGTCGAACTTCGCGTCTATCCACTTGTCGCAACCACCCGAACATGGGGCGCCATTGCGCGCATCGTTCCAGTATGCCTTCGCACGATCTTCGGACCAGCCGCAGAATTGCACGAGAGCCATTGCGGAAAGGGCACCCGAGGAATGGACGCCCCACATGCAGTGCACGAATACCGGGCCCTCCGAAGGAGACTTGATGACGTCGTGAATGGCCTTCATCACAGACGAAGGGCGAGAGGAACGTGCGGACTGATAATCAAGGCTTCCACTTCCGCAGGAGGTCTGACCATAGTCCGTATTCTTCCCGAAATCGGCGTAAAACCCTTTGGAAAAGCCTGACGAACAAAGCTCCTGCCGCTGCGAGGACGACAGTCCTGTGCGCTGCTTGTCACCGCCCGAGAAGCCTCCCCGGTAAAGCACGCCGCTCAGGACGGGTCGGAAAAACGCAATGCCGTCAGGGGCGCCGTCGACCGAACGCGAAAGCATCTGGCTTTCACTTGGCCCACCGGATCGCGACGTCAGGTCGCTGGTCCAAGCCGTGCCTGACGACACTGACAGAGCTATCAACATTGTGGCAAAAATCTTCACTGCGGCTCCCCTCCCGAAGGTTGAACACGTTCACTTTAACTCACGTGAGGGACGACGCAATGATCAGCTGTTCCGTTTTGCCGTCTCGGCGGTTGCCGGGCCACCGGGACTGCAAATGCACATACTTACCTGGACATCTCAGTCCTTGTTGAGGCTCTCGATTCTGGCAGCGGCCTTCTGCAACTGGGGAAGCATCTTGATAAGACTGCCGAGGTCGTATCTTTGTACGGGTGCATGTATGGACAAGGTGGTCAGCAACCTGCCCTCGCTGTCCTTTATCGGGGCCGCGATCGCAGCCATCCCGTCCATGAACTCCTCGTCGTCGGTCGAGTAACCCCTGCTTCGGGTCAGGGCCAGTTCTTCGCGCAGCTTGTCCTTATCTGTGATGGAGCGCGCGGTCTGAGGCTCAAGCTCCAACCAGCTCATCACCCTGTCCAGTTTGTCCGCGCGCAGCGACGAGAGGTACATCTTGCCACTTGCCGTGCAATTGAACGGCACCTGGGTACCGACGGGCAGCTGGATGCGCAGGGGCCAATGGGTCTCGACCCGGTCGAGGTAAACCATCCCGAAACGGCCCGGTGCTGCCAGATTGCAGGTCTCCCCCACCTCATCTGCAAGCGCCTTCATGATGATCAGGCGCTCCGTGCGCACGCGCTGCGACGACAAGGTGTTTCCTGCAAGGCGCCTCAGGCGGCGGCCCGGTCCATAGGAACGCCCGTCCACGTCACGCTGCAGAAACCCCTCCTCTTCCGCCGTCACAAGCAACCGATGCATGGTCGGCTTGGGCAGACCCAGCGTATCCGCCAGAACTGACGGCGCGACCGGGACGCCTGCGCGGGCAACCTCCTCGATGATCAGCAGCAAACGAAGGTTTGTAGGTATCTGACCCTTTTCAGTGTCTGAGGAGTCTTCTGGCATTCATGAACCTTACCTGTTCGGAAGCAGGAACAGCGCCAATTCTGGTGTCAGAGAGACCAATACCCAAACACCGATCAAGGCAACGAGATAAGGCACGGTATATCTCAGCAATCGGAAGTATGGCACCCCTGTAACGCCGGACGCGACATAAAGGTTCAACCCGTAAGGAGGCGTGATAAAGCCGATGGAGGCTCCGACCAGGAAGATCACCGAGAAGTGGATCGGATCGACGCCGACGCCGGCCGCAATCGGGGCAAGGATCGGAGCGAGAATGATCGTGACCGGCAGTGATTCAAGCACCATGCCAGAGAAGAAGACGATCAGCATCGCCGTGAACAGGACCGCGTAGTAACCGCCCATGGAGGTCACGAAATCTCCGATTACCTGTTGGGCACCGAGTAGCGAGAGGATCTGCTGCATCACGACCGAAATCGCGATCAGCGGTGCGAGGATTCCGGTGATCTCCGCCGAACGCATGGTGATGCCGGGAATTTGCCAGAGCGTGAACCCTTCTACGACCAGCATTTCGCCATAGCTCTTTTCTTCCCAGGTGCGGTTCGGCTCCTGGCGCAACACCCGGCTCACCACCCAGGAGACAAGGCCGGCGATGATGCAGAAGCCAACCGTTACACCGGCCGCCTCGGTGGGTGAGAACTTGCCGGTGTAGATGCCCCAAAGCACAAGCCCGATAGCGAAGAAGCCCAACCAGGCGCCAAAGGCCGTCTTGAGGATCCGATTCATCTGCAGTGGAATAAGATAGCCCCAGCCGTTGATGCGGCAGACGATCCAGCACGCCACCTGCATGCCCACGACCATCAGCGCACCCGGAATGATCCCGGCCACGAACAGGTCCGAAATCGGCAGGTTCATCAGGAAGCCGTAGACGATGAAGATGATCGACGGCGGGATGATGATCCCCACCGTACCGCCCGCGGCAGCGGTTGCCGCAGAAAAGCGTTCGTCGTAGCCGCCCTTCACCATTTCCGGATGAAGCATCGACCCGATGGTCGCCGTCGTCGCCGAGTTCGACCCGGAGATCGCCGCGAACAGACCGCAGGCGCCAAGAGAAGCCATGGCCAGACCTCCCCTGAGCCAGCCAAGGCAGGCATAGGCGAAGTCCGACAGTCGCCGAGCGATGCCAGACTTGTTGATCAGGTCGCCCGTCAGGATGAAGAGCGGCATGGCCAGAAGCGCAAAGCCCTTGTTGAACACGTTGAGAAGCTCGGCCCCCATGTTGTCGAGCGTCAGCCCAAGGACAAAAGAGCACCCGACGACCCAATAGGCGATGACCAGAAGAACCGGCACACCCAGCATGAAGAGAAATGTGACGCCGATCGATATCAGCGTGATGATGGTCCCGTCCGACATCAGGAGTCTCCCCCGATAACGGCTTGCCGGATAAGCGGTTGCCCGGCCCGGTAATTCTTCACGTCATCCTGGATATTCTCCACCGCGCGGGCCGCCATCAGCGTGGCGGCAACAGGCGCGGCGATCAGGAACCACCACTGCATGGTGTTGTCGGTTCCGAGAACGATCTGGAAATTGGACGCCGACAGGGCGACCAGTCTCATCGTCGTGACCAGGATTATCAGCGCGAAGCCGAACCACAGAATGAAGTCCAGCCAGAGGCAGATGAACTGCCCCGTGCGAGGCATCGCCGTGCGGAATTCAGAAAAGCTGAGATGGGTTCTGACCCGGATGTTATAGGCCGCCCCGAACCATGCCATGATCATGAACAACAGCGGCGGTATCGTGGTCGACCATGGTTGCTGATTGGAAAAGACAAAGCGGTCGATCACGCCCCAGAAGATGATCATGGCTATGGCCAGATAGCTGGTCACCATGACGGTGCGTTCGAAATATCGCTCGATCACCGGGACACGGTGATAAACCCATGCGAGGATAACGCCTGAAATTGCGAGGAAGACTGCGCCGATAAGCCAGACAGAGTCTGATTTCAACGCCTCCCTAATCTCGAACGAATCCTGACTGGCAAAGGCCGCGAAAAGCGTGCCCAGATCGGACCAGAACGACATTGGCCCCTTCCTCCCCTAAGATGCGCTGCCGGGTATGACCGGTTCTGTCTTGTCGCTTGCATTGGTTTCCGGCCCCGCTTTTCAGCGGGGCCGGGTGTGATGTTAGCGGTGTTTTGTCAGCCTTTCCACCAGCGGCGGGGCTCGACGTTTTCGGGCAGGGTTGCGGCGTCGATCTCGCGGGCGACGGAGTAGATCTCCTGGTAGGTGT
>NZ_JBLBVK010000025.1:0-12175 GCF_047314965.1 Silicimonas lutimaris | reverse complement strand
TTGTCGTGAATGGATTTAGCGATCTCATCATCGATGTATTCGGTTCGACCATAGGTCGACATGCGAGATCCGCGATTGGAGTGCCGGGATTGCCGCTTGGCTTTGCCATGGAGATTGAGGGAGAGGTATTGATCTCACCTTAATACGTCAAACGGCAGTTCCGTCCGCTGAGGAGGCGTTGTGAACTTGCTGCTTATCGGCAGCTCCTAGCCCGAAGAGGTCCTTCCCCGGGGGTGTCCGACTTTCACCAATCGTCGCTCGCCGTGTCGGATTCGGTGAATGATGGCCAATCTGTTATCCTCCGATCGAATAGTAGGGAGAACTAACATGGCCAACGCGTTTTCATATGCTTGTCGCGATTGTGAGGGAAAGGGTTAAGGAAATTGTTCGGACGCATTGCTACTTACATGGCATTGGCATTCGTTATCTCGATTGCAGGAGCCGTCGAAGGGGACGCGGAGGGCCTGCTAGACGGGCGTGCCTATTCGGGAATGATCGGACCGGCTGAAAGCCCCGACCTTAAAGACAGCCTCTACTTCGACGAAGGCCATTTCTGGTCTGACATCTGCACCCGCTGCGGCTTTGTTCCCGGAGCCTACCATGCCGAAGAGACGGCAGAGGGTGTCCGTTTCACCGGCACACTTGAAAGCGACAGCCGCGGTCGTTTCGACTATAAGGGGCTGGTGAAGGAAGACGGCTCGATCCATGTTTCGATCACTTGGGAGCGCCGCCGATGGTATTGGATGTCGAGGCGCGAGATCGCCTTTGTCGGCCAGCAGTCGTCAAGGACTAAGACCGTGTCGCTTTTGGTCATGCGCCAGGAGATGCAGTCGATGAACGCCGACAGCAACCCGATGTGCGCACGGTTTTGAAAGCTCTCTGGGAAAAGCGAAGGGCCATCGCCTTCTATTGCTTGCTCCTTCTGGGAGGCTGGATTCTGGGAGATGTGTTGAAAGAACTCACCGTGCCCGAGATGCGCCCTATGAACGAGCCAATGATCCACCGGATCGTTATGACGGCTTTTGTCGTGTTTGTCGTTCTGGCCGCAATTCCATTTGTTCCGGGGGCAGAGATCGGTTTTGCGTTGCTCCTTCTGTTCGGCAGCCAGGCCGCACCTTTGGTCTATCTTGGGATGGTCGGTGCGTTGATCCTCTCATTCGCTATCGCAAGGCTCGTTCCAGCGACCGCCCTCGCTCGATTTTTGGATTGGCTAGGACTGGCAAAGGCCGCGGCCTTTGTTAGCGAAATGAACAACGCCGCACCGAATGACAGCGTGGAAAAACTGTCGATGATCGTCCCGCCGCCATTGGGCCGAAGACTGCACCGCTACAGACACCTCCTACTCGCCGCTGCTCTCAACACTCCTGGAAACTCACTCCTTGGCGGTGGCGGTGGACTCGCCTTCTTTGCGGGTGCGTCGCGGCTGTATTCCTTCTCGACATATCTGGCTGTTGTCCTCTGTGCTGTCGCTCCGGTGCCTTTGTTCTTTTACTTCGCGTAGGGTTT
The DNA here is from genome assembly GCF_047314965.1 of Silicimonas lutimaris. NCBI lineage: Bacteria > Pseudomonadati > Pseudomonadota > Alphaproteobacteria > Rhodobacterales > Paracoccaceae > Silicimonas > Silicimonas lutimaris. The sequence continues at coordinate 10,669 of NZ_JBLBVK010000025.1, read as the reverse complement.
CTAGATGCGGCAACGTCCGCTGGGCGCATACTCGGACTATCTAGGAGCCGGTTGTCTTACAAGATCGCTCAGGTCTCTCCCTTGAGCCCAAAGCACACAGCGAGGGCTCAGCGTCTTGAGGAACGAAACCTACTCTTTCTTTATCGCAGGCCTGGCACAGCAGCCGTCGTGGTAAAGATCATCATGTCCCCAGCCCCAGAATGGCATGCAATGCAACCGGCGTCCGCTCCCTTTCCGACGCGACCAGCTAGACGCATACCGGCTGGATTCTTGTCGAGACTGCCGTCGGGGAGGTACTTGACCCAGAACCAATCGCGGTTCTCTTCGTCGTATCCCGCTTCGCGCTGAAACATGACAGTGACCGCGGCAAGGTGCGTATCTGGGTCGCCCAGGACCTCATCGACACTGACTCCCTCGGGGCCATAGTTTCTCTTTACGATAAGGCTACCTTCGTGACCGTCCACGGTGGCTGTCGTGTAGAATGTCTCGAGCATCATGCCGTGCGGCGCCACGCCCTCGTAGGGAAACGCATGCAACATGTCGTCGCCAGCGAGACGCGCTTCAACCATGACCTCCCAGAGCAAGTCGGCATAGGCGGCATCAGCGTCCGTTCCGGCAGGTGCATCCTGAGCCAATGAGGCTGTGGCAAGACACACGGTGGCTGCGCCTGTGGCGAGTAGCGAACTGAGTTTTGACATGTTTTCCTCCCTTTTGTGATGTCTTGATCCATAGCACGAAGAAGAAACTCCAAGGATCACGCCTGCTCACAATGCCGTCACGCAGAAGTGGTTTGGCGAAAGAACGGCAGTCCCGGATCATCGCCCTATGGCAGACAATTCATTTCCTGTGGCCTTGGGTCTTTCTTTATTGTTCGCCGCTCCCACTTTGGCGGCTGAAGTCTGTGTCAGAAACGCGGACAGTGAAACGCTTCTATTTGTAGCCGAGGCACGTGGAGGTGAGCGGGCGATTGGTCAGCTTACGACTGGAGAGGTTCTTTGCGCAACGGGCCCAGGCCAGGCTGGTGGTGTCGTCTCTGTCTTCGAGAGCAGTGAGGAATTGGAGGGATGCTCGCGCCTTGTGTCTGCGCCGGGCGGAACTCGCGTCCTGCATCGATACGTGTCATTCGACCGATGCGCATGGGACGACAATACCAACTAGCCTCATTAGTCAGTGCCTGGGGCTTGGAACATGGGCAGCCTTCGGAACTTAGCAACAATTTAGACAGCTGTCGCTCAGGTAGGTCCTCCGTATCGGGACTGTTGGCGACTGCTGTGTCCGCAACTCGGTCAATTCGCCTGCTTCGTAGAACGTCCGCTGTCGGTAGAATCTGCCGTTGAAGTTCGAGTCGTTTATCGGTCCTGACCGTGTTCTCTATACTTCTGGGTGGGCTGTTGGAGGAAGGCTTGGCGACGTAAACAAAACTCTGCGAAGTGTTCGCTGGTTCAATGAACCTGTGGGAACTGAAACGTGGTCAGTAGACCATGAAAAAGCGCTCAAAAAGAAGCGGTCCGCTGACAAAAATTCCAATGACTTGGCTGCGAACCGAGTTGTTCACATCGAAGACGTCTGGGGGTCAAATCCCTCATCACCCACCACGCTGCCACTATTGACGGTAGCTGGACCGACGCATTGCACGTCAGGCGGCCTGGCGCCGCGCAAGTTCGGTTCGGGCAAAGCCGCGTGACAGCAGCATTACGGCGAAGGTGGTCTCGGAGACGACGGTAATCAGGTAGGCCGGCTGGAACAGAATGTGGACCTCTGGCGCGAGGACGCGAAGCGAGCTCCCAACAAGGTAGACTCCGCCCGCTGCCACCAGCATGCCTCCGAGCGAGGTCGGGAAGTCCGGATGCCGGATCAGGAGGAGACCTGTCATCACGCTGTTGATCCCGAAGAAGATCAGGCCCAGGTCGTAACCTGCCGAGTGCAGATGAAGCGCACCGTGAGCGAGGTCAAGCTGGCCCGCTGAAGTCCAGATGAGTGCCGAGTACAGAGTGGTCAAACCCGCGCCCAGAATGGCGGCCTGGATCAGTCGAAATGCGGCAGCAAGCGTGGCGAGGGTACGTCCCGCCGAGGCCAGCATGCCGAAGAACAGGATGGCGAGCGCGACGTCGGCAGAAATCATGATCGCGTCGGCCAGGATGGACAGGCGAAGCCGGAAGTCGCCATCGATGATGAGGGCAGAGGTTTCAACGGGGGTCGTTCCGATCAGCGGGCCGCGCAGCGCCAATTCGCTTGTCAAGCCGGTGACGATGATAAGCAGATACAACGCGCCGGAGGCGCGGAAGAGCGTGGATGTCGGCATGGAATGTTCCATTTCAGAAATTCGAGAGAGTCGTGCGGTCCTTGCGGTCGCACCCACAGTCGAGGCCGACGTCGCGTCGCATGTGGCGTGACTGGCTGAGCGTTTCGATCTGGACGGCGTGGCAGAGCGCGTGGAGTTCGTCGCGAAGGGCGCGGGACATGCGCTTGCGGGGTTTGAAGAGATCTCTGAGCATGGGTTTTCCTTGATTCGGGGTTCGATTGCAGGCACCCTAGGACCTCAAGTGAACTTGAGGACAAGCCATTTTTTCCGGAGACGGAATGAAACCGAATGATCTGAGCCTGGGGGAAGTGGCGACACGGGCCGGACTGTCCGCGGAGCGGTCATTAAGCAGTTTCAGGCAAGCGGCTGCTTCGAGCCCTACGCGGACTTTCGCTATAAGGACCCTTCCGTACATTGGCGGCAAAAAACTTGCTTACTCAGAGACCCGCACGTGATTGCCAGGTTACGGCATGCTCATGAGCCAGTGCTTCGCAAAGGCACAACTTCGTGGAATTTTCCGCTTGCGGTGAATTCCGGAGGTGCTTCGTCCGCTCGCACTGTGACGTCCTCCACGCCGTTATCGCCAAACACCTGTTTTACTGACTCGATGACTTTCTGAAAAACTGGCTCCGCTGCCGCGCCCTCGTCCAGTTGTATACGCACTTGGAAGTCTAACTCGCCAGTTTGGACCAACTGGATGCGCTGGGCCTTTTCGTGTTCAAGATCGAAGACCATGGGCGACAGCGTCACCTTGCCCACCCGAACGAGTGTTGCCTGACGCCCCTCCACCCGAAAACTGCGAAACGGCGATCCACATGGGCAGGAATCCTCGTCGAACCGCACGCAGTCGCCTAGATCATAGCGGATGAAGGGCTGAACTTCGTTGGCCAGCACCGTAAGCAACACGGTCGCCGACAACGTGCCGTCTGGGACAGGCTCCATCGCTTCGTCGACCGCTTCGAGGATGACCCAATCCTCGTTCACGTGCTTACGACCATGGCTGCATTCGAACGAAAGCGCCAAGCATTCGGTGCAGCCATAGGGATCAGCAATGCCGTACTTTAGCGAGGGGAAGGCTAGCCCGGCCCGCTCGCGAAGGTCAGCCGTGAGTGTCTCGCCTCCCGTGGTAAAGAGCGCAGGCTCGACCAGTAGCCGCCCGGCCTCCTTTTCTTTGACTAGGATTGCCAGAATGCTGGGGTAAGTCACGATCCAGGCGACGTTCCCAATCGCATTGAGCCTATCAACGAGTTGATCGATCGGCTGCTCGGCTTCAACGAAGGTCACTCCAAACCCCTTCGCCAGTTTTGGATTCAACCGCTGCACAAGTTTGTTGAACCCGTTTCCCGCAAAGTGACCGTTTCCGCCGGTGATCGTTACCCTGACGCCGATCTTACGGACGTCTCGCACGAGCTTCCGATGATACCGTTCGAAGCGTGCCAGCATGATACCATAAGCATATTCCACGAACGTTTCAGACAAGACAATGATGGCAGGTTCGCCGGATGTCCCGGATGTCTGAAAAACGGCAACATCGTCGATTGGCACGCCAACTTTTTCAATGTCCCTCAGATGTTCGCGAGCCTTTTGAAGCGGAAGGGACCGGATGGTCAGCCAATCGTCGAACTCATCCATGAGCTCGGGTTTGCGGGTGACGGGCAAGTCGCCCAGCTCGATTTGGTCCGACGGTGGCAGGTCCTCGTAAAGCCGGCGGAACAGAGGAGAGTCGCGACGCGCCTTTTCTACAAGCCGCCGCAGGTTTCGGAGTTGCTTGGCTTCTATTCGCCTGCGTCCGCCCCAGCCTGTCCATAGCCCGCCGACAAAATATCCCAACGCTCTCGGAAGACTAAAATGCATATCCTTTGGCGGTTCCCGTTAACTTTGGCCCCTGTGAAGACCTTCTTGATCGGAAAATACACTAAGGAGCTATGCTCTTGGGTCCAATATCAAACGTGCCCGTAGGACTGGCGAATGGTCACTTGGATCACCGCGAATAGCTGACACACTGGGGCCAATGCCGAGCTTCAGCTCCGCCCGCATCCGAACGTTCTCCTCGTGTACGCAGTTTTGTGAGGCAGTGTGCGATCATGCTAGCGTGCCTTCAAGCGTAAGGAGGTGGAACATGTCAAATATCGCTTTCTGGCTCATTCAAGTCCCGGGCTGGCTGCTCTTTGCCTACCTCGTTGCAGCACAGTGCACAGCTGCTTTGAGTTATTCGCTTGGAGTTCAGATGGGAACGCAGGAACCGGCAGATCGGATCACTGAGGTCGGCGTAGCCTTCTTCAAAGGCTATGCGGGGGCTGATCTTATCTTCTACACGCCCCTATTGGGCTTGGGCCTGATCGGGCACTTCCTCGGATCGTCGTGGACAGAGGCAATTCTGGGCGCGGCCCTTGGGGTGACGGTGTACTGGCCCATCGCCTGCCTCTGGACGGTGAAGGCCGCCCGCGGCGTCACTGGTTGGGACTTGCCGAAGGAATATCAATACTGGACCGTGCTGCCCATTATAGCCGGGTGGGGCGTCCTCGGCCTCGTGCTTCTGTTGCTCGGCAACTGACAGAGGACACGTCTTAGGTCGCTAGGCCGGAGACCGTTCGTTAGAGTTGATTGACTGTTCGGCCGCAGGTCATTTTAAGTCGAGATTTCCATCACAAGACCATTTGTTAATCTGGTATCGTAACAGCATGACAGCCAGTGAATCGATGACGGCTGTTGTGTTTGAGCGCTACGGGTCGCCGGACGTTCTTTCGCTTCAGACCGTCCCACGTCCGTTTCCATCGAACGGCGAGGTTCGCGTGAAGGTTCACGCCTCCACGGTGAATCGAACCGACACCGCGACACTCCGAGCACATCCCTTCTTTGCGCGCGCGATGACAGGGCTGATGCGACCGAAAATGCGGATCCTAGGCATGGACTTCGCGGGCGAGATCGATCTGCTTGGAGAGGGTGTCGGCGCATTCGAAGTCGGAGATCGCGTCTTCGGAATATCTCCCGATTCGTTCGGAGCGCATGCCGAATACCTCTGCATGCCTTCCGATGGCGCAATCGCGCATATTTCGGAAAGACTACCCTACCATCAGGCTGTTGTCGGCGAAGGAGCCTGGTACGCGAATGGCACCACACAGATCTTGTCCGAGGGCAAGCGCTGCCTGATCTACGGGGCCTCCGGCGCGATTGGCACGGCAGCGGTTCAACTCGCCAAGGCACGCGGCGCGCATGTGACCGCCGTTGTCGGAACCCGGCATATCGATTTGCCCGGACCACTCGGCGCGGATCGGGTCGTCAACTACGAGACCGAGGATTTCACAAATCTGGGGGAGACCTTCGACCTCGTCTTCGACGCTGTGGGCAAGACCTCGTTCTTCGAGTGCCGGCATCTCCTGACCGAGGATGGAATTTTTTCGGCGACGGACCTCGGTCCGGGCTGGTCCAATATCATTCTCAGCGCCTTTTATGGAGCGACAGGAAGCGGGCGCGTCCGCATTCCCTTTCCCGAGGATGCGCCGGGGTTCATTCGACACCTCGCTGGTTTGATATCGAAAGGGAAATACCACGGTGTTTTCGACCGGCGGGTTGCCTTTGACGACATTACAGAAGCATTCCGCTACGTCGAAACGGGTCAAAAGACGGGCATTGTTGTAATCGACATTTGCTGAGAGGGCGCAGATCGTGACGCGGCCCCAAATTCGGCTGCGCGCCAAGGTCGACGGGATGGTCCTCAAGGCTTGATGACGAGTTTCCCTTTTACCTCTCCAGATCCCGTACGGCGAAGCGCCTCCGGAACAGAGGACAAGGGTAGAACCGCCTCCAGAAGCGGTGAAATCCTCCCATCAACGGCCGCCTGCGCAATGCGTTCGGTGAGATCCGGACCACTGGGTACCATCAGCATGCCGATCGATTTCTTCGCAGAGCGATAGGCCAAACCACCGATCAGCAATGAAAGAAGAACGCTGACACTTCCCCCCACGGCCCTGTAGACACCGCCAGTCGTGAGGCAACCGGCAATCCGGGCAGGTCCGCGGGTGGCGACCATATCGAGGATCCGGGACCACTGTCGTCCCGTGCCTGCAAAGTCCTGCGCTCTGTAGTCGATGGTTTCGTCGGCGCCCAGTTCCTTGAGCCAAGCTATCTTGCTCGCGTTGTCCACCGCCGTGACGTGCGCGCCAGCCGCCTTTGCCAGTTGCAGCGCCATGGTCCCCGATCGCATCCACGCGCTGCATTCCTTGCCCGACAAGCACATCAACCTGCCGCAACTTCTGAACTATTTCCTCTGGCTTGTGTCGCTTGTTCGCCATTCTCTGTCCTCCGTTTCCTAAACATAACGGTGGACCAATTCAGATGGGGAGGCTCAGCCTCACTTCTTAGATCGAAACCAGAAAGCAGGTTTTCGTTTGGCGGCTCAACCAAAGCCGCTTTTTCCAGCCAGACCTCGGCGCGGTCGGCAAGAAGAACACCCTCCGGCAGTGTGCGTCTGAGTGCGGAGAGTTCTTGGCGGAGCGAGGCTCGGGCCTGTTCATCCCCTCGGTCGCCCCAGAGAAGTGTCATCGCTGCGACGCGGGTCGCCCGTTGGCGCGGCTCGAGTGAGAGAAACGCCAGCAGCGCCTGACCCCGGCGCCCAATCCCCGTGATCGGGCCTTCCGGGCCCTCGGCCAAGAAGGTGCCGTTCAACGTGAGCTTGAGGAGATGCGCCATATCACTCGATTTCGCAGGAAGGTCCCGTTTTCACGGATTTATTGCATGAAAAGGGGTGTTTTTCACGGAGGATTTTGCGCTGAATTTGCGGGACGGCGGCAATGTGAGGGCGTCAACGCAAACTGGAGACAAACGATGCAAAAAACGACATCCGCCCCGTTCTGGCTGAACCTGCTCGACCGCCTTGTCACTGCCGACCAACGGTATCGCGAAGCCCAGAAACTGAAATCGCTACCTGCCGAGCGTCTCGAAGACATGGGTCTGACCCGGGCCGATGCCGATGCAGCCTTTCTCCGTGACCGCTACAACCGTCCCGCTGACCGTGACATGCTTCCCATCACGAGCCGCGCTTGACGCCGTTCTCGTAGGTTTGAACTGGAAGAACCGCAGGACGCCGAAAAAGAAAAACTTGCCGTGAGCCAGGTCTTCTGTGGCTCAGGGACCTTCTGAAAAACGGCTGGTTCGTCCCGTGCGACGGACATTGAGAGGTTTCAGGCGAGCAAGCGCAAAGCACCCGAAGCAGCAATCAAGTGTATCCTCTTCAGGCAAGGAATCTGTCTTCTTGGAGAAACGTGTTACGGATATTCAGATAGGAATGGCCGCCATGCAAGAGCTCCAAACAGAACTGCCTCGTTATCGCTGGGTTATTGTCTTGGCCTCCGCGCTGATTCTAGCACTTGCTCTGGGCTCGATCGTCAACGGCATGTCAGCCTATGTCGTGCCGCTCGAAGAGTTGCACGGTTGGGCTCGTGCGGAAGTCTCGCTTATCAATGTTTCCGGGATTATGGGGCTCGCACTTGGCGGCCTTTTAACGGGCAGCATTGCAGACCGCTTCGGTACCCGGATCGTCGTATTGGTAGGGAGTACTGTACTGGGTGTCTCCTATCTCACCGCATCCCTGGCGGATGAACTCTGGCAATATTACCTGCTGATGTTCATCGCCGGTTTCTTCGGTGCTGCCGGAATATTCGCGCCAATAATGTCGCTTGTGGGCCAGTGGTTTCCGATCGGTGCGGGCCTTGCGATCGGTATCGCGTCTGCCGGCCAAGCGCTTGGTCAAGGCTTTGTGCCTTTCGGCTCGGCAATCCTGATCAATGCAATAGGCGTGTCCGGAGCGCTTGCGTTTACCGGAGGGCTCATGCTGATCATGCTGCTCCCACTGGCAGCACTATTGCAGCCCGTAGTTCTCCCGAAGGTAGGACAGGGTGCAGCCGGCGTCGAAAAAGATTATCCCCCGATCCGGCTGGTTGTGCCGATGATGTGTCTTGCAATATTGCTATGCTGTACCTGCATGTCAGTTCCGCTGATGCACCTCGTTCCATACATCCAGGGACGTGGATACTCGGCTGATCAGGCTGGCGGTGTCATCTTCCTGATGCTGATGGTGGGCATTCTTGGACGCGTGGCTTTTGGGAAGCTTGCTGATGTGATCGGCGCAATACCCGCTTACATGACTGCGACTGCATGGATGACGCTGCTGATCTATGGCTTCATTCTGATAGACGACCTGTCCAAATTTTACTTGTACGCTCCAATTTACGGTTTCGGTTATGCCGGGGTTATGACGGGTGTCCTAGCAACTGTCGCGGCTCATACTCCACCCGCACGTCGCGGTTTTGCGATTGGTGTTGTCACCATGTTCGGCTGGTTTGGCCACGCTAATGGCGGTTTTCTCGGAGGATACCTCTATGACATGACCGGTGGATATGCAGCTGCCTATGGTTTGGCGGCTTTGGCCGGAGCACTGAACTTGATGGTCGTTTGGGTTCTATTCTGGAAGATCAGAGGGCCAGGCGCCGCAGGCCCTGTGACAGCCTGATTTGAGCAGTGGTTTCGTCCGCCAATAGTGCCAACGAGTGCACCACTTGGCGACCACATCGACGGTCTAGCAGATAAAACAGCTCGGACAGTGAGGCTATCCAAGGCGACCTAAGCCAACAAAGACGCACATTTGGCTAATTCAGCGATGTGCTCCGTGGACGACCCACAGCACCCTGCGCGATAGCAAATCCCGAATTCCTCATGCAGGACATAGACGTTTCGACCGTAATCCTCGGAGACCTCGTTTTGCTTTGCGTTTGCGACCCAACGTCAAGTGTGGCTCCAAATGCGAAAGTGCGCGTGCGTTTCTGACTGAAAGCTGACAAACGGCGCATATGCTGCGAATGGTCGGTCACGGCCGAGAAATACCAGCGGGGCATCAACAACGAACGGCGGCTTCGTCCGCGTTGCCGTCATTCACCTTGGCGGCGACCAATGTCCGCTTTCGCCCCGGAAGCACGCGATAAGGGCCGATATGTTCACATCGCCAATTTTTTGCGCGGCGCTTTCCTCACAACTCCCTCGAGCCGCGGTTCTCGCATGTGAGGAAGCTATAACATTATGCAGCCGACCGGCGTGGCCGGAGACGGATCTACTCGGGCCTCCAACCAAGCGATTCTTCAATCCGTTCGCGGTAGGCGGTTTTAATTTCAGGAGGCGTACGACAGACGTACTCTTTGGCTTTTTGCCGCTCGAAGTCCTCTAGGCTTTGCAGGTACCTAATGATCTCCCTGTGCGATGGCATCCTCACGGTTCCATTGAACCGGGGCTTCAGAGCGGTCCAAACAACCCCCAGAGCTTTTCGTTCTTCCGCCCACTGCCTGATCGCTGCCGTGTGGGCGTGATAAGAAGCTTCATGGTAAGACCAACATCCAATGGATTGCTTCATGTATCTTTGCGACACGCCTTCTCTCGCGGCCAATCTTTCCCGTGCCTCGGTAAGAGAAGTCACTCGAAGCTTTGCACTGAACACAGGTATCGCCTTTGTATTTTCTGAGATGACGAGCGTCATACGTCCGTCTCTCGATTGCCTGGCGAATTCAACAGGCAAACTCGGTCCATCATGAGCCCAGTCAGAAGCCAACGGCAGCTCCCTTGGATCCCAGATCAGTGACCCCCACCCCAAACAATAGAAGTCCAACATAGCTCGCTCTCCTCAAGCTGCTTTTAGGAGCGGTTGCGAACGCCAGTCCTAGCGCAAGCTCCCACGTTTCCGAAGGGCAGTTCGAGGAAGATGGCACGACGAGCTCAAAGATGGCGATCAGGAAGATTTACCGCTTAGCCGTAGCGGCCAACGAGTGGCCCTAGTGGAGCGCTGTCCCACCAGACGAGGAACTGCGAGACACTGTCGACCTGATCGTTGTGCTTGCCGTTCGGGAAGAGCGTGATCAAGTCTTAACGATACATTCCGAAGTTCTTGTCACGTTGCTTCTGTCGCTCAACGGTCAGACGTTTCAGTACGTGCTCCATGTTGCTATCGGCTTCGTCAACTTGAGATGCTTGATCTTTCTCTTGGGCAGCCTTTGCTTTCTCCTGGTCAGCCTTCTTCATGATATCCTACCGTCCATGACCTCCTGATGTTGGCAACAGTGAAGACGTACAAGATTCGAGTCTAGCAGGCATTTCTGGGCAATGCTGGGCAGCCAACGCCAGGCCGCCAGCATGAGTAGAAGACGCTGTCGAGGGAGTCATGCTAAGGCCAGTATTCAATTAGACCTTGTCTAGCCCCCTGTGTATGGGCCACTGATCAGGGGTTTCTCTAATAGGGTTTCAGGAACGGGCGGGCGCATGTTGAGTGCCTGATGCGGCCGGGTGTGATTGTACTGCCTGAGCCAGTGATTGATGACGATCTGAGCT
>NZ_JBLBVK010000024.1:0-41874 GCF_047314965.1 Silicimonas lutimaris | reverse complement strand
TTTCCCCCTCCCTGGGTACCACCCGGCCGGGGAGGCTCTGCCTCCCCGGACCCCTCCGAAGTATTTTTGCCAAGAGGAAGGGGGCGGCGGCATGAGGGCGCTCCGCTTCGGATATGTCGCGGGTCCGCTGATCGGGGCGCTGTGGACCTTCATCATGGCGGTTGTAGTCTGCATCGCGACGAGCTTCGCGACCGGCGAGGGGCTGAAACCGGTGCTGATCTCCAGCCTTGTCTTTGGTGCCTGGCTGGGCTTCGTCTGGTTGCCCGACGGCGGGCGAGCGCGGTCGTCGCGCATTCTCTGGAGTGCGGGGCTTGCCGTCTTTCCGGCGCTGGCCTTTCTGTTCGTCGCGCCCGCGATCGTGAGCGCCGAGGGCGCGGGGCTGGCGACTGTCGTGGCGACCTGGGTTCTGTTCGCCGCCGCGACGGTCTGGCCGTTGGAGAAGATGCTGCGCCCATTGCCGTTTGCGTCGGCCACGCGGCACGAATTCGAGGATGCGGCGATCCGCTTCCTGACCGGGTTCGGCTACATCTTCTTCACCGCCATCGTCGCGATCCCGTTCTACGTGATGGTGATGACCAGCCTGAAGAACCAGTCGGAGCTGATCCAGAACCCGCTGGATTTCTCCGTAGACCTTTCGAAGGGCTGGGATCTGTTCAGAAGCTACGAGGAGCTGTTCACCGACTTCAACTTCGGCAGCTACCTCTGGACATCCTTTTTCGTCTCGGTGCTGACTGTGCTTCTGACCCTGGCTTTCTCGATCCCCGGCGCCTATGCGGTTGCGCGCCTGAGATTCAGGGGGCGGGCGGCGTTTTCACGCTCGATCCTTCTCATCTACATGGTGCCGATGATCGTCCTGGCGCTGCCGATCTACATCGCGTTTTCGATGGCGGGTCTGAGGAACACGATTGTCGGGATCGTGCTGATCTACCCGGTTACCACGATCCCGGTCGCGCTTTACATGCTTCAGGGCTATTTCCGCGGTCTTCCCGCGGAAGTCGAGGAGGCGGGGCTGATGGACGGGCTGTCGCGGATGGCGGTGATCTGGAAGATCACGCTGCCGCTCAGCCTGCCTGCTCTTGCCTCGGTGTCGCTCTATGTCTTCATGATCGCCTGGAACGAGTTCCTGCTGGCGTTCATGCTGCTGGACGACCCGTCCAAATTCACTCTGACGCGGGGGATCGCGTCGCTGAACTCTTCCGAGATTCCCAGGCAGCACCTGATGGCGGGCGCGGTGATCGCGACCGTGCCGATCATGGTGCTGTTCCTGGGGCTGGAACGCTTCATGACCAAGGGACTTACAGCGGGGTCGGTCAAAGGATGACGACGATGGATCACATAGCGCTGGATGAGCAGGCGCGCGCCATTCTGAGGGCAAACGACCGGGGCGGGTATACGCTGCCGACAGCGGGGCTTTATCCGTACCAGTGGAACTGGGATTCGGCCTTCGCCGCCTGGGGGTTCGCCGCGTTCGACGTGGACCGCGCCTGGACCGAACTGGAAACCCTGTTCTCGGGTCAGTGGCCGAACGGAATGGTTCCACATATCCTGTTTCACAAGGCCGATCCCGGCTATTTCCCGGGCCCTGACGTCTGGGGAACCGAAGGACACGGGCCCATTCCGTCGTCGGGAATTAGCCAGCCGCCGGTCGCGGCGAGTTTTGCCCGGCGCATCTACGAAGCCGATCCCGTTGCCGGGCGCGCGCGGATGGCGGCCCTTCTGCCGAAGATTGTCGAAAGCCACCGCTGGTTCATGGAATGGCGCACAGATCGTGACGCGGTGTGCATCACGCATCCCTGGGAATCGGGACGCGACAACGCGCCGGACTGGGATGGTGCGATGGCCGCTCTGAACCCTGAAGGCGTGGGCACATACACCCGGCGCGATACAAGCCATGTCGATCCCTCGATGCGGCCGACGAAAGAAGATTATGATCGCTACATCTGGCTGGTGCAGCGTGGCCGCCGGTTGGGATGGGACGAGGCCCGGATGGCCGAGGACCGGCCCTTCTTCGTGGCGGATCCGACGATGACCTTCACGCTGCTGCGGTCGAACCGGGATCTGGCGGAGATGGCCGGGGTTCTTGGCGTCAACCGTCGCGAGATCGACGGATGGACGGTGCGGCTGGAGGCAGGTGCGGACACGCTCTGGAACGAGGCGCTTGGCAGCTATGACAGCCGCGACGTGGTGTCGGGCGAGTGGGGGCAGTCCATCTCGAATGCCTCGTTCCTGTGCTGGTGGGGCGGGGTGGACAACCCGCGCATGCTGCCGGTTCTGCGCCGGGTGATGAATGCCGCGCCCCACGCGATTGCGAGCTACGATCCCGAGGGGCCGAAGTTCGACGCCCGTCGCTACTGGCGCGGTCCGGTCTGGGGGATGATGAACACGCTGGCCGGGATCGGTCTGGCCGATTGTGGCCATGCCGAGGAGGCCGACCGCGTGCGCGCCGCCACGCGGCGGCTGATCGAGGTCAACGGCTTTGCCGAGTATTTCGACCCGATGACAGGCGCGCCGGCCGGCGGACACAATTTCACCTGGACCGCGGCCATCTGGCTGGGCTGGGCCAGTCCCAGCGCAGGGGAGGCCGTGTGATGGGCGCGATATCGCTGCAATCCGTGGAAAAATGGTTTGGCGAGGTTCAGGTGATCAAGGGGATCGACCTGGAGATCGGTGACGGTGAGTTCGTGGTCTTCGTGGGGCCGTCGGGCTGTGGGAAATCGACACTTCTGCGCATGATCGGCGGGTTGGAGGAGATCAGCCGGGGGGCACTTCTGATCGACGGGGACGACAGGACGGCCGATCCTCCGTCCAAGCGGGGCCTGACGATGGTTTTCCAGTCCTATGCGCTGTACCCGCATATGTCGGTCCGGGACAACATGGGGTTCTCGCTGAAGACGGCGGGTGCGCCGAAGGCGGAGATCGAAGCCAAGGTCAACCATGCGGCGGAGGTGCTGAAGCTGGAGCCCTATCTCGACCGGCGGCCCAAGGCGCTGTCGGGCGGTCAGCGGCAGCGGGTCGCGATCGGGCGGTCGATCGTGCGGGATCCGACCGCGTTCCTGTTCGACGAGCCGCTGTCCAACCTCGATGCCGCGCTTCGGGTGGAGATGCGCTATGAGATCGCCAAGCTGCACAAGGCGCTGGGGCGCACGATGATCTATGTGACCCATGACCAGGTCGAGGCGATGACGCTGGCTGACCGGATCGTGGTGCTGGAGTTCGGTGTGATCGCTCAGGTGGGAACGCCGAGAGAGTTGTACGAAAACCCGGCAAACCTGTTCGTGGCGGAGTTCATTGGCTCGCCCAAGATGAACATCCTCGATGTCGGCAGCGCGGGTCTGCGGCTGGCACCCCATCCCGGTGCGGCAAAGGTGGGGATTCGGCCGGAGCACATGCATGTCGGTGCCCAGGGCGAGGGCATGCTGGATGGGACGGTGGACGTGATGGAGTATCTTGGCGCCGACACCTACCTGATTGTCGATGCGGGCTCTCTTGGGCAGGTCACGGTGCGGACCGACGGGGATACCGCGATCAGGGAGGGCGACCGGATCGGCTTGATCGCGCCGGAGGAACGGCTGCGCTTCTTCGGAGCCAACGGCAAGGCGGTCTGAAACGGGGTTCGCGGCGCGGTGCGGGCGGCGACTGCCCGGGGGAGCGCTGCTCCCCCGGACCCCCTCGGAGTATTTTGGAAAAGAAGAAGCGGTCAGGCGGGAAGAACCTGCTCCTTGTGCGTCCAGGCGATGAACGCGGCCAAAACGCCGAGCACGAGTGCCGGAACCGCGGAGGGGCCGAGGACCAGGAGATGGGCCAGGACCGCGCCGAACATCGTCGCCACCAAAAGAGCCGCTCCGATGGCTTCGCGGCCACGGACCCAGAGAAGCGCTGCGGCACCGATCTCGATGGCGCCGGTGACATAGCGGAACCATTGTCCGGCGCCGATGGCTTCGAATGTCCCTACCATCATTTCGGCGCCCATGAGTTTCGCGACGCCGGCGGCGACGAATGCCAGCGTCAGAAGCGCCTTGATGCCGAGAATTGCGTATTTCATGTCCGGTCTCCCTGTCAGGCCGCCAGCGGCAGCGCTTCGATCGAGCGGTACGCTTTCCGAAGCGTGCCTTCGGCGTCGAGCGCCAGCCGGTCGGCGGAAACGAAGACGACGTCCGTGATCCCGATGAAACCGAGGACATGCCGGACATAGCCGGTCGCGAAATCGATGTCGGAGCCCATCTCGGTGCCACCTGAGGCGACCGTGACGATCGCGCGCTTGCCTTCGAGAAGTCCCTTCGGTCCGGTCTCACTGTACGCGAAGGTGACGCCCGCGCGGGCGACGAGATCGACCCAGGCCTTGAAGGCGGCGGGAACGCCGAAGTTGTAGATGGGCAGGCCGATCAGGAGCACGTCCGCTGCCTTGATCTCGGCGATCAGCGTGTCGGAGAGGTGGAGCTTCTTGGCCTGTTCCTCGCTACGGTCCGCCGGGGGAGTGAAATTGGCACCGATCCAGGCGGCATCCAGAAGCGGCAGATCCGATTTCGCGAGATCGCGTGTGGCGACGTCGACGGGGCCCTGCGCGGTGAAGCGTTCGATAATGCGGTCGTTCAGTTCCCGTGAAACGGATCCTTGCAACCGTGCGGATGCGTCGATCCTCAATATGCTGGTGGTCATGGTCCTCGTGTCCTTCAATTTGGATGATCCCAGACTTAAGTGCTCTCCACGGCGTGAGAATTCGCAATTTTCAAACCGGTTCTGTGCAAATTTGCGTGATGCGAGAATTTTACTGTCGTATTACTGCGTTTTCGCACTAAAACATGGCCCAGTCGATAATCGCGGCCAGGACCGGCCAGACAGCATTTCGGGAGTGGATGGAGTGTCGATCAGCACGTGGGATGAAATCAGAACAGCCTATCATGTTGCCCGTATGGGCACGGTCAGCGGCGCGGCGGATGCGCTTGGCGTTCACCATGCAACCGTCATCCGTCACATCGACTCGCTGGAGGGCCGTCTTGGCGTGAAATTGTTTCAGCGCCATGCCCGGGGATATACCTCGACGGAAGCCGGACGGGATCTCTTTCAGGTCGCGCAGGCCACCGACGACCAGTTCACCCAGCTGGTCGGGCGGATCAAGGGACGCGGCGACGAGGTTTCGGGAGAACTGGTGGTCACGTCGCTGTCCGCAGCCTCGCCGCGACTGACGCCGACCATCGCGAAGTTCCAGGCGCTTTATCCCGGCCTGATGGTACGATTCCTGACTGGTGAGGAGGTTCTTCGGCTGGAATACGGCGAGGCACATGTGGCGCTTCGGGCCGGCGAAAAGCCGGACAACCCGGACAACGTGGTGCAGCCATTCCAGTCTCTGTGCGTTTCGCTTTATGCCTCCGAGGCCTATATCGAGAAGAACGGGCGGCCGGAAACGCTGGACGATCTCTCGGGACACGCGTTCATCGGTTACGATAACCTTAACTCGAGGGCGCCTTACTTCCGTTGGTTAATGGCGCGCGTGTCGCCGGAACAAATGGTCTTCCGGGCAACGGACAACCGGGTGGTCAAGGACGCGATCGCGGCCGGTGTCGGTATTGGTTTCGTGTCCTGCTGGGACGACAGCGGGGATGATCTTGTTCGCCTGTTTCCGCCGCAAAAGGAATGGTCGGCGCCTCTGTGGCTGGTGACGCATGTTGATCTGCACCGCACCACCAAGGTACAGGCGTTTCTGAAGTTCCTGAAGGAAGAAGCCAAGACTTGGTGAATGGGTCGCTATCGCCGCGCGGAAACGAGTTGCGCGGTCACTTTGCCATGCTGCTGTTCTCGGCGCTTGTGGCGGGTTCGTTTTCGCTGGGCGCGAGGATTGCCAACGACATCGATCCGGTCGCCTTGACGGCTGTGCGTTTCGTGCTGGCCGCCGGTCTTATGGGCGGCGCGGCCCTGGCGATGGGGGCGATGCCGCGAGGCACCTTCCGGGCACCGTGGCGGTATGCGGTGACGGGCGGCTTGTTTGCTTTCTACTTCGTCATGATGTTCGAGGGGCTGAAGACTGCGGCACCGGTGTCTACGGCGGCGGTCTTTACGCTGACACCGCTGATGGCGGCCGGGTTCGGCTGGTGGGTCATGTCGCAGAAGGCCACTTCGGGGATACTGGTCGCGCTGATCCTTGGCGGTATCGGTGCGCTTTGGGTGATCTTTCGCGGCGACCTGGGGGCTTTCCTTTCGTTGGAGATCGGTCGGGGCGAGGTGATCTACTTCGTCGGCTGCATCTCGCATGCGCTTTATATACCGATCGTACAGAAGCTTGGGCGCGGCGAGGGGGTCTTCGCCTTCGCTTTCGGAACGCTGAGCATTGGCGCGGCCTTGCTGCTGGTGATCGGCATGACACGCATCGCAGCGACAGACTGGAGCGACTTGCCCTGGCTGGTCTGGGTCGGGTTGGGCTATCTGGTCGTCTTCGCCTCCTTCGCTTCGATCAGCCTTCTGCAATATGCCTCGATGCGGCTGAAGGCGGCGAAGGTCATGGCCTACACCTATCTCACGCCAAGTTTCGTGATCCTGTGGGAAGTGATGCTGGCCGGCGCCTTGCCGTCGGGCACGGTCTTGCCGGGGATCGGCTTGACGGTGATCGCCTTGTTGATCCTGTTACGCGAGGGCCGGCTTAGCCCGGTTGCCCGTGCTTCCGGAACATGAGCCAGGTCAGGACGATGCCGATGCAAAGAACCAGTGCGCCCGTCAGTCCGCGTCCGAGAATCGGGGTGATTTCGTCCACTGTCGCGGCAAGGTTGCCAGGCGGGATTGCGCGGAAGGCAATGGCATAGCCGGCGACGCCGAAGAGACCGAGGGGAATAAAAGCCAATAGTTTGCGCATGCGCACATCCTTCTGTCCGCCCCCCGGCGATGATTTAGCAGAAAAGCCTGCCTTGCAGGGATAGGTCCGCGCCTGATGCCGCTGCGCCGTGTCCGATCGGCAACGCAGTTTCAGGCGCTGTCCTCACCCTGTCCGGACAGCTCGCGGGCGAGGAACAGCTCGAACGCGTCGAGGTCCATTGCCTCGAACTGGCCGAAGCTTTGCATCCAGATGGATGCTTCGCGCATGGCTTCGGGCTCGAGTTTGCACCATGTGACGCGGCCCCGCCGTTCCTGGCTGATCAGTCCGGCGCGGGTTAGGACGCCAAGGTGCTTGGAGATCGCGG
This sequence comes from Silicimonas lutimaris, assembly GCF_047314965.1. Taxonomy (NCBI): domain Bacteria; kingdom Pseudomonadati; phylum Pseudomonadota; class Alphaproteobacteria; order Rhodobacterales; family Paracoccaceae; genus Silicimonas; species Silicimonas lutimaris. The sequence goes on along the minus strand of NZ_JBLBVK010000024.1, from coordinate 34,708 downwards.
CCAGCGACATCTCGAAGGGGTCCGCCACGTCGGTGACGGCCATGTCGTCTTCAAGCAGCATCGTCAGGATGCGGCGTCGGGTTGGATCGGCCAGAGCCGAGAAGACTGTGTCCAGTGTCGGGCCTGCGGGCATGTCTTCGCGTAGCGGCGGGAAATCAACCGGTCAACGGATTATTCGCCGGGCTCGGCCCTCCGGCGCGTCCGGCGGAAATGCGTTGCGGGGTGCGGGGGGACGTGTATTGGTGGAGCGGCTTGACCGGGGGTTCGAAATGGATCGCGACTGGATCATCATCCTGACCCTCGGCGTCGCCTGGGGCACCACGTTCTTTTTCAATGATATGCTCTTGCGTGACCTTGGTCCCCTTTCCGTATCGCTGGCACGGGTGTCGGTGGCGGCAGTGACGGGTTGGGCCTATCTTTTGGCGACCGGCCGGAGCGGCGCGGTTTTGCCGCGGGACCTTGCTGCGCTGATGGTCCTGGGGGCGCTGATGTTCGCGATACCATTCGCGATCTACCCCTTGGGACAACAGTATGTCGCGTCCGGCGTGGCCGGGATCGTGAATGCCCTGACGCCGGTAATGGTCGTCGTCATTTCCCATTTCTGGCCTGGGGGCGAACGCGCGACTTTATTGAAGTCGCTGGGCGTGTTGGCGGGATTCCTGGGAATCGTGTTCCTGACATTCCCGGCGATGAAATCCACCCAAGAGTCCGTCCTGTTTGGAACGTTGGTGATCGTGCTTGCCCCGGTCAGCTTTGCTTGCGCGATGAACTGGGTGCGGATCCTGCGCGGGATCGAGATGTCGGTGGTGGCCACGTGGGGGTTTACCTTCGCGGCCCTGATGCTCAGCCCGCTGGTCCTGGTCATCGAGGGCGTCCCGGATCGCATACAGACCTCGTCCTGGATCTCGATCCTTATCCTGGGCGTGTTCCTAACCGGCGTGTCATTCATTGTCGCCTTCACCATCATGCCGAGGGCGGGAGCCACGAAGACATCCACGGTCACCTTCGTGGCGCCGGTCTCGGCCTTGCTGATAGGCTGGCTGGTGCTGGACGAAACGCTGGGCCTCGCGCATTTTCTTGGAATGGCATCGATCTTTCTGGGCCTTTTGCTTGTGGACGGTCGCCTGTTCAGGCCGAAGCTCAACTGAAAGGTTGAATATACATGGCGGCGCGACATTGGGGCGCATATTGGATACCTGAATTAAAACAGTCACTTAATCCAATATTCACGCGATTGACTCCTTGAAGTCTCCGACATAGACACCACGCGAAGTTCTCAATGCGGGGCTTTGGCATGTCCGAGACCGATCAGGATCGGAAGGTTAGACTGGAAGCGCTTGAGGCAAAGCTTGCCGAGAAGCGCGTAGTCGAGACGCCGAAGCGCCACCAGGACGAGCACTACAGTCAAGCGCAGATGGCGTGGCGACTGGTGATCGAACTGGTTACGGGCCTGTTGATCGGGTTCGGCGTCGGGTTCGGGTTGGACAAGGTTTTCGGCAGCGCGCCGTGGATGATGATCCTGTTCACCCTGTTGGGCCTTGCGGCTGGCGTCAACGTGATGCTGCGCTCGGCCAGAGAGATGAATGCCCCGGAGACGTCCGGGCGCGAGAGTGAAAGGGACTGACGTGGCGGAAGAAGCGCACGGAGCGGAAGAAGGCGGGCTGGTTTTCCACCCGATGGATCAGTTCATCGTCAAGCCGTTGTTCGGCGACGGTCCGATCAGCTGGTACACGCCTACCAACGTGACGTTCTGGATGGCGCTGGCCATCCTGAGTATCGTCGGTCTGCTGGTTCTGGGCACGCGCGGCCGCGCCATTGTGCCGAACCGCATCCAGTCGATCGCGGAACTGGCTTATGGCTTCATCTTCAAGATGGTAGAGGACGTGGCGGGCAAGGATGGTCTGAAGTACTTCCCGTACATCATGACGCTGTTCATGTTCATCGTCTTCTCGAACTTCCTTGGCCTTCTGCCTCTGTCGTTCACGACCACCAGCCACATCGCCGTGACCGCTGTCATGGCCATGGCCGTGTTCATCACCGTGACCGTCATCGGTTTCGTGAAGAACGGTGCGGGCTTCCTGAGCCTGTTCTGGATTTCTTCGGCCCCGCTGGTTCTGCGGCCGATCCTGGCGCTCATCGAAGTCATCAGCTACTTCGTGCGGCCGGTCAGCCACTCGATCCGACTTGCCGGCAACATGATGGCCGGTCACGCGGTGATCAAGGTGTTCGCGGCCTTCGCCGCGGTCGTCGCGATCGCGCCGCTGTCGATCATCGCGATCACGGCGATCTATGCACTGGAAGTCCTGGTGTCCTTCATCCAGGCCTATGTCTTCGCAATTCTGACGTGCGTGTATCTCAAGGATGCGCTGCATCCGCACCACTGATCTTGAACAACTGAACACTGAAATTCCATCGTAAGGAGAGAGAACATGGAAGGTGATGTCGTACAAATGGGCGCTTACATTGGTGCTGGTCTGGCCTGTACGGGTATGGGCGGCGCTGCTGTTGGTGTGGGCCACGTTGTTGGCAACTTCCTGTCGGGCGCCCTGCGCAACCCGTCGGCAGCCGGTGGCCAGACCGCCACGATGTTCATCGGTATCGCGTTCTCGGAAGCCCTGGGGATCTTCTCGTTCCTCGTCGCGCTTCTGCTGATGTTCGCCGTCTAAGGCACCTCGCCATCCTTACGCGCCGGGTGCCCTTCGCGGGCACCCCGGTTGTCTGACCAAGGTTTGAGGAGGTCGCCATGGCGACAGAAGCAACAGAGGCCGCACACGGCGCTGCCGACGCAGCGCACGGGGCCGAAAGCGCGGGCATGCCGCAGCTGGATTTCTCGACGTTCCCGAACCAGATATTCTGGCTCGTGGTGACGCTTGTCGTGATCTATCTCGTGCTGTCGAAGATCGCGCTGCCCCGGATCGCTTCGGTTCTGGCCGAGCGGCAGGGCACGATCACGAACGATATCGCAGCGGCGGAAGAGCTGAAGCAGAAAGCTGGAGAGGCCGAGGCTGCCTATGAAAAGGCGCTGGCCGATGCACGCGCCGAGGCCGGCCAGATCGCGGCCGAGGCGAAAGCTGCCATGCAGGCCGAGGTCGCCGAGGCGATGAAGAAGGCCGATGCGGAGATCGCCGCGCGCACCGCAGAGAGCGAAGCGCGGATCGACGAGATCCGGGCAGGCGCAATCGAAGCCGTCCGCACGGTGGCCAAGGATACCGCCAAAGAAGTCGTCGCCGCTCTGGGCGTCGATGCAGACGAAGCCGCGATCACGGCTGCTGTCGAAGCGCGGGTGAAGGGGTGAGCATGATGAGAAACATACTTGCCCTGATCGCCATGACGGCCGCTACGCCGGTTCTGGCCGCATCGAAGAACCCGTTCTCGGCTGATTTCTACAAGCTGTCGAACACGGATTTCATTGTCGCGATCGCGTTCTTCCTGTTCATTGGCGTACTGTTCTACTTCAAGGTGCCCGGCCTTCTCGGCGGGCTTCTGGACAAGCGCGCCGAAGGCATCAAGTCGGAACTTGACGAAGCGCGGGCGCTTCGCGAGGAAGCCCAGTCTCTGCTGGCCAGCTACGAGCGCAAGCAGCGTGAAGTTCAGGAACAGGCCAACCGGATCGTTGAGGCTGCGAAGGAAAGCGCTACCGAGGCGGCTGAGCAGGCCAAGAAGGACCTTGCGGCATCGATCGAGCGCCGGGTTCAGGCGGCTGAGGGACAGATCGCTTCGGCCGAATCCGCCGCCATCAAGAAGGTTCGCGATGAGGCCGCCCGTATCGCCGTCGCTGCTGCTGGTGAAGTCATCGCGAAAGAGATGACGCCTGCCAAGGCCGGTTCGCTGGTGGACGACGCGATCAAGGTTGTTCAGGCCAAACTGCACTGATCTCTGGAAAATTCTGAAGGAAAGCCCGGCCCAAGGCCGGGCTTTCTAGTTTTTTGGGGGCCTATAACCGAGGTTTATGGGCGTGGTCCCCGAGTTTATAGCGCCGGGATTAAACCTGGGGAGAATGGTGGATGTCGAAGGTGCGGGTTTGAAGGATTGCGTTCAAATCCAATGATCCAAACCTTTACGAGGAGACATGACATGCATCGCAAACTGACCCTTGCTGCCGCCTTCACCACACTGGTGGGTGCCGCGTATGCTGACAGCTTTACGGATTCGATCGTTTCGAACCTGCAGGACCTTGGCTATGAGTTCATCGAGATCCAGGACGGGATCGGACAGGTCAAGGTCGAGGCTATTCGCGGCACAGACAAGCTGGAGGTCATCTATGACCGCTCCACGGGCCGCATTCTGAAGCAGGAGCGCGAGCGGGCGGAAGCAGACGAAATTGGGCGCAGTGGCGTGCAGGTCCGCAACAGGAACCGTAACTTTTTGGACGTGAGCGCAGTTCCCGCGACCAACAGCGCTTTCAACCGCGAGATCGTCGCTACTCTGCAGGCCGAAGGTTATGATTTCATCGAAATCAAGAACGGTCCGACGCAAGTCAAGGTCGAGGCGATCCGTGGCACGGAGAAGCTTGAACTCATTTACGACAGGGAAACAGGCGAGCTTCTGAAACGCGAGGTCGAGGCGGCGAGCGCTTCCGAGGCCGGGCGGAGCGGTGTCGAGATCGACACCCGCAGCCGCGATTTCCTGAATGACGATGAGAACGATGAAAGCGACCGCAGCGGACGTTCGGACGATGAGGACGACGACGAAGACAACAGTGGACGTGGTTCGGACGATGATGAGGATGACGATGAAGACGATAGCGATGAAAGCGACGACGACGAGAGCAATAGCGGTTCGGGGTCATCGGGCTCCGATGACGACGAAGACGACGAAGACTGAGTGGAAAAGCTAGGCCGATAAACAAGCGCGGGCCTTGCCTTTTGGGCTGGGCCCGCAGATGGTTCCCAGACGATGCTGAAACGCCTTTTGTTCATAATTGCGATTGCCCTTGCACCCGCGCCAGCGCTGGCGGACGCCGCCGGAGCGCGCGACCGCATCGTCACACTTCTGCGAGATGACGGATACTCGGAAATTCGTATCAGTCGAACGCTTCTTGGACGCATGCGTTTTGTCGCCAAGCGTCCGGATGCCGAGCGCGAGATCGTCATCAATCCCAATACCGGGGTCATTCTTCGCGACTACATCCGTTTCCTGCGCCGCAGCGAAGGCGGTGACGATGACAGACGGGACGACAGGGACGACGACGATTATGACGATGATGATTACGACGATGATGATTACGACGACGACGATGACGAGTCAGACAACAGCGGGTCCGGGTCGTCGAACTCGGGCAGCGGTTCGGATGACGACGAATCGGACAACAGCGGCTCGGGCTCGTCCGACTCGGACGACGATGACTGACAGGATCAACTGCAGAGCCTATTCCAGCGGCTCGGGCCGCAGATGACGAAGGCTATAGGACAACGCGGAGACGGCGCGTGAACAATCGATATTTCGTCGCCTCCGTTCTCGTGGTCCAGGTTCTGTGTGCCGCCTTTTTCGTATCGGAAATCGTCATTTCGGTGCTTGGTCTTCCAATCGCGCCGATCAGTTGGACTTTCGTGGAGTTGATCGAAATCGGTGCCGCTGTCGGTCTTCTTCTGGGTGTCATCGTAGGCGCCATGGCTTTGCAGCAGGCCCGAGCTCGAAGCGCAAAAGCCGAGGAAGCCCTGCGGAGGGCGCGCAGCGCATTTCGTGACATTCTTGACGAGCGTTTCGCCGAATGGGGGCTGACTCCGGCAGAGCGAGATGTGGCGATGTTCGCGATCAAGGGATTCTCAACCCAGGATATCGCCGATTTTCGCGGTGTGAGCGAGGGGACGATCAAGGCGCAGACGAACGCCATATATCGAAAGGCCGGCGTGTCGGGGCGCTCGCAATTGCTGAGCCTGTTCATCGATGAGCTTGTCGAGGATGAACCGGACGCTCAGTCCTCGCAGGCGTGATCCATCAAGACTTCCAGTGGAACGATGTCCAGCGCGCGCCTGTGGGTTGAGGCGAGGTGAACCTTTGGGCCAGCCCCCTCGTCAGCCGCCTGCAGAAACCGGGACGCACAAAGGCACCACCTGTCACCCGGTTTGAGGCCACCGAAGCCGTATTCCGGGCGCGGGGTTGATAGGTCGTTGCCGACATATTTCGAGTAGGCAAGGAACTCGGCCGTCATGACCGCGCAGACAGTGTGACTTCCATGATCATCGGCCGACGTGTTGCAGCATCCGTCACGGTAATAGCCCGTAACCGGCTTGGTCGAGCATGGCTCCAGCCGCTCACCCAGCACGTTGATCGAGGGGTCTCTTTCCACCTGATTGCTCCCTTGTTTGAGATTGCAACTAGTGCGGGCGGCCCTTTGGTCCAGCACGCTGTGCTGGCCTTACACCATCCATTCGACCCATCGTCCGTGAAAGTCCGCGCGCGCAATCTGTTTCGACACGCCATCGGGCCAAGTCGTCAATGTCACCCCGGCCCCTATTCCGCCGTCGTATTCCATCGAGATCCGGGCAAGCGGGCCGATCGCGGATCGCATTGCCGCTTCGGCACGGACCCGGGTTTCCGACGGGAAGTATTGCCAGGCAACCGTGTGCAGGACGACGCGCAGGCGATCCTTCGCAGGCGAGGCAAGTTCGCACTCCAGCCATTCGCCAGCATCGCCGGCGGAGATTTCGGCGGGCGTGGTCCGGGCGATTTCAATGGCGGCGCGGGTGCGCGTCAGCCGCTCGGGCTGGTCCGCCCACAGGTAGGCGAGCAGCCGAAGCCGGTCGCCGGGTTTGGCAGGATCGAGCGGAGACAGGTCTACGCCGGCACGGCGCATGATCGGGGGCAGTTTCGTGGGTGGCGTCCCGCCCCGCCATTCTGGGGACAGCACGACCTGTGCGTCGGATGGGCCGATGGAGACGTCAGGAAGGTTCAGGCGAAACAAGTCCGCACGCAGGTTCAGCCCGCCGCTGGTGCCCAGTTCGAGCAGCTCCACGGGAAGGCCGAAAGCGTCGTGCAGAACTGCGAGAGCGGGAAGAATGACGGCCGCGCGGCGCACTTCGTTCGTCTGAGGCGGATTGTCGAGCCATCCGAGGATGGTGTTGCCGTGTTCCGACATGGCGCTTTCGATTTCGCCCCAGAGCCTGTCGTCGTCCGGCGTGCCGGGAGGGTAGACCTCGGCGAGCGCCTTGCCCTGCAGCCGAAGGGCATGAAGCGCCCCGCCCAGCCGCAGCGGAACGTTGTCCGCGTTTGCGGATGCGTCGCCGGGCCAGCTGAAGATGCGGTCCGTGACAGGCGTGCCGGGTTGCAGCCGGTCTGCGGCAAGGGTCATCAGGCGCGCCATGAACGGAGAACCAAGTGCCGCGCAGTGCGACGCCTGGTTACGGAAGGCGTCGCGGACCGTCACCTGAACCTGTCGACGAGTTTCTGGAGCGGAGAACGGGTGTCTTCCGGTGCCGTCTCGGCACTCGCATCCAGCGCTGGTGCTGGTTCGGGTTTCTGCAATGGTGTATTCGAAGACCTGGGCGGGTTCAGCCGCAGGGCGACGGCGTTCTGGAACCTGCCGGTATCCCCCTTGGCGAGCGCCTCGGCCCCGTCGGAGATGCCGCGCAGCATGTCGTCGAGCCAGTCCTGGTCGGCCTTGGGAAAATCCTTCAGCACAAAGGTCGGCACCGCGTCCTTGTGGCCGGGATGGCCGACGCCCATGCGCACCCGTCCGTAAGCGTCGCCAATGTGGCCATGCAGGGATCGCAATCCGTTGTGACCAGCATGGCCTCCACCCTGCTTGACCCGCAACTTGCCGGGCGCGAGATCGATCTCGTCGTGAAAGACGACGATGTCCTCGGGTGCAAGTTTGTAGAAGCGCATGGCCTCGCCGACGGATTGACCGGACCGGTTCATGAAGGTCTCGGGCTTCAGGAGCGTAACCTTTTCCCCGCCCAGCTGGCCCTCGCTGACCAGACCCTGAAACTTGGAGCGCCATGGGCCGAAGCCGTGATCGGATGCAATGCGGTCCACCGCCATGAACCCGATGTTATGGCGGTTCTGCGCGTATTTCGCGCCGGGGTTTCCTAGGCCGACGAAGAGCTTCATGTCGCACGGACACTATCGCCGGACCAGGACGTCTTCAAGCGAGCCGGATGGTGTCTGGACCTAACGGCCGAAACCTTCAAACGTGCGACGCTGATCGGGACCGAGGCCGAGCCAGCCTTCGGTGACGGCAGCCAGGTGGCGCACGATCCGCACCCGCTGGGTGTTTCCCTCGATCGCGGCAACCACTGCGGCGGTGCCGACGTTGGCTTCGAGGTCGGCCGATATAAGTTCCGCCTCGGTCAACGGCTGTCCGGTTCGGGCATCCAGCACTTGCAAGGCGAACTTGATATTGTGGACGGCCCCGGGCGCCCGGTCGACTGCTATGGGGGTTACGCCGTGAAACCGGATGACCCGCACCGAGAAGACAACCGGTCGATTCCCTTTCAGGCCGCGCGCGCCTTTCGAGAGGCCTTCCTTCATTATGGCACGGACTTGAGCCTTCCGGTCTCCGAACTCCTCGCCGTGCCAGACGATATCTGCGTTTGGGGCAAAGGTGTTGTCTTCGCTGACGGTCAGAGTGTCGGGAACAACGACTTTCACGGTGGAGAGCTTCCAGCCTCGTGTTTGCGATTTGTCGGGCGCGCCGGAGTACTTTACCCCCCAGCTGCCGCTGCAGGCGCCAAGGAAGAACGTCGCAAAACCTGCAACCAGTACCGCACGTCTATTCATTTTCAGTCTCAATTCCGGCCCAATCGCACATCGGACTGGGGCACTGGTTACTTCAAAAGCCCCCATCGAAGGGGAGCGGTGATATTATGCAAAGAATTTTGTGGAAATTGTGTTTCCGTAAAGTCGCATTGAGGGCGAACTGCTTATTGGGCGTTTTGCCTTTGATCGAGCTGAATTTCAGCAAAAATACTCGACCGTGGCCTCGGATTTTGGCACCCTCGCTCCGGAAGACGATTTTGTGCCAAGGACTTTGAGTTCCAAGGGGTAGGGATGCAGCGTCGGGTCGTTCTTGGGGTTGCGTTGGCGGGAATCCTCTCGGGGTTGCCCGCGTCGGCCAGCCTGATCGAGCAAGCCTGTCTGAATTCGGATCGGGCATTGGGACAGCGCGCCTTGTGCCGATGCATTCAGGACGCGGCGAACATGACCCTGACACCGCGCGACCAGCGGCTTGCCGCGACGTTTTTTTCAGATCCAAACCGGGCCCAAAAAGTGCGACAGTCGCGCAATCGCCGGGACGAAGTCTTCTGGGAGCGGTACGAGAATTTCGGTTTGGCCGCAGAGACACTCTGCCGCCGCTAGGATCGGGAGAGAGACCGAAGCAGGCCTTCTGCCGCCAGTTCCACGAGATCCAGCGCGCCGTCGAAATCCCGCGTGTAGTAGGGGTCCGGCACATCCTGACCCTGGTGGCCGTCGGCATAGTCGAGGAAGAGGCTGACCTTCGTCGGCGATCCGGTCGGGCGGAGCCGTTCGATGTCCGCAAGATTATTCGAGTCCATCGCGAGTATCAGGTCGAACCGCGTGAAATCCTCGGCGACGAAAGCCCGTGCGCGAAGGGGGGTCAGATCGTATCCGCGTTTGGCCGCTGCTTCGATCGCGGGCCCATAGGGCGGGTCGCCGATATGCCATCCGCTGGTCCCCGCGCTATCGAGCACGAGGTCCGGGGCCATTGAACGCAGGACGGCCTCGGCGGTCGGAGAGCGACAGATGTTTCCGAGGCAGACGCAAAGTACGCGCACAGGCTTCCTCCATCGTTTTTCTCCGATTAACATGGGAGAACGAACAGGGAAATCAGGGATGAAGATTGTCATTCTGACAGGCGCCGGTGTGTCTGCCGAAAGCGGGCTTGGAACATTCCGGGACAAGGACGGTCTTTGGACCAAAGTCGATCTGAAAGAGGTGGCCACACCCGAAGGCTTTGCCAAAGACCCCGACAAGGTGCATGCCTTCTACAATATGCGCAGGAAGAATGCGCGCGCAGCCAAACCAAATGCAGCGCATTTTGCACTGGCAAGGCTGCAGGCCGAACACGACGGGCCGGTTCTGATCATCACTCAGAATGTCGATCGTCTGCACGCCGCGGCAGGATCCGAGGCGCTTCACATGCATGGACGGCACGACCTTGCCTGCTGCTGGACATGCGAGGCCCGCTGGGACGCGCCGGACGAGATGTCTTCGGCCGATCAGTGCCCATCCTGCGGCTCTACGACGACCCGCCCGGACATCGTCTGGTTCGGTGAGATTCCTCAATACCTGGATGAAATCGCGCGGCACCTGGCGTCGGCGGACCTGTTCGCGGCGATTGGGACAAGCGGACAGGTCTACCCCGCGGCGGGGTTTGTATCGGAGGCCAAGCGCCATGGCGCGCGTACCGTCGAGATCAACCTTCTTGCCTCGGATATTTCCGACCTGTTCGACGAGCATATTGTGGGCCCGGCCACCGAAGTGGTGCCCAGGTGGGTTGACGGGTTGCTTCAGGGCTGAGGGTCAGTTCCCCTGGCCCATGCCATGCCCCATCCCGTGCTGGCCCTGCTGACGTGAATTGTCGACAATGACATCCACGGAAATCTCGCCTGCATTCTGAAAGACGAGGGTCAGGGGCACGGTTTTTCCGTCTTCAAGCGGTTGCGTGAGCCCCATGAGCATCACATGGTCGCCGCCGCGCATCAGCATATGCTCGCCGTCAGCCGGAATCTCGAAGCCGTCTTCGACCGGTCGCATCCGCATGATGCCGTTGTCGTCGATATGCGTGTGAAGTTCGACGAGTTGCGCGACGGGGCTTTGGGCCGCAAGCAGTCGGTCGGTTGTATCCGAGGAATTGCGGATGGTCATGAACATCGCGCCGGTTGGCGCACCCGGGCGCGAGGCACGGGCATAGGCATCTTCGACCGTGATCTCACCCGCGAAAACCGGAGCGGCGGCGAGAGACAGGGCAAGCGCAATAAAGCGGATCATACTGGAACCTTTCTGCCGAATTCGCGGACAACATATGCATGATGGTGAATAACTTCCATACCAGCCGGTCGCGCGTTTTGACGCGGGGCGGCGGCGGAAGCTGCATCTTGCGTACCGGACGGCCCGGCCTTAAGAGGCAGGCGATATTTGAAACGCCCACCCGAGGACGGACATGCCGCTTCTCGTCATGAAATTCGGCGGTACGTCCGTCGCCAATCTTGACCGCATTCGCCGTGCCGCCAAGCGCGTTGGGCGCGAAGTTGCCAATGGCTATGACGTGATCGTCATTGTCTCGGCGATGGCCGGAAAGACGAACGAGCTTGTGGGCTGGGTCGAGGAGACCTCGAAGCTCTACGATGCGCGCGAATACGATGCGGTGGTCTCGTCGGGCGAGCAGGTGACGGCGGGCCTGATGGCGCTGACACTTCAGGAGATGGACATCCCGGCGCGGTCCTGGGCCGGCTGGCAGGTGCCTCTGAAGACGAACAGCGCCCATGCATCGGCCCGGATCGAAGAGATCGGTACGGACAACATCAACGCCAAGTTCGGCGAGGGCATGAAGGTTGCCGTGGTCGCAGGTTTCCAGGGCATCAGCCCGGAAGGCCGAGTGACGACATTGGGCCGAGGCGGTTCGGACACGACGGCGGTGGCTTTTGCCGCGGCATTCGGCGCCGAGCGGTGTGACATCTATACGGACGTGGACGGGGTATATACGACAGACCCGCGGATCACGTCGAAAGCCCGCAAGCTGGACCGGATCGCCTTCGAGGAGATGCTGGAGTTGGCCTCGCTGGGTGCCAAGGTTCTGCAGACGCGGTCGGTAGAACTGGCGATGCGCTACAAGGTCAAGCTGCGGGTTCTGTCCAGCTTCGAGGACAACGATATCGACGGGAGCGCAGGCACGCTGGTCTGCGACGAGGAGGACATCATGGAAAGCAACGTGGTCGCCGGGGTCGCCTTCAGCCGCGACGAAGCCAAGATGACGCTTCTGTCGGTCGCCGACCGTCCGGGCGTCGCCGCCGCGATCTTCGGCCCCTTGGCGGATGCCGGCGTGAACGTGGACATGATCGTGCAGAACATCTCGGAGGATGGGCGCACCGACATGACCTTCTCGCTGCCGGTCAACCAGGTGGCGCGCGCCAAGAAGGCGATGGAGGACGTCAAGGCCAAGGGCGAGGTGAATTATTCCGAGCTGGTCACAGACGAGGATGTCGCCAAGGTTTCGGTCGTGGGCATCGGGATGCGCAGCCACGCGGGGGTGGCTTCGAAGATGTTCGCGGCCCTGCGCGACGAGGGCATCAACATCAAGGTCATCACGACGTCCGAGATCAAGGTCTCTGTCCTGATCGACCGCAAGTACATGGAACTGGCGGTCCAGGCGCTGCATGACGCGTTCGGCCTGGACAAGGCAGCCTGAATACGGAAACGATCAATTTCCGCAAAAAATTAGGTAAATGGCATCAATTGGCCTAAAGTGACCTTGGGGTAACTCTTCTCTCAGAAGATCTGCAAGGGGATGTGGTCATGAGCCGAGGTGTATTTTCCGCTGATTTTGCGCGCGTATTCGAGGATGTGTTGAGCGTCCATTTCGAGGATTTTCCGTCGCGTTCGGGTGAGATTCCTGATCCGCAGGGGGTGGTCGAGGCGCAGGATACGCCCGACGATGTTCCGCCGGACCTGGAAACTCCGCCGACGAATGCGTCGATGCCGGAATTGCCGGTGGATGTCTTCGAGTTCATTTCAGAAAGTGCTGTCGCCCATGCGGCCGTTTCCGTGCCGGGTGGCAATGCGACTGCGGCGGTTAGGGATGCCCTGTCCAGTACCGACGAGCTGACGTTTGCCAAGCCGGATGGTACCCCAGGGGGAAAACCAAAGCCGGAAGAACCACCCGTTGAAACTGTTCCTCCCACCCTTGCCGCGACATATACGAGCGGCAGCGAGGACGGATCAGGTTTCAACATTGTCATCGAGTTCTACGATGAATGGCCGCGGTACCTGATGGACGCCTTCGGGGCGGCTGCTGACTTCCTGAGTTCGATTATCTTGAACGACCTGGAGAATATGCTCGGTGTTTCTTACACCTACGATGCCAGCTTAACCGTGGACATCGATGACCTGCTGATCGAGGCCTATCTTCCGGCCATCGACGGAGCGGGAAACATCCTTGGTGGTGCCGGTTTTGACGATCTTTCGCAGCGAGACGACGGCACGCCGTCCCTGGGACTGATGATGTTCGATGTCGCCGATGCCGAGCAGCTTTATACAGATGGCAACTGGGACGCGGTGGTTCTGCACGAAATGCTGCACGTTCTGGGCATCGGAACGCTTTGGGATGAATTACGTCTACTCGTTGTCGAGGAATTCGGAGCCAATACAAAGCGCAAGAACGACGATTACTCGACGGCTGAGTACATTGGTGCGGCTGGGAATGCAGAGTACAAATCAGAGGGCGGCGAGGGGTGGATCATCGTCGAAACTGATTTCGGCGATGGCACGGCATTCGGACACTGGGACGAGGCGGCCTATTCGAATGAGCTGATGACAGGCCTTCTTTACGGGGACAGCCTGCTTGTGCGGGACCCGGACCCGTATCTGGCGGACTGGACGCTCATGTCGCTGAACGACATCGGTTACACAACGGTCGTTCTATCACAAGAGGTCGGTGAAAATACGCTTTCGGGAGGCATTATTCTGGATGACGTTGTGCTTGGCGATGCGGACCTGATGGTAATTGACGAGACCCTAATCATCGTCTGATCACCTCTGAGACCTCTCCCAGTCCGGATGTATCCAGGGCTGGGCTTCGTCTTTCGGAAGCCGCCGGCCCAGGATATGGTCGGCGGCTTTTTCTCCGATCATGATCGATGGCGCGTTCAGGTTGCCATTGGTGATCTGCGGGAAGATCGAACTGTCGGCGACGCGCAACCCTTTCACGCCGATGACACGGCAGTCGGGGTCGACCACGGCGTTCCGGTCGTTGGCGGTACCCATCCGGCAGGTTCCGCAGGGGTGATAGGCGCTTTCGGCATGCTCACGGATGAAGTCGTCGAGCGCTTCGTCCGAAGTGGCGCTATCGGGCGGTTGGATGGCGTGATCTGCATATTCCTCAAAGGCGGGCTGTGCGAAGATCTCGCGGGTCAGGCGGATCGCTGTCCGGAAATCTTCCCAGTCCGAGGGATCGGACATGTAGTTGAACCGGATCGAAGGCGCGGCGGCGGGATCGGCTGATTTCAGCGTGATCGCCCCCCGCGACTTGGAGCGCATCGGGCCAACATGGGCCTGGAAGCCGTGGCCCTCGGCCGCGACCTTGCCGTCGTAACGGACCGCGATGGGCAGGAAGTGGAACTGGATGTCGGGATATTCCACGCCGGCGCGGGAGCGGATGAAACCGGTCGACTCGATGTTGTTCGATGCGCCCAGCCAGCGGCGTGTCAGCAGCCACTCTGCCCCGATCAGGGCCTTCGAGACCGGGTTCCAGTGGCGGTAGAGTGTGACCGGCTTCTTCGACTTGACCTGGAAATAGACCTCGAGGTGATCCTGAAGATTGCCGCCGACGCCGGGACGGTCGGCCACCACGTCGATGCCGTGCTGCCGCAGGTGCTCGGCGGGTCCGATCCCCGACAGCATCAGCAGCTTGGGCGAGTTGATGGCGGATGCCGCGATGACGACTTCGCGGCGGGCGCTTACCTCTGTGACGCTGTCGCCCTGCCGTACGGCGACGCCAGTGGCGACGCCGTTCTGGATGATGACCCGTTCGGCCAGACCATTCACGAGACGGCAGTTGAAGGTGCGAAGCGCGGGTTTCAGATAGGCATTGGCCGCCGACCAGCGGCGCCCTTTCCAGACGGTCTGCTCGAAGGCGCCAAAGCCTTCCTGCTTCTCACCGTTATAGTCGTCGGTGACCTGGTACCCGGCCTGGCGGCCGGCTTCGACGAAGGCGTGGTAGAGCGGGTTCTTCCGTGGACCGCGCGTCACATGGAGCGGGCCACCGGTGCCTCGCCAATCGGAGGCTTCGCCGCCGTGCCAGGATTCCATGCGTTTGAAATAGGGGAGCACGTCGCCGTAGGACCAGCCGCCGGCACCCATCTGCGCCCAGGTGTCGAAGTCGCGGGCGTGTCCGCGCACATAGACCATGCCGTTGACCGAGGAAGAGCCGCCGATCACCTTGCCGCGCGGGCAGGCAAGGCGGCGGTCTCCCAGATGCGGTTCGGGTTCGCTTTGAAAGCCCCAGTCGTAGCGCGCCATGTTCATCGGGTAGGAGAGGGCGGCGGGCATCTGGATGAAGGGTCCGGCATCGCTTCCGCCGTATTCGACGACTATAACGGTGTGTCCGGCCTCGGACAGCCGGTAGGCAAGTGCGGAACCGGCAGAGCCGGAACCGACGATGACGTAGTCGGCGATCATCTGGCCTGTGCCTCCAGCGCAACCTTCAGGGAGGCCATCACCGTCGCGGCGGCCGCCGTACTGTTCGGCTCGGCGGCGCTGAGGCCTTGGTTCAGGTAGACACCGTCGATCAGTTCCGCCGTACGATTGGCCAGATCAGAAGCCAGATCGCCGACGAGCGGGCGCAGGGCGTGGCGGAGGTTGGAACGCAGCCGTCCGGCATAGATCCGGTGCAGGCGGCGCGCGTCGTCGGAAGACAGGGCCAGAACGTAGAAATTCAGCCACGCGGAGACGGCGTCGGCGCGAAAGTTCGATGGCGCGAAGCTGCCTACCACGATCGCGGCAAGGCGGTCTTCGGGTGTGCGGGCGGCTGCAAGCCGTCCGAGTACCTCGCGCGCATAGTCGGCCATGATCCGGCGCATCGCGGCCAGAAGGATGTCGTCCTTGCCGCCGAAATAGTGGTGGGCAAGGCCGGACGACATGCCGGCACGCTTGGCGATCTGCGATACGGTGACATCCAGGGAGCCGGCCGCGCCGATCTCGGCGATGGTCGCGTCGATCAGCGCTGCGCGTCTTATCGGTTCCATTCCGAGCTTCGGCATGTTCTTCTTTCCACAGCTGCCCCACATGGGGTATCTGGGTTTTTAATTGACTCGTCAATCAACAAAACAGGGAGTGCAAGATGCGCCTGAAATCAACTCTGTCCGCTCTGGCGATCATGGCGGCGGCACCGGCCTTTGCCGATTGCGACACGGTTACGTTTTCGGATGTGGGCTGGACCGACATCACGGCCACGACGGCGGCCACGACGGTAGTTCTGGAAGCGCTGGGCTATGAGACCGACATCAAGGTTCTGTCCGTGCCTGTGACCTATACATCGCTTGCGAACAAGGACGTGGACGTCTTCCTGGGCAACTGGATGCCGACCATGGAAGCCGACATCGCGCCCTATCGCGATGCGGGAACCGTCGACACGGTGCGCGCGAACCTCGAAGGCGCCAAGTACACGCTGGCCGTGAACAAGGCTGCCGCCGACCTTGGAATCACCAGCTTCGGCGCAATCGCCGCGCAGAAGGATGCGCTTGAAGGCAAGATTTACGGCATCGAGCCGGGCAACGATGGAAACCGTCTGATCATGGACATGATCGATCAGAACGCTTTCGATCTGAACGGTTTCGAAGTGGTCGAGTCGTCGGAGCAGGGTATGCTTGCACAGGTTGCCCGCTCCGATCGCCGCGGTGAACCGGTGGTCTTCCTGGGCTGGGAGCCGCACCCGATGAACGCCAACTTCGAGTTGACCTATCTTGAAGGCGGCGACGATTGGTTCGGTCCTGACCTCGGCGGCGCGACGGTCTATACGAACACGGCGGCCGGTTATGTGAGCGAGTGCCCGAATGTCGGTGCGTTGCTGGGCAATCTGGAATTCTCGCTTGCGATGGAAAACGAGATCATGGGCGCGATCCTTGACGACGGGAAAGACCCGGCCGAGGCGGCAACGGAATGGCTGAAGGCCAATCCCGGCACGCTGGATGGCTGGCTGAATGGCGTGACCACGAAAGATGGCGGCGACGCAATGGCGGCTGTGAAGGCTGCGCTCGGTCTCTGATGCCGCACCTCTGACTTGTGAAGGGCCGGGCATCGTTCCCGGCCCTTTACGTTGGGGGCGGGCCGGGCAAGCGCTGTCCCACTCGACCGGGTTGATCTGCGTCAACGAGGTCTTCGGCGCGAATACTAGGCTTCATGGACCATCATGTTGTCCGGCGGGACTTGCGGAGAATTCGCACAATGGCCTCCCTTGGCGCTTTTCTGGTTCTGAATGGGCTGCTGATCGTCTTTATCAGCTCGGTTGGCGGGCTCGCGCTTTATCGCGTTTTGATCCGGGACGGCGATCCGCACGACTGGCACCTGCTGCATGCGGGAGGCTCCGCACGGGGGATTTTCCTGATCGCACTTGGGGGAACAGTGCATCTGTCTTCTCTTTCTCCGACCCATGCCTGGGTGGCTTCCGGGCTGGTCGTCCTCTTCGTCTGGGCGTCGACGCTGGCGATGTTGCTTAGGGCCTTGTCCGGCGAGAGCGGCTTCTCATTCTCGGGGGCGACGGCGAACCGGGCAGGTTTCGTTCTGTATGTCATTGGCGCCATTTCACTGGCCGTCGGTCTGATCTGGCTTTGCTGGGGGTTTGCAGGCGCCTTTTGATCCCCGGGTTGGGGATCTCACGGTCGGGACGCGAAGACCCACAAACTGCTCTGGTAATTCGTGGGTAGACCCGATCCGCGGAATGCCACAGGATGGGCCTGAAGCGCGGCGGCGGGTCCCGGTCCGACACGCTGCGTTCGCGGGACAGGGGTGGATTTCAAGAACATGGAATGGCTGACCGAGAACAAGATTCCCGTCGGAGATGTCGCCGAGACCGCCTTCGACTGGTTGCAGATCAACGGGGCTTTCTTTTTCGACGCCATGTCGGATTTCCTCGAGGCGCTGATCGACGGCATTCTCTGGGTTCTGCAGACGCCGCATCCATTGGTCGTCGTCCTTGCCTTCACGGCGTTGACCTATTTCTTGCAACGCAGCTGGAAACCGGCCCTGCTGACCTTTTTCGGGTTTCTCTTCATCCTGAACCAGGACTATTGGGAAGAGACGACGGAGAGCCTGACGCTGGTGCTGTCGGCCTGCGTGGTCTGCATGGGGATCGGCGTGCCGATCGGTATCGCGGCGGCGCATCGGCCCAGGCTCTATGCGGCGATGCGGCCGGTTCTGGACCTGATGCAGACGTTGCCAACCTTCGTCTACCTGATCCCGGCCATCGTGTTCTTCGGCATCGGGTTGGTGCCGGGGCTGATCGCAACGGTGATTTTCGTACTTCCCGCGCCGATCCGGCTGACGCATCTCGGGGTGTCTTCTACGCCGCAACCGCTTCTGGAAGCGGCGCAGGCGTTTGGCGCGACAGGGCGGCAGACATTGTGGAAGGTCGAGCTGCCCTATGCCTTTCCTCAGATCATGGCGGGGCTGAACCAGACGATCATGCTGTCTCTGTCGATGGTTGTTATCGCTGCACTGGTGGGAGCAGACGGGCTGGGCGTGCCCGTTGTGCGGGCTCTGAACCAGGTGAATACCTCATTGGGCTTCGAGTCGGGCTTTATCATCGTCGTGGTCGCGATCGTTCTGGATCGGATGCTGAGGGTTGAAAAGAAATGAGCGCCGTCACATTCGATAACGTTTCGATCGTCTTCGGAGATCGGCCGGAACTGGCGCTTCCCCTTATGGATCAGGGGAAGGATCGTGGGGAAATCCAGCAGGAAACCGGGCAGGTTCTGGGCGTGCACAATTGCTCGCTGAGCGTGGAACCGGGTGAGATTCTTGTGCTGATGGGCCTCTCCGGGTCGGGCAAGTCGACGCTGTTGCGGGCCGTCAATGGGCTAAATCCGGTCGCTCGGGGCAAAGTCATCGTTGCAGACGGCGAGCGGCAGGTGGACGTGACCAATGCCGACACCAAGACCCTGCGCCATATCAGGTTGACGCAGATCGCCATGGTCTTTCAGCAATTCGGCCTGCTGCCCTGGCGGACGGTGCGTGACAACGTCGGGCTTGGCCTGGAACTGGGTGGCATGCCAGCGGACAAGCGCCGAGCCAAGGTGGATGCGCAGCTCGAACTCGTCGGCCTTTCGGACTGGGCCGACCGCAAGGTGGGCGATCTTTCGGGTGGCATGCAGCAGCGCGTCGGGCTGGCGCGGGCCTTTGTCACCGAGGCTCCCATTCTGCTGATGGACGAACCATTCTCGGCGCTGGACCCATTGATCCGCACGCGCCTTCAGGACGAGTTGCTGGAGCTGCAAGACCGCCTGAACCGGACGATCATCTTCGTGAGCCACGACCTGGACGAGGCGTTCAAGCTTGGTGACAAGATCGCCATCATGGAAGGCGGACGTATCGTGCAATGGGGCACACCCCGCGACATCTACACCAACCCCGCAAACGAATACGTGGCGGATTTCGTGCGCCACATGAACCCGCTTGGGGTTCTCTGCGCCCGCGACGTGATGGAGCCGGTTGACGAGCGCGCGACCGGTGCAATCGGTCCCGATGACGAGATCCATGAAGTGATCCGTTCCGTTCTGGAAAGCGGCGTTCCCGTCGCCGTGGTCGAGAACGGCCAGGCGCTTGGCCAAATCTCGCGAAAAAGCGTTCTCGCCCGGTTTTTAGGCGAAAGCTAGTCGATGACTTGTGTGAATCCCTCGGGTTTCACGTTTTGCTTCGGTCCAGCATGTGATCTAGTGAAAGTATTGGTGCAGAACGCATCGGGGTGAACAGAGCGGACGAATGTCGGAGACGGGCGATAGTGAAAGCCGCAAGCTTCTCAGGAGGCTGAAAGACACGCTGGCCGAATCCAGCGCAGGCCAAGCCCGGCTTGACCGTATCACCAAGTTGATCGCGCACTCGATGCGCACCGAGGTCTGCTCGATCTACCTGTTCCGGGATGCCGATACTCTGGAGCTTTGTGCGACGGAAGGCCTTAAGGCCGCCGCCGTTCACCAGACCCGCATGCGGCTGGGCGAAGGCCTTGTGGGTCGCGTGGCGCGAGACGGCCGCGTGGTGAACGAGGCGGACGCCCCTTCGGCCAAGGGCTTTCGGTACATGCCGGAGACGGGCGAGGAAGTCTTTTCGTCGTTCTGCGGCGTGCCGATCCAGCGGCTGGGCGACAAGCTGGGCGTTCTGGTCGTGCAGTCGCGCGAAGCGCGGGCGTTCTCTGAAGACGAAGTCTATGCGCTTGAAGTCGTGGCCATGGTGCTGGCCGAGATGACTGAACTTGGCGCCTTCGTCGGCGAAGGCGAAGCCCTGCGCGCGCGGCACACGAATCCAGGAATGTTCCGGGGCGGCGTCGGGCAGGAAGGCGTCGCGGAAGGCCATGTCTGGCTGCACGAGCCGCGTGTCGTTGTCGCGAACCCGGTTGCCGACGATCCCGACGTCGAGGTCGAACGTCTGCAGGCGGCGGTGGACCAGTTGCGGGTTTCCGTCGGGGACATGCTGGACAAGGTCGGTACCGACGCCGCCGATCGTGACCATCGTGAGGTGCTGGAGGCCTATCAGATGATGGCCAATTCCCGCAGCTGGCTGAAGCGGATGGAAGAAGACATCCGGGCGGGCCTGTCAGCCGAAGCCGCCGTCGAAAAGGAGCAGTCCACCGCGCGGCGCCGCTTGGGGCAGGCTGCGGACGCTTACCTTCGGGAACGGCTGCAGGATCTGGATGACCTGTCGAACCGATTGCTGAGAATCCTGACCGGGCAGGGCTCGGACACCGGCGCGAAAATGCCGGAGGATCCGATCCTTGTCGCCCGCAACATCGGACCGGCTGAGCTTCTGGAATATGGCCGGGGTCAGTTGAAGGGGATCGTTCTGGAGCAGGGGTCGGTGGGCAGTCATGCCGCCATCGTCGCCCGGGCGTGGGCGGTTCCCCTTGTCGTCCATGCCGAGGGGATCACGTCAGAGGCATTGAACGGCGATCCGATCATGGTCGACGGAGATCAGGGCGTGGTCCACCTGCGTCCTGACGATACCGTGGTTTCCGCCTTCCGCGACAAGATCGCGATGCAGGCAAAGGCTCAGGAGCGGTATGCGGGTCTTCGGAACCTGCCGGCGGAGTCGACCGATGGCGTTGTCGTCTCGCTTCAGATGAACGCGGGCCTGATTGCCGAGCTTCCTTCGCTGGCGAATTCGGGGGCTGAAGGCGTTGGTCTGTTCCGGACCGAACTGCAGTTCCTTGCGCGGAACACCGTGCCGCGACGGGCCGAGCTGGCGGCCATCTATTCGCGCGTGCTGGACGCGGCAAAGGGCAAGCGCGTCGTTTTTCGGACGCTGGATATCGGGTCGGACAAGGTGCTGCCCTACATGAAGCGCGAGGACGAGCCGAACCCGGCGTTGGGCTGGCGCGCGATCCGCGTGGGGCTGGACAAGAAGGGTGTCATGCGCATGCAGTTGCAGGCGCTGATACGAGCCGCCAATGGCCGTCCGCTGACGGTCATGTTCCCCTTCATCGCGCAGTTCGACGAGTTCAAGGCGGCGCGGCAGCATCTTCTGGACGAGATCGAACGCGAACGCAAACTGGGGCATGTGCTGCCCGAAAAGCTTGAGATCGGTGCGATGCTGGAGACGCCAAGTCTGGCCTTCGCACCGCGCCAGTTCTACGAAATGGCCGATTTCATTTCGATTGGCGGCAATGACCTGAAGCAGTTCTTCTTTGCCGCAGACCGCGAGAACGAACGCGTCCGGCGGCGCTATGACACGCTGAACGTGAGCTATCTCAGCCTGATCGAACAGATCGTGCGCCGCTGCGACCAGACGGGCACGCCGGTCAGCTTTTGCGGCGAGGACGCTGGCAGGCCGATCGAGGCCATGTGCTTTGCGGCCATGGGGCTGCGGTCCCTGTCGATGCGGCCAGCATCGATCGGGCCGGTCAAGCATCTGATCCGCAGGGTCAATCTGGAAGAGGTGCGGAAGCTTATCGATGTCGCCCGCGAGAGCGGCGAGCAATCGGTGCGCGGACACGTGATGGAATGGCTCAGGACGAAGGCCGACTGAGCCCGTATCTGCGCCAGAACCTGGTCTGCATTCCGACGCAGGCTGCAGCCAGCCCGATCGAAAGTCCCAGCCAGATGCCGACGCCGCCCCAACCCGCGGTGAAGCCCATCGCATAGCTGACGGGAAGGCCAATCAGCCAGTAGCTGACGATCGCCATCAGCATCGGCACCCGGGTGTCTTGAACACCGCGAAGCATGCCCAGCCCCATCACCTGCCCGAAGTCCACAAGCTGGAAGAGAGCGGCCATTGCCAGAAGCGAGATGCCTGTGGCCAGGATCGCCGGGCGCGCGGGATCGCCCGGATCGATGAACAGGCCGATCAGGAGCTCGGGAATGAGGAGGAAGGCGGAGATGGTGATCACGACGGCGATACCGGCAAGGATCATGCCGGCAAGGGCGGCGGCGCGCATTTCCGCCAGATCGTTGCGTCCCCAGGCGCGGCCGACGCGTACGGTGACGGCCTGGCTTAGGCCGAGGGGAATCATGAAAGTGAGGCTGGCGATCTGAAGTGCGATCCCGTGCGCGGCAAGGGAGACGGCGCCCAGCCAGCCCATCATGATGCTGGAGGCAGCGAAGAGACCAACTTCGGCCAGAAGCGTGAATCCGATGGGCAGGCCGATGGTGAAGACGGCGCGAAGGATCTCGGGGTCCGGGCGGTGCAGATTGCGGAAGAGCGAATGATCGGGGCGCTTGAGAACCGCATAGATGCAAAGAGCAGCAAGGCTGGTGATGTGGCTGACGAGCGACGCGATGCCGGCGCCTGCGATTCCCAGTTCCGGGGCGCCGAAATTTCCGAAGATGAACAGGTAGTTGGCGGCGGCATTCAGGAGGGCGGACCCGATGACGGCCAGCAGGATGGCCCGGGTCAGTTCCAGCGCGGAGAGATAGCTCTTGAGGACCTGCACCATCAGGGCGGGGATCAGGCCCAGGCCAAGAAACGGCATGTAAATTCCCGCTTGCCCGGCCACGTCGGGCTCTTGCCCGATGGCAAGAAGGATTGCTTCGGCGAAGAAGAACACCGGGATCACGAGGATGCCGAAGAACACCGAAAGCCAGAGGCCCATGCGGGTTACGCGGCGGACCTGGCGTTCGTCGTTCTGGGCAAGGGCGGAAGCGACCATGGGCGTTACCGCCCAGGCAAAGCCCGATCCGAAGATGAAAACGATGTAGAAGATGGGTGCAGACACGGAAAGTGCTGCAAGATCAATGATGTCGTACCAGCCCAGCATCACCGTGTCGGTGACGCCGATCAGCACCTGCGCGATATGGCTGCCGATCAGCGGCAGGCCCAGGCTCAGTAAAGAGCGGACCTGACCGCCGACGCTGGCGCGCGGCGTGGGAGGGGTGGCAACGGTGTGCATTCCGCCGCTATAGATCCGCGCCGGGCGCTCGGGCAAATGAAATCAGCCGTACTGGACGACTTCGATCTCGATGCCGTCGGCGTCGTCGAAGTAGAACCGTCGGCCCGGCTCGTAGCTGGCATGGTTCTTTGGTGAAAAGCCTTCGGCCCTGACCCGTTCCTCGACGGCGTCGAGATCGTCGACCACCACGGCCCAGTGGTTCAGGCCACCTTTGGTGACGTAGGAATTCTTCTTCGGCTCAGGGGTTTCCGGGTAGGTGAACAGGGCGACATAGCTGTCGTCATCTCCGATGTGCACGGTGTAACCGGTTGTCATGCCGGGGCCTTCCCAGCGGATTTTCCAGCCGAAAACCCGTTCTATCCAGGCGGCTGTGGCCTTGGGGTCGGTGACGGTCATGTTGACGTGTTCAAGTCTTGCGGCGGCCATTCAGGCATCTCCTTTTCGCGAGTTTGCCGCGACTTCGTAGTTCCTCAAGTTCAGTTGAGGTCAAGAGGTTTCTTTTCGTGGCGCGCAACGTTCGGTGGGCGCCGTTCGGCGCCTGACGCCACCGCAGGGGTGCCTGGCACTAATCCTCTGAGACTCTGGCGTTTTGCGCGGTCGGCAAAGCGTCGGCAAAACGTATGGCAAACTGTCGGGCAGGCGAGGATGAACGGTGCGCGCGTTGCTTTTTCCCTTCGAAGGTTTTCAGAAGATTAACGGACGGCGGGACTAGTCCAGATAGGGGGCGATTGCGCGGGTGATTGTGGGGCTTTGCGGCTTGGCGAGCGAGCCCCATGTTCCGACGACTTCGCCCTTGGGCGAGATCAGGATCTTGTTGAAGTTCCATGCGGGCTCGAACCCTGTTGCCTCGCGAACGGCGGCGAAGAAGGGGTGGGCGCTGTCGCCCCGAACCGAGGTGATCTCGGTCATCGGCAGGTCGAGGTCGAAATTCACCTCGCAGAATTCCTTGACCTCGGCTTCACTCTCGAGTTCTTGCCGAAAATCGCCGGACGGGACGGCCAGCACGACGAGGCCCCGGTCGCGGTAGTCGTCGTAGAGCGCCTGCAGGTCGTCGTATTGGTAGGTGAAGCCGCAAAGCGATGCAGTGTTGACCACGAGAACGGGCTGGCCGCGCCAGTCCTCGATGTGGATCTCGCCCCCGTCGATCGAGGCGAACGTGCCTGTGATCGGGTTTGCAGTGGCCGCCGTGGAGGTGGCGAGCGCTGCGGCAAATGCAAGTGTGCGGTACATCATCGTCTCCCTTTTCCCTGTTACGTTGAACGAGGTGGATCGGATGAGGCCAGGCTGGATCGGTGCGGAGCTTAGCGGGACGCCGTCTGTCCGTTGAGCGAAACGAGCGGCTGGCGGGCCTTTTTGCGCAGGCGGACAAGCGTGGCGAGCCATTCGGCCCATTTCGCGCGGCGGGCTTTGCGGGCAAGGCGGAGCGCCTCGCGCGTGTGCGTCGTGCGGATGCGGTGACTTTCGGGCAGATGCTTCAAGAGATCGGTGTTCATCGGGGGCATCATGGCGCGTCTCCTTGGTTGATACCCGAGGTGTAGCGGGCGCGGGAAAGCCCCGCTTGACCAAACCCTTGGGAAAACCCTGTCTTTTCCCTGTGATTTCCGGGAAGACGTGCGGAAATTGTTCTGTAGAGTGGCTTTCATGGAATATCGCTTTGCCGATTGCGTGCTGGATGTTTCGCGTCACACGCTGACGCGGGGGCAGGACGCCGTTCCCGTCGAGCCGCTGGTGTTCGACCTGCTTCGGCTTCTGGCCGATCATGCCGGGGAGCTTGTAACCCGCGACCAACTGGTTGAAGCGCTGTGGCAGGGGCGTGCGATTTCGGAGTCCGCCATTTCGGCCTGTATCGCGGCGGCGCGTAAGGCCGTTGGTGATGACGGGAAGCAGCAGGCAATTATCAAGACGGTTTCACGGCGGGGGCTGATGCTGGTCGCGGAGGCGAGCGCCCCGGAGGTGAGACCCGTTCCCAAAGCGGCCAGTCCGGGCGTTCAGCGGATTCGCTATGCGCGCAACCGGGATGGACACCAGCTGGCCTATGCGATCAGTGGCGAAGGTCCCCCGCTGATCCGGTTTCCGCCGCCCTTGACGATGGATCTGGAATTCGAGTGGAGCAACCCGCCCGAGAGGGCGTTCGTGGACGAGTTGTCGGGCCGGTTCCGTTTGCTGCGGTTCGACGGGCTTGGGTCGGGCCAGTCGGAGCGGGTGGAGCCGAATTACGATTTCGGCGTGCAGGCCGACGATGCCGCCGCAGTCGCGGATGCCGCAGGGTTCGACCGGTTCGCGGGCGTGTCGATGTCAGGTGGCGTGCTGACCGCGATCGAGTTCGCGGCCCGCTATCCCGAGCGGCTGTCCCGGCTTGCGATCGTCGGCGGCTATGCCGACGGACGGTCGCGGCGCGGCCAGACAGAAGGGCCGGAGGCGTTGAAGTCGATGGTCGCCGAAGGCTGGGCCGAGAGCCAGAGCGCCTTCGCGACGGCGTTCATCACGTCCTATTTTCCGGAAGGTCCGCTGGAGGATGTCCGGCGCATCGTGCGACACATGCAGGCGGCTTGCCCGCCGGATGTCATGCTGAAGGACCGGGACGCGATCAACAACGCGTCGGTCGCGCACCTGCTGAGCCAGGTGAAATGTCCGACGCTGATCCTGCATGCGCGGGGCGACGCGGTGCATCCCCTGTCCGAGGCGCGAAAGCTGGCGGCCGGTATCCCGGATGCCGAACTGGTCATCCTGGAGACGGCCAACCATTTCCCTTACCCCGGCAATAAGGTGTGGGAGACCTATATCGAGACACTGACAGAGTTTCTGTCGGGCTGAACGCGCCTTGCGGATCGGGCGGGGTTGCCCCCGCCCGGTGTTTCAGAGCTTCAGCCGGTAGAGCGCGAAGCCGTCGGCGCCGTCGCCCGCAGGTGCGATGTCGGCGCCCTTGACGTCATCGACATAGTCCGCCGCCTTCGGGCCGGTCTCGAACAGAACCTCGGTGCCGGGCAGTGGGGCGAAAGTCCAGTTGGCGTCGGCCGAGGGCTGGATCGTGCCTTGGTCGACGATGAAGCGGACGATCACGTCGCGGTTGGTGTCGGGCCCTTCGAAGATGATCGTGTCGCCCATCGCGCCGGGGAAGCTGCCGCCGCCCGAGGCGCGGTAGTTGTTGGTGGCGATGATGAACTCCATGTCGGCGGTCACCGGCTGGCCGTTGTACATCAGGTTCACGATGCGGCTGGCGTCAGGGTTCAGGGGCTCGCCCTTGGGACCGAACTTCGAGGGCTGGCTGAGGTCGATCTGGTAGGTCACCCCGTCGATCACGTCGAAATTGTAGGACGGGAATTCGGGGTTCAGAAGCGCCTGGTCCGTGCTGCCAGGCGTCACCTGGTTGAACATGCCGGCCGAGCGTTCGAGCCAGTCCTTCACCTCTGCTCCGGTGACTTTCACCGCGCGCACGGTGTTGGGGTAGAGGTAGAGGTCGGCCACGTTCTTGATCGCCACGTCGCCGGCGGGAACGTCGGTGAAATAGTCGGGTCCGCCCCGGCCACCGGCCTTGAAGGGGGCGGCGGCGGAGAGGATGGGCAGGCCTTCGTATGGCGTGCCCTTCATCATCTCGGAGATGTACCAGGTCTGGGCCTGGCTCACGATCTGGACCGAAGGGTCGTCGGCCACCAGCGCGAAGTAGGAGTGTAGCGGCGCGGCGGTCTTGCCGACGGCGCGGCGGACGTAGGCGAGCGTTTCCTCGTGATCCTTTGCCGTGGCGTCGAGCACGGATTGCTCGCTTTCGACCAGCGCGGTGATCGAGCGGTCTTCGTTGCGTTTGGAGATGGGCCGCGTCTCGACCGACTGGTTGACGACGCGCCATTCGCCGGCCTCGCGTTCCAGCATCAGGTCGATCACGCCGAGATGCGAGCCCCAGAAACCGCCCATCGTGGCGGGTTTTCCGTGAATCAGGCCGGTCTCGGCGTCGACGGCGGCATAGTCGGCATAGGTGGGCGAGGGGAAGACGAGGTGGCTGTGTCCGGTGACCAGCGCGTCGATACCGTCGATTGCTGCGAGGGGAACCGAGGCGTTCTCCATCAGGTCGGTCTCATCGGCCGAGCCGATGCCGGAGTGCGAGAGCGCGATGATGATATCGGCACCTTCCTCGCGCATTTGTGGCACATAGGCGCGTGCGGTCTCGAGGATGTCGCGGGCGGTGACGTTGCCTTCGAGATGCTTGCGGTCCCAGTTCATGATCTGGGGCGGCACGAAGCCAATGAGGCCAACCTTGATCGGGTGCCTTTCGCCGGCGCCGTCGGTCAGTTCACGGTCAAGGATGACATAGGGTTTGATCAGCGTGGTGTCGGCGGTGGGACTGGCGCCGCGCTCCTTGACCACGTTTGCGCTGACGATGGGGAAATTCGCCCCGGCCAGCGATTTCATCAGGAAGTCGAGCCCGTAGTTGAACTCGTGGTTGCCCAGTGTCGAGGCGTCGAAGCCCACGGTGTTCATCGCGGTGATGATCGGGTGCATGTCGCCGTCCTTCATGCCCCGTTCATAGGCGATGTAGTCGCCCATCGGGTTGCCCTGAAGGAAATCGCCGTTGTCGAGGAGGAGGCTGTTCGTGGCCTCGGCGCGGATGTCGGCGATATGGGCGGCGGTGCGGGCAAGCCCCACGGTGTCGACGGCGCGGTCGGAGTAATAGTCGTAGGGCCACACATGGACGTGCAGGTCGGTCGTCTCCATGATCCTGAGATGCGCCTGACCGGCGGCGGCGCGGGCGGAAAACGGATGTAGTGCGACAAGCGATGCGCCGGCGGTGGTGCTGAGAAATGAACGGCGGCTCATGGCCGGAACACGGAAATGCGGCATGACAGGCTCCCTGAGAGTTCTGAACTATGGTGCGATGGGAGCATGACAGCGGTGTAACACATAACGGAATCTTTGGTGACCCATCCTGTCCTGCCGGGCCATGGTCGGCAACTCGCCTGAAACTGCGAGGAAATCCCCTGTTTGCCAATCCCGACGGCGCGTGGCACATCGTTTTGGCAAAGGGCGGATCGGTGCATGAGACTGGCAGAATCAGTGACATTCGGAGGCTCGGGGCTGGACCGGGCGGCGCATCTGCGGAGCAAGCCAGAGGAACTGGCGGCGATGCTGAATGGAGCGGAGGCAGGAGTGTTGCCGGTCTGGCGCGGGAAGCCGCTTCTGAATTCGGAGACCCGTGCTCCGGTGTTCCTGGCATCCGATCACCCGGCGTTCAGCACGGCGGACGAAGCTCCGGTCTTCCTCGGGCTAGACGAGACCAGGCCGTGCTTTGCACGGGACATCTCGAACTGGGAGCCGACCGAGGTGCCGGACACGCTGGGCGCCTTCGTCGATGCCTCGGAGCAGGCGCATCCCGAGGTCGAGGGCGCCGTCTTTGCCGAACTGCGCGCCAATATGACGGCCTTGACGCCGCGGGGCGCGGAACTGGTGGCGACGGCCAAGGCGATCCTGGGCTGGCACGAGACGCATGGGTTCTGCGCCTATTGCGGCGCGAAAACGATGATCGCCATGGGCGGCTGGCAGCGCGATTGCCCCGCTTGCGACCGGCATCACTTTCCACGCACGGATCCGGTGGTGATCATGCTGATCACGCGCGGGAATTCGGTTCTGATGGGCCGCGCGCCGTTCTGGCCCGAGGGCATGTACTCGCTTCTGGCCGGTTTCGTGGAGCCGGGCGAGACCATCGAGGCGGCGGTGCGCCGCGAGGTTTTCGAGGAAGCGGGCGTGAAGGTGGGGCAGGTGGACTACCTGGCGTCGCAGCCCTGGCCGTTTCCGTCGTCCCTGATGTTCGGGTGCCATGGCGAGGCCGTGAGCGCGGAGATCGAGATCGATCCTGCCGAGATCGAGGATGCCCGCTGGGTGACGCGCGAGGACATGCTGGAGGCCTTCGCCGGCCGGCATCCCGAGATGAAACCGGCCCGCAAAGGGGCCATCGCCCGGTTTCTGATCGAGCGCTGGCTTGCCGATACGCATCGCTGACCCACATTCTGCGGCATGAAACTCTCGAACCGCCAGGACATCGAAGCGCCGATCCAGTCGGTCTATGCCGCCGCCAGCAATTTTCCCGCCATCGAACGACAGGTCGAGAAGCGTGGTGTTGCGGTCGAGCGGGATCCCGACGCGCCCGACACAGGCCCCGGCAAGCGCTGGACGGCCCGGGCGAACTGGCGCGGGCGCGAGCATGTCATTCTCTCGGAGCTTGTCTCTGTCGACGAAGGGCAAGGCTATGCCATCGAGTCGAGTTCGGGCGGCGTTGTCTGCATGACGGTTGTCGACATGGTGGCCCTCTCGCGAACGCGAACCCGGCTGCTGGTGTCGATGGAGTTGCGCCCGACGACCCTGTCGTCCCGGCTGCTGGTGCAATCCCTGCGGCTGGCCAAGGCCAGGCTGAACGGGCGCCTGAAATCCCGCATGCAGGAATTCGCACACCGCATGGAGACCGGGACAGGCTAGCCGCGGGTGGCGGGTTCCATCGGGCCCGCGGTTTGCAGGAACCTGTCGACAATGGGGGCGGCGCAGGCGGCGATGAAGGCGCATGTCAGGGCGATCAGATAGATCATCCCGACGATCTCACTGAGCAGGCTCCACTCCATCTTCTTCAGATGGCTGAAAACGCCGAGCGCGAGGGCGCTGATCCATCCGGCTGTCGATAGTGCGCCGAGGGCGGCCATCTGGATTCGGGGGCCCGCGGCCAGCGCGCCGAACCGGCGGCCCTGCAACGCCTCGATCACGGGCAGGCCGAGGCGGCCGATCAGTATGGCGTTCACGGTCAGGAAGGTGACGACTCCGAGCTTGGTCAGGAGCTTCGGCGAGAAGTTCGCGACATCGAACCCGGTGCGAAGCCAGAGGAGGACAAGCCCGCTGATCCAGAACAGCACGAGGCCAAGCGCGACCATCCGGTGGAAGCGGTGCAGCGTGGCGATTTCGCGGGCGTCGAGCGGCCTGATGAAAAGCCGGGCGGCCGACATGTCCGCGACGATGGCCACCCCGAAGCCCAGTGCGAGGCCCAGAAGGTGAAGGGCGCGCGCGGCATCGTTCAGCAGGGTCTGGTCCATCCTGTCCTCGGCAATTTCTTCCGCGGTCCCGAAAATGGTCGGCGCGGCTTTTTTATTGCGTTCAGGCTGATGCCGAAAAATGGCGTGATTTTGTCAACATTTTGTCCGGAGGCCGGGCCGTGCGCAGGTTGTTCAAGGTTGGTGGCACCAATCGGCAAGGCGGGTTTGCATTGTTCCCGACCTGAAAATGAAGCTGTGCGGGAAACCGCCGAGACGTTTCCCCGGGCGGAGGTGGGCTTCCATCCGGTTTGCCATGTTTCGCTGGCAACATCGGCCCTGATTCGCTAGAATCACTTTCAGACCCGGAAAACGGGCGGAACGAGGCAGACGAGCAGGTTCCATGACGGAAATGGTATATGGCTCTGTCCCCACACGGGACGGAGAGCCGATTATCCCGCGATGGTGGAGGACCATCGACAAGTGGTCGATGTGCTGCGTGCTGATCCTGTTCGGGATCGGCCTGCTTCTTGGGCTGGCCGCATCGCCGCCCCTGGCGGAGCGCAACGGGTTCGGTGCGTTCCATTACGTCGAGCGCCAGGTTGCGTTCGGGGGCATGGCGATCGTGACCATGTTCGCGTTCACGCTGATGTCGCCCCGGACGATCCGCCGTCTGGCGGTTATCGGCTTCGCGCTCTCCTTCGTTGCGCTGCTGTTCCTGCCGCTGTTCGGAACGGACTATGGCAAAGGCGCCGTGCGCTGGTACTCGCTGGGCTTCGGCTCGTTCCAGCCGTCCGAATTCCTGAAACCCGGTTTCATCGTCGTGGCGGGCTGGATGATCGCGGCGTCGAACGAGATCGCCGGGCCGCCGGGAAAGAGCTATTCCTTCGGTCTTGCGCTTTTCATCGCGATGCTTCTGGCCCTGCAGCCTGATTTCGGGCAGGCGTGCCTGATCCTTTTCGCCTGGGGCGTGATGTATTTCGTAGGCGGGGCTCCGTTCTACATCCTGTCCGCGATTGCTGGCCTGACCGTGGTCGGCGGTGGGGTGGCCTATCAGAACTCCGAACATTTCGCGCGCCGCATCGACGGGTTCCTGTCGGCCGAGGTCGATCCGACCACCCAGCTTGGCTATGCAGCGAACGCGATCCGCGAAGGCGGTTTCTTTGGCGTGGGCGTGGGCGAGGGCACGGTGAAATGGTCGCTGCCCGACGCGCATACGGATTTCATCATCGCGGTTGCGGCCGAGGAATACGGACTGCTGCTGGTTCTGGTGATCATCCTTCTCTACGCCACGATCGTCCTGCGCTCGCTGTTCCGGCTGATGCGTGAGCGCGATCCGTTCATCCGTCTGGCGGGCACGGGGCTGGCCTGCACCTTTGCCGTGCAGGCGATGATCAACATGAGCGTGGCCGTGCGGCTTTTGCCGGCCAAGGGCATGACGCTGCCCTTCGTCAGTTACGGCGGATCATCATTGATCGCGGGCGGTATCCTGGTGGGCATGCTGCTGGCGCTGACGCGGGTGCGGCCGCAGGGTGAAATTCGAGACTATCTCGTCAGGAGCGGAAGGTGAAACAGCCGCATCTGGTCATCGCCGCGGGCGGCACGGGCGGGCACATGTTCCCGGCCCAGGCGCTGGCCGAGGCGATGCTGGAGAAGGGCTGGCGCGTGACGCTGTCGACCGATGCGCGCGGCGCGCGCTATACCGGCGGTTTTCCCGACGCTGTCGCCATCCGCCAGGTTGCCAGCGCGACCTTCGCGCGGGGCGGTTTGGTGGCCAAGCTGCTTGTTCCTGTCCGTATTCTTGCCGGAGGTTTCGCGGCGCTGGTTCGGTTCATTGTCGATCGCCCGACCGTGGTGGCTGGCTTCGGGGGATATCCCTCGATCCCCGCGCTGGCCGCCGCGTGGGCGTTGCGCGTGCCGCGGATGATCCATGAACAGAACGGCGTGCTTGGGCGCGTTAACGCGGTGTTCGCGCGTCGGGTGGACGCGGTGGCCTGCGGCACATGGCCGACGGACTTGCCCGAGGGTGTCGAGGGTCTCCACACGGGCAACCCAGTGCGGGGAACGATCCTGAAGCGGGCAGGGGCGAGTTATATCTCGCCCGGGGACATTCCCATGTCGATCCTCGTGATCGGCGGATCGCAGGGCGCGCGCATTCTCTCCGATGTCGTTCCGGAGGCCATCGGGCGTCTGCCGGGGCCCTTGCGCGCCAACCTTCGCGTCAGTCATCAGGCGCGCGACGAGGACATGGCCCGCGTGATCGCCGCCTATGACAAGGCGGAGGTACCCGCCGAGGTGAAGCCGTTCTTCGACGATGTGCCCGGCCGCATGGCCGAGGCGCAGCTTGTCATCAGCCGGTCGGGCGCCTCGTCGGTGGCCGATATCAGCGTGATCGGGAGACCGTCGATCCTGATCCCCTATGCGGCCGCGACCGCGGACCACCAGACCGCCAACGCCCGCGGCCTCGTCAATGCCGACGCCGCGGTCCTGATCCCTGAATCGGCGCTTGACCCCGGCTCTCTATCGGAGCAGATCCTCGCCATTCTGACCAACCCCGGAGCCGCCGCGCGGATGCGCGAGAACGCGCTGGCCCAGGGTATTCCCGATGCGGCCGACAGGCTGGCCGCCCTTGTCGAGCAGTTAGCGGAGAAAAGAACATGAACGCCGCCGCCGTCACAAAGCTTCCGACCGAGATGGGTCCGATCCACTTCGTGGGGATCGGGGGTATCGGCATGTCGGGGATCGCCGAGGTTCTGATCGAAGCCGGCTACACCGTGCAGGGTTCGGACCTGAAGAGATCGAAGATCACGGATCGTCTGGAGGAAAAGGGCGCGACCGTATTCGAGGGTCAGCGGGCCGAGAACCTCGAGGGGGCCGAGGTAATCGTGATCTCGAGCGCCATCAAGAAGGGCAACCCGGAACTGGACGAAGCGCGGCGCATGGGTCTGCCGGTGGTACGGCGGGCCGAGATGCTGGCGGAACTGATGCGGCTGCGCTCGAACGTTGCGGTGGCGGGCACGCATGGCAAGACCACCACGACCACGATGGTCGCAGCTCTGCTGGACGCGGGCGGCATCGATCCGACCGTGATCAACGGCGGCATCATCCATGCTTATGGCTCGAACGCCCGTGTTGGCGCGGGTGAGTGGATGGTGGTCGAGGCCGACGAGTCGGACGGCACCTTCAACCGGCTTCCCGCGACGATCGCGATCGTCACCAATATCGACCCCGAGCACATGGAGCATTGGGGCACGATCGAGAACCTGCGCCAGGGTTTCACCGATTTCGTCTCGAACATCCCGTTCTATGGCCTTGCGGTGCTGTGCACCGATCACCCGGAAGTTCAGGCGCTGGTCGGGCGCGTGACCGACCGCCGCGTCGTCACCTTCGGGTTCAATGCGCAGGCCGACGTGCGGGCGGTGAACCTGCGCTACGAGAAGGGTGTCGCGCATTTCGATGTGGCGCTGTCGGCCGACGAGATGGTGATCGAGGGCTGCGCCCTGCCGATGCCCGGCGATCACAACGTGTCCAACGCATTGGCCGCTGTCGCCGTCGCGCGGCATCTCGGGATGAAGGGGTCCGAGATTCGCGAGGCGCTGGCGAATTTCAAGGGCGTGAACCGGCGCTTCACCCGCGTGGGCGAAGTGGGCGGTGTGACGATCATCGACGACTACGGTCATCACCCGGTCGAGATCGCCGCAGTGCTGAAAGCCGCGCGGCAGGCCACGGACGGCCGGGTGATCGCGGTGCACCAGCCGCACCGGTATTCGCGCCTTTCGAACCTGTTCGAAGAGTTCTGCACCTGCTTCAACGATGCCGACGTCGTAGGCATCGCCGAGGTCTATGCCGCGGGCGAAGAACCGATCGAGGGTGTCTCGCGCGACGATCTGGTGGCCGGTCTGATCCGTCACGGGCATCGCCATGCCCGCGCGGTGACCAGCGAGGACGATCTTGAACGTCTGGTGCGCGAACAGGCCAGGCCGGGCGACATGGTGGTCTGCCTTGGCGCGGGCACGATCAGCGCATGGGCCAACAACCTGCCGTCGCGGCTGATGAAGCTGGCGGGTTAATCGGCGTCTTCCATCTTGCTTCGCAACGGCTTAGTTGAGGCTTAGCGAAGGAGGCGGCATGGCGTTTTTCTCGAAGCTCAAGGAGCGGTTGTTCAAGTCTTCGTCGAAGATCGACGAGGGGTTGGAGGCGATTGTCGAGGATGGCGGCGTCGCCGAAGATATTGCGGCCGAAAACCCAACTCCGGCTGCCCCGGAAGAAGAGGTTGCGCCGGAGGCGCTGGCGAAGATGCTTCCAGAGCCAGAGCCAGAGCCAGAGCCAGAGCCAGAGCCAGAGCCAGAGCCAGAGCCAGAGCCAGAGCCAGAGCCAGAGCCAGAGCCAGAGCCAGAGCCAGAGCCAGAGCCAGAGCCAGAGCCAGAGCCAGAGCCAG
>NZ_JBLBVK010000023.1:0-13438 GCF_047314965.1 Silicimonas lutimaris | reverse complement strand
ATAATGGGGGCGAAAAATCATCCCTGCGGCATGTCGAAAAAAATCGCGACGGGCCAGTCAGGCACTGGAGCCGTCAACTGGCTACGACCCCGACGGCAGTTTCCACCGACACCGGACGTGCCAGAAAATCGAGCTTATGACCGCAACGCGGACTAAGCGGTCCTTGCAGCAAATTACTTATGCGCGGAAATCAGATGGCGATTTGGCAAAAAGGGAACCCGCCCGTTCTTCCCATTTCCACTTAGTCTTCTGTCTAGCCTATCTGTCGGGGGTAACCGATAAGGGTTGTCTCGAATTAAGTTTCCGGAACGGACGCAGACGAGGATGCTTTTCTTTGCCGACGGAAAAAGGACCGCAGCATTGAGGACATGAGACAAGCCCTGTGCGTCGTGTAGGCGTAATTATGCGTTTGATATTAAACGATTTTACCGTAGAAACTGACTTGACAGTCACCTGAACACCCTGTCGAATAAAATTAAAACAGTACACTTCAGAGAGAAGCCAATTAAACGGCCAGTCCCAATGAAGTGGTCCGGTTTGAGTCTTGGTGCATGACAGGCGTCTGCACTGCGGCTGGCGCAGGTGAACCACTTCCTGGACTGGACGGTCTACGAGGGACATCGGGAGCGGAACCCGTTCCGGACGGTTCTTCTCGATCGGAAGGTCAGGCCCGCCCCGTACTCGGTGCTGACGGATGACGAGGTCAGGCAGCTTCTGACCTTCGCCGATGATCGGTTCCGGGACGTGATGCTGTTCTGCCTTCTCTCGGGCATGCGCTCCGGCGAGGCGGTGGGGCTGTTGCGGGATGACTTCGTTTCGAAGGGCAACCTCGGGCTCTTCACGCTGGTTCGGCCCAATCGGCTGCGACAGTTGAAGACGGATGCCTCGGAGCGGACCATCCCGCTGCATCCGGTTCTGCAGGATCGGCTGTCGTCTCTGCCGTCGGAAGGGCCTCTCTTTCCCCGTCTCTCGGTCAACGACGTCACCAAGGCGTTCACCTAGCTGCGGGAAGAGACCGGCATCGACCGGCCCGGTGTCGTGTTCCACAGCACCCGGAAGTGGTTCATCACCCAGTGCTAAAGAACCGGCGTCCCGGAGCACTTCACGGCGTCGCTGGTCGGGCACAAGTCGGCCCGCTCCGAGAACAAGCTGACCTACGGCATCTACTCGGCGGGTATCTCGGATGAGCAGAAGCGCTCCATCGTGGATCAGATCAGGCTGCCGGGATGACGGACCACACCCTGATCCCCGACATCGAAGCCTTCGAGGAAAGGGTCGCCATCGCGCAGTACGACGGCGGTCTTTCTCGTTCCGGCGCCGAAGACCTGGCCGCCAGAGCGCAGGGCTTCCGGGATCGCGATCACTACTGGCAGTGGCTGGCGGACTACGTCGTCAATCGCCGTCTCGGCTGAAGCATCACCTTGGCGGGTCCCTCAGGGGGCTCGCCGGGGGTTCTCTTTTTTTCGCCTGAGCGGTCGTTAGACGAGGCTCTCGCAAACAGGGTCGCGAAAGGAACTATTGATGGCCTCTGTATGTATGCCGATTGTTCATCCGCAGTCGGGAAGTGCCAAAAACCATCCTGCAAGCCCGTGGCCGTCAGGACGACCTGAAACGGCCTGTCTGGGCCAGGACGAGGACCACGGCTGCAGTCAACAGACTCGCGGCAAGGCTAAGCAGGCCAAGCAGGGTCGCTCCGGTCCAGAAAGCCCAGCCGAGGGGAAGGAACGCCGGGAATATCAGCGCCAATGCGACAAGCAGGAGGGACCATACAAAGCCTTGCGCGGTCGCGCTTCTGGTCCATCCGCCCGAGGCGCTGTCGGCCAGGGTCGCCGTCCAAATGTCCCGCGCGCCGCCGATGAGCCAGATCATCGTGATGTGTCCAGTGAACAGCCCAAGCGCAAGCCGCCAGGTCGGTCCGGGATCGATGATATGCCAGCCGCCCAGCACGATCAGGACGAGAAGCCCAAGGTGCAGGGCCACCATGCCACGTCCCGGTAGCCCCATCCGCCAGACCCCCGAAACGGTCAGCCAGAGGCCCGTGATCAGGGCTCCGAGGTACAGTCCCAGACAGCGCTGATCCACCGGAAGCAGATGGCCGTCGACCGAGAACGATCTGGCCGGGCTTTGACCGCAGATATGCGAAAAGAGTTCAAGGATTGCCTGTTCGGTCATTGCTGCGGCTCCCCGGTTGCGGTGTCGTTCTCGGTCTCTTCGTCGGTCTCGACCGGCAGATCTATGGGAACGGGAGGGATGTCGACGCGGAACAATTCCCGCCCTTGCGGCGTGAAGAAGACGATTGCGTCGGTCCGCCGGACTTTGGGGCCATCCTCGCCGGATTCCTCGGATATCAGATGTTTGAAGGCGACCTGCTGGGAGTCGAGCGTGTAGACGGCGGCGTCGAAAGAGTCTTCTTCTGACCCGTGTTCGAAGTGCTCCAGCACGATAAATTTGTCCGAAAGGAAGGTGACGTCTTCATCCGTAACAAGGGAGAGAAAACGTCCGTCAGGTGAAAGGCTAACGCTCCCCCCATTGATTGATCCTTCAACCAGCATTCGAGATGCCTGCAGAACGCCATTGGCATCGTAAGTGTCGAGGTAGGTCTTCCCATCGCCGGTCCCGAGAACAGCGACAGTGGTGTCATCCATCCAGAAAGCTTCCGAAAAGCTTGCGATATCATGTGCCGGTCGTATGTGTACCGCGCGTGACGCATCGGTCGCATAAAGGGAGAGGAGTTCTCCTTCGGCCTCGTAACCAACAAGCATGCTGCCGTCTGGCGACAGGGCGGCCCTCAAGGCGGTGCCGAGCACACGTGCCTTCCGTTCACTGAAATCCAGCGCGAAAATGAGTCCCTGAGCTGTAAAGAAGACTTCCGTGGCCTGTGGATTGAAGGCTAACTTGGAAAAGTAGTAATCAAACTCCGCGTCTCGTTCATTAAATATTGGTAGCGGAAATGGTACCCTGTCGACCAGCGCGCCGTTGGCCACATCCCTAAAGACCAGTTCGGCATCCACGAACGCGACCTCCTCTCGCAGAGCATCCGCTAGATCGGATTGGGTGTTGATCGTCGCGTTTGGCAGGTCCTCCCAGTCAACCGGGAAGTCAAAGGGCCTGTTTCCAGTAACGATCACGGGTTCGACAGTTTCTTCCTCCATAGCGGTGTCCGGTGAAACCACAGCCGTGTCATCGTCCGCGATTGCATCCTGCGAAGTGACTTCCGTGTCTGGGACAGGTTCAACGATCACGACAGCCTCTTCTTCCTCTCTCAAAGGGATCGGAATCCGCAGATATGCGATCTGGGTTGCATCGGGGCTGAAAACCGGTCCTCCAAGAATATGAGTCTCGCTGCGCTCGATTTCCCGAAGGGTTTTGTCCCTCTCAAGGGTCATGACCCGGAAGACATTGGTGGAGGGGCTACTTGGCTCCTCTGTCCGGTCCAAAATTGAGAACACCAAAGTGCCGGTCGGTGAAAAGGACATCGGGCTTTCGACGCAGGCCATGATGTGGCTGGCGATCACGCCCGCCGCGACGATCATCGCAAGTTTCGCTTTCCAGCTCCGGGCGGGTCTTGTCATGTGTCGTACCACTGTGGCTTCCTCGAATGCAGAGCCGGTTGCCGGCTGGTGGCATACTTCAAACGGTGAAAGAGACTCGTCGCGGCAATTCCGAACCCGTGCTTCAGGAAGGACCGGTGCAGACGGCGTTTCCTGCGATCGGGTTCCAGCAGGCAGGCACGGATCAGGTGCATGATGCGGCGGAACGTCGTGCCCAGCATGATGCGATGATAGATCGCTTCCAGTTCCCTGCGATCGAGCGTTGCCGTCTTCAGAACAGGCGTATGGTAGTTGTAGCTGGAGAAGTCGGTGGACGCGTCTCCCAGGGCGGACTTGTCCCCGTTTATGACATCCGTTCCCGGGTTCGGGGTCAGCGGAATGGCGAAACAGAAGTCCAACCCCAGCTCGCGCTGAAAGCCGACAAGCCGCTTCAGATCGTCTTTGGTGTCGCCCGGAAGCCCGTAGATCATCGAGCCGATCGTGAAGACTTGCGGGTAATGCTGCTGGAAGATCGAAATCGCCTCGCGGGTCACCTCGGCGTCATTGTTGTGCTTGTTCAGCAAGGCCAGACTATCTTCGTCGTCGCGTTCCACGCCGATCATCACCTGGCGCACCCCGGCACGAACCAGTTTGTCCAGAACGCCCGACTTGTGGTCGCGGATCACGCAATCGGAGCGCATCCATGCCGTGTGAATTGTCCTGGGATCGCCCCGCGCGTCCATCATGTCGGACGCCAGCATAAGTTCCGCCCATCCGTCTGACCATCGCGGCGAGACGTTGAAGGTAGGATCGACCCATCCGAAGGTACGTCGGCCAAACTCGTGATAGAGCCGGTGCACCGTCTCGAAACTGCGCTCGGGGCTTTGGGTGCGCACATGCGGCCTGACATCGTCGCTGCCGTCCCGGTGCTTGCCCATGTGCTTC
This sequence comes from Silicimonas lutimaris, assembly GCF_047314965.1. NCBI lineage: Bacteria > Pseudomonadati > Pseudomonadota > Alphaproteobacteria > Rhodobacterales > Paracoccaceae > Silicimonas > Silicimonas lutimaris. Next base: position 8,963 of record NZ_JBLBVK010000023.1, on the reverse strand, counting down.
CAGAGGATGCAGAAAGAGCAGTTGTCCGTGCAACCGCGCGAATGCTCGATGCTCACAAGGCCCGGGTGGTTCCGCGACCGGCGACCGTAGCTTTCCATGTCGAGAAGGTCGTAGGCAGGGAAGGGCAGCGTATCGAGGTCCTTGATCAGCGCTCGGGGCCGTGTCGTCCTGATCTGCCCGTCAGCGTCCTGGTACGAGATTCCGTTGACCTGAGGCCATGCCGTCCTGTCGCCGGCGTTTCGCACCAAATCGATAAATGTTTCCTCGCCTTCGCCGTGGACAACTGCGTCTACGACGCCGCTGGCGAAAGTGAAGGCCAGCGAATAGCAGTAGAAGTAGCCCCCTGCGACGACAAGGCAGTCGGGGTGGAGACGTTTGGCAAGGGCTGCAGCGCGGATCCCCTCGTGCGCCGAAACGGTTTCCTCACCGATCCCCAGAACATCGATCCGACGCGCCCGCAGTCTGTCTTCAAGCGTTTTCCAACCGATTTTCAGGGCGGGTGCATCGATCACTTCAACCGTGACCCAAGGCAGCGCATGTCGGACCGCTGCAGCGATAGAGATCAGCCCCAGCGGCTGCCAGAATGCCGAGGTTTCACTGTTGAAGGGCCACACGTAGCGTGGCGGACGCACCAGAACGACATGCATCACCCGGTCCTCCGTACTTTGCGGGACAGGAAGAACTTAACGATCATCCTAGGGACGAAGCCGCGCTTCTAGAATGACCTGTGTCAACGTGAACAAGTCCCTTCGAAGAGCCGGATTTCATCTCGGGCAAGGTCGGCCGGCAACTCTCGCTGGGGGCAACGGAGCAGGAGGCATGGCTACCCGTCAGACCCCTTTCCAAAGCCCCCGTCCAGCCCACTCTGCCGCCACCCGAGGCACCCTTTCGCCCCACGGATTGCCCCAGCTTCGACGCTCTCCGGGAAAAGCCGATAGGTTTCATCGCAGTTCTGGGAATCCTACCACCCCAGCCAGGCGAAGTTTCCTCTAACATCGCTGTAGCTTTCCGCTCGGAGCGCCCCGGAATGCCCCACGGGATGCCCCTGTGTCGGGTGGCACGGGTGCCCCGCCCGGCGAACCGGACGAGGCTTGATCAGGGACAGCTCAGAGGAACCGGTGATCCACTCCGCCGACCCAATTCTCCCAGTCATCCCGCTTGTTATCCGCCTGCGTCCCCAGCTCGAGATGTCTCGGGTTCACGCAGAGCCGGCTATGGCAGCGGTGCCGAACCACCCGATCCCGCCCGGCGATCTGCCCCTCCAGGACACAGTGGATGAACCGGTAGGCGTAGGTCTGGCGGCTGGTGGTGGATGGCCGCAATGCGAGGCGATCCGGACATCTGACTGAATGCCTCGGATGACCCTTGGGAGCCCAATCCGGTCGCTGGTTGCCAGTAGTTGCGGGCAAAGTTAAGAACTTTGAATTCGAAGATCTTCTGCCAGATGCTAAGTCAGGTTGCGCACATCTTCTGCTTCACGCGCTGCAATCGTAGGCTCCTGGCCCGCGCTGGACGTCTACTTTAATGCTTTCACCAACTCAAAGTGATGCATCGTGTCGAAATTGCAGAATTCCACAGGCCCGAGTTCAATCACGCCAATCGAACCCGTCAGTTTCTCGCCAAGCTCCGCGCTGAACGAAGTCAACTCCTTTGCTGTCTTTTCCGATAGCCAGTCGATCAGGTAGCCCAGCGTAATGTGGAAAACGTAGTCATGAAAATCGGCAAACTTGATTCCGGTGGCATCGCGCAGGACAACGCGGGTCCGCCGGAGATTAGCCTCCTCGCCGTCATCTGCACCGGACACCGTAATACTGTATCCGCAAAACAACCCATCCACCTTGATCCGGAACATGTTGGGAAGATGCAAGCTATCCAAGCGCTCTGCCAGTATCGTGGTAACTTCGTCCCGGGATAGGCCCTCGGGCACGTTTTCCGGCCAGCCGGTCTCCAGTGACATGTTTGGCGATAGACCTTGGTAGACCGTCATGTGGAAACTCGGTGGCGGAAGGAACGTGAAAAAGCGACTGAATTCGCTCTTCTTTAATTCCTCTTGAAGCTCTCGGATCGCCTCGAAGGCCGCGGATTTGCGGTTGACGTGGCATATAAAGGTATTCCCGGGCCAATACTGCACTGCGCCGTCGGGAGTGAACTTGCCTCCACAGTTAAGCAATGAGACGCCGGGCGGGCGGATCAATCCAGAGAGCCGTCCTGTCAGGTGTGAGATTTCATCGGGGCGCGTTGGAGCCATGTCAAAACTTCCGAAATGGGTTCATTTGCCTTCCATACCAGTCTATTGGACGGCGCAATATCGGACCAGCCATCATACCAATGGCCAGACGGTGACAGCCAAGCCCTTGCGATCGGGTGACAGAAGCCCAAAGACTGGGCCATTGGTCGGCGACGGCACTCCAATACTTCCCAGACTTGTGCAGGGGATGCTTTTCCACGTCAGGAACATGGTACGCTGGACGTGGCCGAAGAAAATCTGACGCACATTACGGTGCTTTCGCAACAGACTGAGAATATCATCCGGGTTTGACAGCTTGATCAGGTCGAGAACCGGATCGCCAATATCACATGGCGGATGATGCATGAACAGGCATTCATCTTCGCTTTCGGATAGCTGTTGATCTAGCCAGTCCAGCCTCGTAAGGCACAGGAAGCCCGAGTCTTCTCCCGGGGCAAGAGTGTCCAGGAACACGAGTCGAAAACTGCCAAACTGCACCGTCGACTGAATGAAGCCGCCGCTTGAACCGCTTTCGCCGGACACGCTGCGAAAGGCGTCTCTGTCGTCGTGATTGCCAAGCATGGGAATGACTGGAAATGGAAGCAAATCCAGTTTTTCTTTAGCCCATTGTTGGCGGCCGTCTCTCCAGCATCGGCAAGATCGCCGGTAATGACGCAGCATGTCGCCGTGGGACAATTCTCGGCCACTCGATCCAAACATGCACCGATCCGAACAACTTGGTCCATGGCGCTGGCGGATCCATCGGGGTCGCGCACATGCAGATCGCTTGCAAGGACTAGTTTCATTTGAGAGCCATCAGGCATTTTTACTCTGATCGAAAGCGCAGAACTCTGCTCGCCAAGACTTGATCACTCATGCCCGCCCGCCCTCGATCAAGTATTCGCGCCCGGCAATCCGCGAGCGAACCAGGCGCTGTTGGAAGGTTCCGTGACTTTCGTGCATTATCTCGATTTCGGCATGTTCCGATTCAGGTTCGAAGACGGGTAAAAAGCGCCCGTCGCATCGGAAGGTCGTACCAAGGAGTCCGAGGACCGTCGGGGCTATATCGATCAAAGACGCAGGCGTGTCGTCGCTCTCTTGGCGCCGGCCATCGGGAGCTGCAATGCCAAGCACTGTATTCATCTCAAACCGATTGAGCCCCCCATGCATGCCTCCACCAAGAGGTACGCCACCCGTGAAGACACCGATTCCGGGGATGCCGCCAGGTCCCGGTATCTCGTGCGAGCGCATAACGTAAAGCAAATCGGCGCTGCGGGCGTGAACTTGATGCACGGCGGCGGGTGAAAACGCCCCAGGCACCATTTCAGGGTCCGCGAAGACCATTCCTATCTCGTCCCGTTGCATAAGCCATTGGCCAAGATCGCGAACAAGGCCGAAATCATTGGCCAGCGGCCGCAATTCTCCCATGTTCCCGCCAGTGACCAATATCTCTGTGTCGTCGTTCGGCATTTCGTCTGCACGAAACCCGTCGGTGCGCAACAGTTGGACAAGATCCACTAACGCGCTGGTTGCGATCTGCCCGTGATCAGACAAGGCAATAACCGCCGTTTGAGAAGCATATGGCCCCTTTCTGACAGTATCTAGAATCTCTGCGAAGACTGCGTCAGCAGCGCTCATCACTTGATCGGTTCGCTCCGAGTGGATCCCGCAGAAATGAAACGAGGTGTCGGGCTCGGGCAGCCAGACGAGCGTAACGTCCGCCTGCTCCTTGGCGAGGGCAACCTCATTAGCAACACGCCCGGCATAGGCCACAACGTCGAACTTCGGCACGTCTTGACTGGGTAGCGGTCCACATGTCGCGAGAATACCGGGCACGATCTCTGGGGTCAGCGTGGCTCCTGCGCCATGCACCGAAAACGTCCTTTGTCCGTTCTCGCGGACGGCGTGGTTTATCAGCAGACCGGACCCGGCCGACCCGCAATGGATCGCCATCATGCTGCGCCCCTCAGCAGCAAGCCGTTGTCCGAGGCTGTCAGTACTGACAATCTCTCCCGTACGTTCCAAAAGCTGCAATAGCCGATCCACGCGTCCCGTATCCACCAAAGGACCGCGAAGATCCGAGTTGAGGTGAAACTGGTTGTTTACGATGCCATGTCGTCCCGGCCAGGCACCTGTCGCGAGGCTTGTTGTGCAAACTCGGGTAACCGACGGAAATACCGAGCGCGCATTTCGTAGCCAAAGATTTTCGGAAAGAAAGGCGTCGAGGGTCGGCATTCGACCCGCAATCATATCGGGGCGCAGCCCGTCAAAAATGACGATGACGACCTTTCGCGCTTTCGCCATGCTGCGACCCCTCCGAACGCTTCGGCTTTGCCGTATTTCTGATCTCATGATGGACCACCTTCGGAGCGGTCGCAATCTCTGCTGCACCTGACAGCATGCCGGCAAACCACATTCATTGTTTCGTTGCAATAACATGCTTTCTATGTTGAGAATTCCGTTGAGAAGGCTTTTGCCCGGTCACGGACAATGGTTTTCGAGGGGGGATCACATATTGACCGCATTGCGTTCGATCGATGTGAGCAAGGTTTTCGAAGACGGATTTACCGCTCTTGCCGACATCAATTTGTCCATCGAACCCGGAGAGTTCGTGACACTTCTTGGGCCTTCGGGATGTGGCAAAACCACGCTTCTCAAGATATTCGCCGGCTTCTATGCACCAACAACTGGACGGATTGAGCAGAACGGTGCGGATGTGACCAATGCGCCGCCGGAAAAACGTGACACGGCGATGTGCTTTCAGTCGTACGCACTCTTTCCTCATCTCACTGTCGCCGAGAATATTGAGTTCGGTCCAAGGCAAAACAAGATCGACCGCGCTGGGCGACTGGCCCGCGTGAACGACTTGTTACGGCAGGTCGACCTTGAGTCGCACCGGCAAAAACTGCCGAACAAGTTGTCCGGAGGCCAACAACAGCGAGTTGCGTTGGCCCGCGCACTGGCGATGCGACCCTCGGTTGTTCTGTTCGACGAGCCGTTGTCCAACCTTGACGCCAAGCTGCGCGAACAGGTCAGGCGTGAGATTCGCGGCCTTCAGCGCGAGTTCGGGTTTACAGCTATCTACGTCACGCACGATCAATCCGAAGCACTTGCCATGTCTGATCGGGTTGTGGTCATGAGCGGTGGCAGGGTGGAGCAGATTGGCAATCCAGAAGAGGTTTATCAGCGGCCCGAAACCGCCTTCGTTGCCGATTTCATCGGTTCGGCGAATTTGCTTCCGTTTACCCGGGTCGATGATCACGTCGTGGACACACCGCTTGGACGCTTTGGGGTCGCGACACCTCCGAATGCCGACGCCACCTTTCTTTGCTGGCGTCCCGAGGACGCGGAATTTGTATCGACAGAGGGTGAAAATGTAGTCACCTCCGACATCAGCGAGAGTGCGTATCAGGGCTCTTATACCGATCTGCATCTCTCTGTAGCCGGAGCGTCCGATCAACGGCTGCACTGGCCCGGAGGCGCATCGGGCATCGGAAAGAGCGTTAGGTTTCGATTGCCGCCCGATCGCATTCTCTTCGTGCGCGGAGAGCTAGATTGAATTGGCGCCGAACACTATTGATTTTGGCGCTGTTGACGCCGGGCCTCGGCGTAATCTTGTTGATGATCGGCTGGGTGACCTACGTCGCCATCATGCAGTCCTTTGGCTTCTACAGTCTCACTGAAGAGGGCTCCTTTTCACTAGAGCACTGGCAAAAGGTGCTGGGTTCAAAAGCCTTTTCGCGGTCGCTTAGCTACTCCGCCTATATTGCAACCGTGAGCGCGATCGGATCAGTCGTTCTTGCCTATCCGCTCGCGATCTGGTTGCGGCGACCGTTTAAAGGCTCTCTGGCCCTCGGTGCGGTTCTAAAGGCACCGTTATTCGTACCCGGCCTGGTGGCCTCGTTCCTCTTCTTGAACATGATTAATTACCACGGCATCGTGAATCAGGCGCTGATGTGGGTGGGCTTCACCGATCAGCCGATCCGGATGCAAAATGATCGCGACGCTTGGGGGGTGGTCTTTCTGCAAATATGGAAGAACATGCCCTTTGCCCTGCTGTTGTTGACCGGTTCGGTTCAGGCCATTTCGGACGAGGTGCTGGATGCTGCGCGTGATCTGGGAGCGGGTACTTTCGCGCGGTTCCGAAAAATCATCGCTCCACTGACGGTCAGTGCCATGCAGGCATCGTTGATTATCATTTTCATAGGAGCTGCAGGTGACTTTGCGTTTCAAGTAACGGCCGGTCCTACGAATGTGCAGTCGATGGCGCAGTACATGGTATTTCTAAAAGACAGCTTCGGGCGCTGGCATCAGGCCGCCGCCGTAGGTGTCAGTTTGATGGGACTGGCGCTACTCGGCTCTCTGCTGCTGGCGGGCGCAGCCCGTCTGCTGCTTAGGAGCAGCAAATGGTGAGCCTCGCAGATACTGGCTCCGGTTCGGGCACCAAACGCAGAATGCATTCTCGGTCGAACCTCCTGAACCGTATACTGCTTGGTCTATTGCTGATCGTCTGTTTCGTATGGTTGGTGATGCCGGCGATTTGGGCGGTGCTTTGGTCGCTCGTCGATCCCGAGACGGGTTGGGAATATCCGGATGTGCTGCCACCAAGCCTGACGCTAGAGCGTTGGACCGAGGTCTGGACCACGACAGCGTTGCCGCAGGCGATTGCCAATTCCTACATGCTGGCGCCGACCGTCGCGATCATCACGCTGTTGATCGCTTCACCCACTGCATACTGCTTCGCCCGGTTTGATTTTCCGGGCAAATCGGCGGCGCAGATTCTTACCCTGCTGCCTTTGGTGGTGCCGGGCTTCGTACTGGCCATCTTCTTCTCGTCCTTGATCTTCTCGCTAGGCATCTACTCGCGGTTCCTGTCGATCCTGATGGCGCATTGCGTCCTCTTTCTTCCCTATGCGATCCGCATCATGACCGTCGCATTTGGCAATGTACGCCAAGATCTCATTGACGCGGCGCGTGACTTGGGTGCTTCGCACTGGTCGAGGTTCCGCGTCGCCTATATGCCCGCGTTGTTGCCCGGCGTGCTTGCCTCGCTCATCATCGTCTTCATCCAGTCCATCGAAGAGTTCGCAATTGCCTTCATCGTCGGGGCGCCGAACTTCACGACCATTCCATCGATCCTCTACTCTTACCTCGGCTACAACTTCATTCGCCCAAACGCGGCGGTTGTGTCGTTGATCCTTGTTGTCCCGAATGTCCTTCTAATGCTCGGTCTGGAGCACCTTCTGAAATCCGCGAACCCGGCTCAGGCCGGTGTCAAAGGCTAGTACAGCCAAACTCAAAAAAGGGAGGAAACTATGATACGGAAACTGATTGCATCTGCTGCCCTGCTGGCCGCGGCCAGTGGCGCTCAAGCCGCCGACCCGACAGGTCTGCTTGAAAAAAGCTGGGATGAAATCGTCGCCCAAGCCAAGGAAGAGGGCCAACTCAACTGGTTTGTGTGGTATTTCCAGCCGGATTACCGAAAGCTGGCAGAAGATTTCACTGCCGAATACGGCATCACGGTAAATATCCCCGAGGGAACCCACGAGGGCAACATCGAGAAGTTTTTGGCCGAACGCAATCGCGCGCCCGGAGATATCGATGTGCTGGCAATGGGGTCGGATCGTGTGGATTTGTTCGACCCGAACGAAATGGCGCTGGGGCCGCTTACGGATGTTCTGCCGAACGGTCCCAAGATGCCAACCAACGTCGGCGGCTTTGACGGCCAGGGGTATGCTTTTGGGTGGTGGGGCAACCAGACAGGTGTCGCCTATGATCCGGAGAAGATTACACCAGCGGAACTGCCACAGACTGTCGATGATTTCGCCACGTACTTTTCCGCGAATCCAGGCCAGTTTGGTCTGAACTACGAAAACGGTGGTTCCGGCCCATCGTTCTTTACCCACATTGCGAGAAACCTATCCGGCATGTCCAACGACGATTTCCTCGATGGCGCGCTTTCGGACGAGAAAATGGCCTCGCTGCAGAACGGTTGGGACTGGTTCCTTGAGAACACCGACGGATATGTGATTACGGCCTCGAATACTGACAGCCTGCAGCGTATCTCACAGGGCGAGTTCACAATGGTCGCGGCCTGGGAAGATCATCTCTATGGTCTGCAAAAGAAGGGCGAGGTAAGTGATCGCATTAAATTCTACATCCCGGAGTTCGGTATGACTGGCGGCGGCAACTTCAACCTTGTTCCTGCCAACGCCCCGAATCCGGCGGCGGCTCTAGTGTTCATGAACTGGCTGAATAGTGCCGAAGTGCAGACGAAGCTGAACGAGGTTTTCGGTGCAGCCCCGATGCACCCGGACGCGGACGACAGCAAGGCGCTGGTGCCGATGGCTATGCGGGCCTACTCCGTGGTCTCGCCTGGCAACCCGTTCAACACAGAACTTCGGGCTTCCTTTGTCGAGAATGTTGCTCTGGAACGCTAATTGATCACGATGCCCCCGCTGTCCATCGGCGGGGACATCAGCCTTGGGATATCTCCCGTTAAATTTGAGGCAGAACAGACGGCCTGTACTTTGGTTGGCGCTGGAGTAGCGAGAACGGCCGCTGACCAAGCCGGTTTCCGAAAAGAACAGGGTCTGTGTCCTTCCCCCCTAGAACTGGGCCATTACTTTGGCCGCGAGAGGGGGATTGGGCATGGCGAGGAAGCGACATTCAGACGAAGACATCTTGAAGCTGCTGCGTGAGATTGAGCTGAAGCTGACGGCTGGTGGTGATGTGG
>NZ_JBLBVK010000022.1:0-38681 GCF_047314965.1 Silicimonas lutimaris | reverse complement strand
GGGGGAGCTCGGAAGAGAGGGGCGCTTCCCCTCACGCTCCCCGCCGTATTGGGGCCAGAAAGAAAGGAAAGTTTGAGTCAGATAGTCCGGAAGGTCACGCGACCTGCATTTCCTTCGTCGCCGACAGCGTCAGTTCGGGATAGTCGCGCACGATCCGGTCGATATCCCACTGCAGGCGCGTCAGGTAGACGATGTCGCCGTCATTGTCGTGGGCGATATGGCCCTTGTTGGCGGCGACGAATTTCTCGACCTTGTCCTTGGGCCCCGTCACCCAGCGGGCGGAGGTGAATTGCGACGGCTCGAAACGGACAGGCAGGCCGTATTCGAGTTCGATCCGGCTGGCGAGCACCTCGAACTGGAGCTGACCCACAACGCCGACGATGAAGCCCGAGCCGAGGGTGGGTTTGAAGACCTTTGCGGCGCCTTCCTCGGCGAATTGCATCAGCGCCTTGTCGAGATGCTTGGCCTTCATCGGGTCACCCGCGCGGCAGTTCTGCAGGAGTTCCGGAGCGAAGGACGGGATGCCGGTGACGCGCAAGGCCTCGCCCTCGGTCAGCGTGTCGCCGATGCGAAGCTGGCCGTGGTTCGGGATGCCGATGATGTCTCCGGCCCAGGCCTCTTCGGCGAGTTCGCGGTCGGCGGCGAGGAAGAGAACAGGGTTCGAGATGGCCATCGGCTTCTTCGAGCGGACATGGGTCAGCTTCATGCCGCGCTGGAAATGGCCCGAGGCGAGCCGGACGAAGGCCACGCGGTCGCGGTGTTTCGGGTCCATGTTGGCCTGGACCTTGAAGACAAAGCCCGCGACCTTGTCCTCGTCCGGCGAAACCTGGCGCGGTTCGGCGGATTGCGGCTGTGGCTCGGGGCCGTAGTCACCGATGCCGTCCATCAGTTCTTTCACACCGAAGGAGTTGATGGCGGAGCCGAACCAGATCGGCGTCATGGTGCCGTCGAGGAAGGCCTGCCGGTCGAAGGCAGGCAGAAGCTCGCGCGCCATCTCGATGTCTTCACGGAGCTTTTCCAGAAGATGGGCGGGAACGTGGTCGGCCAGTTTCGGATCGTCGAGGCCCTGGATCTTGATCGTCTCGGCTCGCTTGTTGCGGTCGGCGCGTTCCATAAGTTCGAGCCGGTCGTGCAGCATGTCGTAGCTGCCGATGAAGTCGCGTCCCATGCCGATGGGCCAGGACGCGGGCGTCACGTCGATGGCGAGGTTTTCCTGGATTTCGTCGATGATCTCGAAGGTGTCGCGGCTTTCGCGATCCATCTTATTACAGAAGGTCAGGATCGGCAGGTCGCGGAGGCGGCAGACCTCGAAGAGTTTCTGGGTCTGGGATTCCACGCCTTTCGCGCCGTCGATGACCATGATGGCCGCGTCCACAGCCGTAAGCGTGCGGTAGGTGTCCTCGGAGAAATCCGAGTGGCCGGGTGTGTCGACGAGGTTGAAGCGGTACTTGCCGTAATCGAAGGACATGGCCGAGGCCGAGACGGAAATGCCCCGGTCCTTTTCCATCTGCATGAAGTCCGAGCGCGTCCGACGCGCCTCGCCCTTGGCGCGCACCTGTCCGGCCATCTGGATGGCGCCGCCGTAAAGCAGGAACTTTTCGGTCAGCGTCGTCTTGCCCGCGTCGGGATGCGAGATGATGGCAAAGGTCCGTCTCCGGGCGATTTCCGGCGGGAGAGGAGCGGTATTCGAGGATCGGTCCAACATGGGCGCGCATATAACCGCGACCGGGGCCGGGCGGAAGAGGCGAGCGCGATCATTCCTTCGGTTCCTTCATGCTCGTGTTGCGCTGGCAAACCGAGCCGGATCGGGTTTGTTGATCTGCATCAACAAAAAACATCCATATCCTGCCAAGCTTCTGGGGCGTGGGAACATCCCAGGGGAGGGAAGACGATGCGAGGCAAGGCAATCAAGGTACTAGCGTTTTCGGCATGCGCCGGGCTTGCGGGGTGTGGCGGCGGAAGTAATGGCTTCTCAAGCGCGGTTAATGCTTATGATGCTATGGCGAACGAATTTGCCATGGCAGGTTACGATGTGACCCCAGTGGCTGATATTCCGGCACCAACTGTTCCGCCGGCTACCTATGACGGGTACATCGTGATGGATGTCGGTTTTGACGTTTATCGGGAAAGCTATGCCGGCGCAGCGCAGATGACTGCTGATTTCGCGTCAAACACCGTCGGTGGTACCGCAAGTGCGCTTTACGATACCGCTGGACGGCCTGTGGCCGGAGTATTGACGATGAACGGGGGCACAATAGATCGATTTGCGGATCCCGTTACAGAATGGCAGATCAACTCCGGTTTGAGTGGGACGCTGACTGACGCCGATGGGGTGGATCTGAATGTTTCATCGACGATGGACGGCGATTTCCTCGGGCCCAACGCGGAGGGGTACTACACGATCATCGACGGGTCGATGACGTCCATCGAATATGGCTTCGAGTTCTTGCTGGGCACGACAATTGGACAAAGGTAGCGTCTGGAAGGTGCGCCTCCGGGCGCACAGCCCTCCAACATGGAATTCCTGACATATATCAATGTGCCGGGGTGTCGAAACCGCGATGCTGCTGTCTAGGGATCGAGTGGATCCTGAACAGGGGAGGATGTCATGGCCCGGAAGGTTTTCCTGATCTCGTGCTGTATTCTGGCGGCGGCGTGTTCGGACAAGAAGACAACGCCCTACACGGTGGCAGCCGACGGATATGCCGCGATCGCGGGCGATTTTGCCGAGGCGGGATACGAGGTCACTCCGGTCGGGGACATACCGACCGAGAATTCGGCCGTGTACGATGGTTATATCATTCTGGACGCTGGCTCGATCTGGCTGCGCGAAAGCTATGCCGGAGAGATGACGCTGGAGGCACAATTCGATGCCAATACCGTCAGCGGGTCGGCGGATAATTTGTATGATCGTTCCGGCGCTCCGGTTGCCGGCAGCCTTGTGATAGGTGGCGGTGTGATCGACCGCGCGTCTCCTTCCGCTGGCGGGGGGCAGATCACGGCGGACCTTGATGGCCTGCTGACGGACTCGAAAGGCGTCGACCTGACGGTGGACACCGAGATGGTCGGGGATTTCTATGGTCCGGATGCCGAGGGCTTCCTTGCGCTGATCAACGGTACGATGAGTTCGCCGGAGCACGGGGTCGAGGATCTGACCGGTCGCAGTATCGGAGTGAAATAGGCGCGCGAGGTCAGAAGATCTGACCAATTCTCCGTTGCCCTCGGGCGTCAGCCTGCTAGGTGTCCCCCAAGCGGAGCAACCGGGAGAAATCTGAGCAATGGATCTGGGTATCAGGGGCAAGCGGGCGCTGGTCTGCGCGTCGTCGAAGGGGCTGGGGCGCGGCTGTGCCGAGGCTTTGGCCGAGGCGGGTGTTGATCTTGTCATGAATGCGCGGGGCGCCGAGGCGCTGGAAGCGGCGGCGGCGGAGATCCGGTCCAGGTACGGGGTCGAGGTCACGGCGGTTGCGGCGGACATCACCTCGGACGAGGGTCGCGCCAAGGTTCTCGAGGCCGCTGGTGCGGTCGATATCCTGGTGAACAACGCGGGCGGTCCGCCTCCGGGGATGTGGACGGACTGGGACCGCGAGGATTTCATCAAGGCTCTGGATGCGAACATGCTGACCCCGATCGCGCTGATCAAGGCGCTGGTTCCGGGGATGATGGAGCGCGGCTGGGGCCGGGTGGTGAACATCACCTCGCAATCGGTGAAGGCGCCCATCCCGGCGCTTGGCCTGTCGAACTCGGCGCGGGCCGGGCTGACCGGATACGTGGCGGGCACGTCGCGGCAGGTAGCGGGCAAGGGTGTGACGATCAACAACATGCTCCCGGGCATTCACGCGACAGACCGCGCCGACGCGCTGGACAAGGGCGTGGCCGCCCGCGAGGGCATCACGCTGGAGGAAGCGCGGGCACGGCGCGAGGCCTCGCTGCCGGTGGGCCGCTATGGCACGTCGGAGGAATTCGGGGCGACCTGCGCGTTCCTCTGTTCTCAACATGCCGGGTTCATCGTCGGGCAGAACATCCTGCTGGACGGCGGTGGGGTAAATTCCACACTTTAGGAACTTACTGTTTCCGGACGAGTTTTAACTTGCTATCGGGCAAGTATTGATGCGTTCTGTAGCATGTTATCGAGGGGGCTCTTCATGCGTTATACGTCTATCATTCCTGTTTTCCTGGTTCTTTCTGCCTGCGGTGGCGGCGGAGGAGGCGGTTTCATTCCCGGACCTCAAGCGTTTACGGATATCGTGAACGAATATGCGGCGCTTGAGGCTGCAGCTGGTGCGGACAGTGTAAAGACCCCGGTGAATACGGGTGCCGTTTCGGGCACTCAGACCACAATTCCGGCCTCGCCTGCGAACTATAGCGGTTTCATCGTGATCGACTCCAACCCGGGAGGTCTTGGGGATGTTCACTACAGCCGGATTGAGCTTCAGGCGGACTTCAACACCAACACGTTGACGACGCGGAATGAGATCAATCAGCAGTTCTGGTATTATGACGAAGTGGCCGGAGGCGCGGATGCGGTTCAGGTGGGCGGAAGCGTCAATGTCTCGACGAATGTCGGCGGTATAAGTTTCGATGATCCGACTTCTTCGTTCCAAGAAGGTTTCGCACTTAATGCTTCCGGCTCGGTTGAGTTGAATGGCGGACTATCCCAGGACATCACCGCTGCCGATATGGAAGGCATCTTCGCGGGAGACTCCGTTGCTTGTGGATCGACGACAGGCAATTGTGCGGGCAACCTGACTTATTTCGGAGCGGTCGGGACGCTGACGTTCGACGGATCAGGAGACATTGCGACACGCATTCTCACCGATCTGGACTGACAAAAGCGCGTAGCAGAGGCGTTTAGTCCTTTGAGTTTCAACGCCCGGCTTAGGCCGGGCGTTTCGCTTTACGGCTGGGGCGCCGGAACCAGGGAACCGGAGCTTCGCTTTTCTTCGTTGGGTCGCGAGACAGCGCGCTCTCCGTCTGGCCCATCCCTACGGACGTGCGGCAAAGCGGCAGACTTGCGAGCCGGGCGCGAGGTTGCTATCCCGCCTGAGATAATCCCGAGTTCTTCTCTCGGGATTGAAGGGCGGACGGTGTGACGAATACCACGAAAGGCTTGAGCGTAGAGGGGCTGACGCGCCGTTTCGGCGGACGCGAAGTGGTGTCCGATGTCTCGCTGGCCATCGCGCCCGGGCAGGTGACCTGTCTTCTGGGGCCGTCCGGTTGCGGCAAGTCGACAACGCTGCGGATCATCGCCGGAGTGGACCGGCAGGACACCGGGCGGGTTCTGGTCGATGGCCGTGTGATGTCGGATGAGCGGGTCTTTCTGCCGCCTGAAGCGCGCCATATCGGGCTGATGTTCCAGGATTTCGCCCTGTTTCCCCATATGAGCGTCGCCGACAACGTGGCCTTCGGCCTGTCGGGCACGAAGGCCGAGAAGCGCCGCCGCGCCGAGGAGATGCTGGAGCGGGTGCATCTGGAGGGCTTCGCCGATGCGCATCCGCACGAATTGTCAGGCGGCGAGCAGCAGCGCGTGGCGCTGGCGCGGGCGATTGCGCCGAAACCGCATATCATGCTGATGGACGAACCATTCTCGGGTCTGGACAACCGGCTGCGCGACGGCATCCGCGACGAGACGCTGGAGATCCTGAAGGAAGAGGGTGCGGCAGTTCTGCTGGTGACCCATGAGCCGGACGAGGCCATGCGCATGGCCGACGAGATCGCGCTGATGCGCGAGGGCCGGATCATCCAGCGTGGCGCGCCCTACAATGTCTATAACGCGCCGGTGGATCGGCGCGCCGCGGCTTTCTTCAGCGATATCAACGTGATCGATGGCGTGGTTCATGGTGCTTTGACCGATACGCCCTTCGGAGCCTTCCTGGCGCCGGGGGTGCCGGACGGCACCGAGGTGGAGATCGTGATCCGCCCGCAGCACCTGCGGATCGATTTCGACCGCGACGGGCGCGGACCCAATCCGACGATCGAGGACGGCACGCCGGCGCGCGCTACGGTCGTGCGGTCGCGTTTCATGGGCTCGGAGAGCCTTGTGGAATTCCGGATGGAGCACGATGGCTCGGCGCTGAAAGCCAGCGTGCCTTCGGTGTTTCTGCCGAAGCCCGGCACTGCGCTGTGGCTGATGATCCGGCGTGGACGTTGCTTTGTCTTTCCGAAGACCTGACCGCCTTCAGTCCATTTGTGCGAGATAGTCGCCAAGCGTCTTGCCGGGTTCCTCCTCGAAGGTCTCGAAGCTGACGTCGAGCGTGCGTATGCGGTCGACCCGGAAGACGCGGAAGTCGTTTCTGAGTTCGCACCACGACGTCAGCGTCCAGACACGGCCCCAGTATTCCATCTGCAAGGGACGCACACGGCGGCGGGTTTCAGGCTCGTCGGGGGCGGCATAGGTGATATCGACCTTGCGGCGGGACCGGATCGCGGCGCGAAGAGGCGCCATGTGAACAAAGCCGCGCGCGGCCTCGGCGAACGGATAGACCGCGAAGCCCCAACCTGTCGCGGGGGCTGCACGGTCTTCGGGCAGGACCGCGTCGACCTTGTCGGAGAGTGTCTTTGCGGCGCGCTGAAGTTCCGGGTCGGCGGCCTTGGTGACGACGGCGAGACCGAGGTGAAGCGCCTCGAGTTCGGTCAGGGTCAGGTTCAGCGGGGGCAGCGTGATTGGCGCGGTCATCATGTAGCCGAGACCGCGTTCGCCCTCGACGGGGATGCCCGACGCGATGAGCGTGTCCATGTCCCTGTAGAGGGTGCGGAGCGATATCTCCAAACGCTCCGCAAGGTCTTTGCCGCGATGCAACCGCCCGTCGCGCAGGATCTGGATCAGCTCGAACAGGCGGTCCGTGCGGCGCATGGCGTCACTCCATCCGCCAGAGAATGGATGCGTGGCGCATGGCGACGCTGTCGGGATCGATCATCATCATGAAAGGGTGGAAGGACGGTTCGGACATGACCGCCTCGGCGGCAGCGAGCGCGGCGTCGTGAGATGTCCATTCGACCACGTCCGTCCAGAGGCCGTCGGCATCAACAGTCAGGAAGCGCCGGGTGAGCGCGCCCCGGTCGCGCAGTGCCGCCTCGGTCCCGCGCGCGGCGTCGAGGAAGGCGGCGGAATCGGTGCCGGGCATGAGGCGGAAGGTGACGATCTCGAGGACCGGGGTGGCGGTGCCGGAGGCACGGGCGGCGTCGGGTGCGGCGAAGGCGAGGGCGGCGACAAATGCGGTCAGCAGTTTCATGGGTATCTCCGTGATTCGGGCTTCTGGTGACCTCGTCATAAATGACCCCAACTGACATTAACCTGTCAGTTGATTTTGCGCATGCGAAAATTGCCCTTGTTTCTCAATATGCCCCTCAAGTCTTTCGGAATTGGTGCTTTTCTATTGCGGGGGAAGTGCCTACATAGCAGGTCGGATTTCACGGAGAGACTCTCATGGGACTTGGACAAATCGGCCTTCCCGGCCTTCTTCTGATCGCCATCGTCGTGCTGGTCCTTTTCGGGCGCGGCAAGATCTCGTCGCTGATGGGCGAGGTTGGCAAGGGCATCACCGCCTTCAAGAAGGGTGTCGACGAGGGCAAGAAAGAGATCGAGGACGAAGCTTCGGCCGTTGCGAAGGACGTGACGCCGTCAGAGGACAAGGACAAGGACAAGGCCTGAGGGCCTGTTCAGGTAAAACATGGACTTTGGCTGGAGCGAACTTCTGGTCATCGGGATCGTGGCGTTGATCGTCGTCGGACCGAAAGACCTTCCGGGCATGTTCCGGCAGTTTGGCAAGTTCACTGCCAAGCTGAGGCGCATGGCGCGCGACTTTCAGCGCGCGATGGAAGATGCCGCCGATGAGGCCGGGGTTAAGGAGACCGCGGCCAATCTGAAAAAGATGACCTCCGCCAAGGAGATGGGGTTGGACGCTGTCAAGGATGCCGCCAAAGGCTGGGATCCGACGAAGCCTTCCGAGAAGGCTAAGGACATCGGGCCCGAGACAGCCAAGCTGTCGGAAGAGCGCGCCGAACAGGCGAAGAAGATCCAGGAGTATACAGCCAAGAAGGCCCAGGAACGGCTGGACAAAGAAAAGACAGCCGCCGCAGAAGCTGCCACGCCAGGAGAGACGCCTTCAGAGGCGCCTGCGCCGAAATCGGGTGAGCCGACATGAGTCCGACGGACGATGAGATCGAGGACAGCTCAGCGCCGCTGATCGAGCATCTGGCCGAATTGCGTACCCGGTTGATCCGCTCGGTCATCGCGCTCTTGATCGGGATCAGCGTGTTCTTCATTCCGATCCAGGGCGATTTCATTGCCGAGCATGTGCTTGAGTTCTTGCTGCGCCCGATCGAGCAGTCGTTGCGCGCCTTGGGCGATCCGTCGCCGACTCTACAGTACACGAGCCCGCAGGAATACCTGTTCACGCTCTTCCGGATTTCAATGGTCTTCGGGTTTGCCTTGTCGTTCCCGGTGATCGGCTATCAGTTGTGGCGTTTCGTGGCGCCGGGCCTCTACCGCTCCGAGAAAAACGCCTTTCTGCCGTTTCTGGTCGCATCGCCCCTGATGTTCCTGCTGGGCGCCTCATTCGCCCATTTCGTGGTGACACCTCTGGCGATGTCGTTCTTCCTGGGTTTCGCGGATGTCAGTTCCATCTTCGCGAACCTCTTGTCCGGAGCTGCCGAAGACCTGCCTGACAGCGCCGCGGTTGTGCCGGAGACCAGCGAGGGGCTGAAGATCACGTTCTTCGGCAAGGTGAACGAGTCGCTGAGCATCTCGCTGACGTTCATCATCGCCTTCGGGCTTTGCTTTCAGCTTCCCGTCTTGCTGACGCTGATGGGGAAGGCCGGGCTTGTTTCTGCGCGCGGCTTGGCCGATGTGCGCAAATACGCGATCGTGGGCATTCTGGTGCTGGCCGCACTGGTGACGCCGCCGGATGTGGTGACGCAACTTATTCTCTTCACGGCAGTCTACGGGCTTTACGAAATCTCGATCCAGCTGGTGAAGCGAGTTGAGAAGAAGCGGGTTCAGAAGCTGCGCGAGGAAGGCATCCTTGGCGAGGATGAGGATCTGTACTCGGAGTTCGAAGAGGATGACGAGGATGGCGAGAAGGACGCGAAGGCCTGATGAAGGCGAAAAAGCGTATAGCGGCTGCGCTGGAACGGATGTCTCCAGCGCCTCTCGAGGCCCCTGATTTCGGACAGGCGGACGCTTTCGTCTGGCATGTTTCCCCCGACCGCCTTGATCCGGTTGCCAAGGTGAATCGGGTGGAGATCGGCCTGTTGGTCGGGATCGACCGGTCGCGCGACACGCTTCTGGAGAACACGCGCCAGTTCGCAAGGGGGCTGCCGGCCAACAACGCGCTTCTCTGGGGAGCGCGGGGCATGGGAAAGTCGTCGCTGGTCAAGGCGGCGCATGCGGCGGTTCGGGCCGAAGGTCTTGACTGCAAGATCGTCGAGATCCAGCGCGAGGACCTGCCGTCGGTGGGACGTCTGCTCAATATCCTGCGCGCGAGCGACGCGCGTTTCATTCTCTTCTGCGATGACCTGTCGTTCAGCCATGACGACCAGCACTACAAGAGTCTCAAGGCGGTTCTGGACGGCGGGATCGAGGGGCGTCCGGACAATGTCCTCTTTTACGCGACCTCCAACCGTCGCCATCTGATGCCGCGGGACATGATCGAAAACGAACGTTCCAGTGCGATCAACCCCTCGGAAGCGGTCGAGGAGAAGGTCTCGCTGAGTGACAGGTTCGGATTGTGGCTGGGCTTCCATCCGTGTACTCAGGACGAGTACCTGTCCATGATACGCGGGTATTGCGACGTTCACGGCGTCGATATCGATGATGATACTCTGCGGGCCGAAGCCATCGAATGGCAGGCCACACGGGGTGCCCGGTCGGGCCGGGTTGCATGGCAGTTTTTCACCGATCTTGCTGGCCGTAAGGGTGTGCGCCTTTAACTTGTGACTAGACTGGCGCGTTGGCGGAGGTTCCGCCGGGGTAGCCGCACCAGACTCCTTGAAGCGATGGAAAATGAGATATTTGGGGATGTTTGCCGGCGTTTGCGCCGTACTAGCTGCGTTTTCGGTCATGGCAAATGACGTAGCCACCGACCCGCAGGTCAGGGCCCGTATTTACGTGATGAAAATGCTTGGAGAGCAGGCAGGTAAGCTTGATGTCGTTGTGGCGAGCGAAGCGTCCTACGACCCTGGCGTCGCCCGGACGGTGGTCGCTGAAATCGGCGAGTTGGCGCGACAGGTTCCCTTGCTCTTCAAGGATGAAAAGACAGACCACCACTCACGGGCGTCGGCGGAAATCTGGGAGTATTTCGAGGATTTCAGCCGTATCTCGATCGGACTTGCGGATATGGCTGACGAAGCCAGCACAGGTCTCGCGACGCTTCAGGACGCCACTGACCTGAGCGAACGCGTTCAGAGCTACTGCGAGGCCTGTCACGATCGTTTCGTGACCCCCTAGGGACCGCTATTTTCGGAACTTGTCGAGACTGACGATTTCAGCGTCACCGCTTTTTGGCGCGGACTCCGTTTCCGTGGTCTCGACGGGGGTTGGTTCAACTCCGTCGTCGCCCCTGTCGTCGTCTTCCTGAGTTTCGAAACGAAGCCCGAACTCGACCGAAGGGTCGACGAACGTGCGGATGGAATCGTACGGGATATAGAGCGGTTCAGGGTTGTCGCCGAAGTTGAGGGTGACGGAGAACCCGTCGTCGGTGACGTCGAGATTGTCGAACCAGTGCTGCATCACCACGGTCATCTCTTCGGGATAGCGATCCGACAACCAGTCGGCCATTTCGACATCCGGGTGCATCGTGTCGAAGGTGATGAAGAAATGATGCTGCCCGGGCAGTCCATGCTTGGCCACGTCCGCGAGGACCTCCTGGATGAGGCCACGCATGGCGCGGTGCATCAGGGTGCCGTAATCGATGCTGCGAGTCATCCCATCTCCGTCGTGGATGCTCACACCATATAAGATTCGATGGTGAAGGGAAGGTGACTGCTGGAGGTTTGTGAAACTCACGGAATCCAGCTTGAAACCAGCGCAGCGGTGGCGCCGAATGCCAGAGTTCGTTCCAGCGATTGCTTTCCGATCGTCATCAGCACGAGTGCGCCGAGTGCAATGACGGAGGGGAGGATCTGGAGCGAGGAAAGTTCCGGCGCAATCAGCTGAACCGGGCCCATACGAAACTCGCCCAAGTTTCCGAAGAAAACGTGCGCGGAGAACCATAGGGACAGGTTGAGGATGACGCCGACGACCGCGGCGGTGATTGCCTTCAATGCCGCGGAAAGCCGGGGCATGTGGGTGAGCCGCTCGATGTATGGGGCGCCGGCGAAGATCCACAGGAAGCATGGAACGAACGTGACCCAGAGCGTCACAAGCGCGGCGGCGAAGGCAAGTGCCATTCCACCGGCGGCATAACCGGCGATGAAGCCCACGAATTCGGTGACGAGGATCAGGGGGCCGGGAGTGGTTTCTGCCAGCCCGAGACCGTCGATCATCTGCGCCGTGGTCAGCCAGTTTTTCGTCATGACGACCTCCTGGGTCATGTAGGCCAGCACCGCGTAGGCGCCACCGAAGGTGACAACAGCGAGACGTGAGAAAAACAGCGCGAGATCCGTCAGGAAGGTTGCGCCCGATGCCCAGAGAGCCAGGATCGGCGCGATCCAAAGCGACAGCCAGATGGCGATCGTCCGGAGCGTCCCTTCGACCCGTGGCGCGGGCGGAGCCGGGGGGCCGGACCGTGCTGCGAGATACCCGAGGGCAGCGGCGGCGGCGATGATCAGTGGGAAGGGCAGGTGGAGATCGAAGATCGCCGCGAAGGACAGGCCGGCGATGGCCCAGTAGAACGGCGAACTCAGGGCCTTGCGGGCGACCCGGAGAAGCGCTTCGAGAACGATGACCACGATCACCGCCTTGATGCCGATGAAGAGAGTGGCGACCAGTGGCACGTCACCGAACAAGGCGTAGATCGTCGCAAGAAGAGCGATGACCGCCGCTCCGGGCAGGACGAAGAGCAGCCCTGCCAGCAGGCCGCCGGAGGTGCCGCGCAGTTTCCATCCCGCGAAGGTGGCGAGTTGCATCGCCTCGGGGCCGGGAAGGAGCATGGTGAAAGAGAGTGCGTTGAGAAAGGTCCGTTCGTCGAGCCAGCCTTTTTCCTCGACCAGAACCTTGTGCATCAGGGCGATCTGGGCGGCCGGTCCGCCAAAGGAGAGGATGCCGATGCGACCGAAGCTGCGGAACATGTCACCAAGGGTTGGGGCGATCATCGGCTCTGTTCCTTTTGCGACAAGTCGCCCGAGTGGCCATTTGTGGGTGTCTGCGTTCTTGCTGGGTTAGCCGTGAATTTCACGGCTGTCCGCGGGGGCCTCGTCTCTTTCGTTCATCCCGTAGTCGCGGATGATCGCGGCGACACGAAGCCGATAATCGTCGAACATTCGACTGCGGCCAACTCTTTGCGCGCTTCGGTGCTGGGCCAGGGTGCGCCAGGACTCGAGGGCCGCTTCGTCGCGCCAGAAGGACAGGGAGAGAAGTTTCCCCGGTGTCGTCAGAGACTGGAATCGCTCGACCGATATGAAACCGTCGATCGATTCCGCGAGAGGGCGCATTTCGGCGGCCATGTCGAGATAAGGGTCGGTCATTCCCTCTTTGGGTGTAACTTCGAAGATGACGGCTATCATTTGCGGTTCCCCTTTTTTGGCTCAGAGGATGGGAAATCGCGGGGCGACGCAAGCGGGTTACGGGTGGTGGTCTGCCGGATTAGGTTAGGGGGAAAGAGGAGGGTCTGACGTGATCGAGGTTTCGACGCTGAAGGGACGCTGCACCTGCGGAGACGTATCGTTCGAACTTTGCGCCGCGCCGATGTTCGTCCATTGCTGTCATTGCTCATGGTGCCAGCGCCAGACGGGTTCGGCATTCGCCATCAATGCACTGATCGAGGCGGGCAACGTGGTGGTGACCGCGGGAGAGCCGAAGTCCGCAACCGTTCCGTCGCCGAGCGGGAAAGGGCAGAAGATCACCCGGTGCCCCGGTTGCGGCACTGCGCTTTGGAGCACTTATGCCGGGATGGGTGACGCCGTTGCCTTCGTCCGTGTAGGAGCTCTGGAAGAGCCGGCCCTGTGCCCGCCGGATATCCATATTTTCACCGCATCCAAGCTGCCCTGGGTGGAACTGCCCGTCGGGGTGCCGGTGTGCGAGGGGTATTACAGGATGTCGGAACAATGGCCGGAAGAGAGTATCCGGCGGTTCAAGGCCGCGCGCGAGGCGACTTGATGGCGGACCTTCTCCGGCCTCAATGCACTCAGGTGGGGGAATGTTTAGGTGCCGGATTCTGTTGCCAGGCTCCGGCAGGCCCCGCCTTAAGCTGCTAAGCCCAAGGACTTGGATTTCGGTATTCCGCACTGCTTACGCAGCGAGGGCAACCGGAGCTTTGTTGTCGTTTGCAACTAGCTTATGTGCGCCGATAACGGTGGCTTCCAGCCGAGACAAAGCAAAACCCCTTTAGACGTCCGTCGATCCTATTTCGGCCCCGTGATCCCCAAACGAAGGATTTTGGTGGAGCCGCCGGGTACCGCCCCCGGGTCCGATCCGCTTATTACGAGCGCGTTTATGTCCATAGTTCCCGAGGGAACGGACCAGATATAGGTGAAGGTGCGCGCTTGATCAAGATTCGCCGGGCTTCGCGCTGTCCAAGGCGCCGGGTATCTCGACGCGTGCGAGGGGCAGGTGCTACGCGCGTCTGTTGTAAAATTGTAGTGGGATTTTCGTGACTGAACGATTTGTTTGCCAAAGTGGAAAAATTCTGCGCCTGACCTGCCTAATGTCTGTCAACTGCCTTAATTTCTTCACCTTTGTTTAAGATCGCAGGGGCATTGATGCTATGAATCCATTGTCGAGAAGAGGCAGGAATATTGTTTTACAATTGCAGGTTTGCGGCCCTTGCCACCGCTATGTTCGTATCTTCACCGGTGAGTGCCGAAATCGTTTATCCGCTTGGCGATGGTGATACGGCCCGATTGTCTTTCACGGCGGTTGGAAGCCTGGCCTATGAGAACCGTCCCGCGTTCACGACGCTCCCCGGTGGTACGAATGCGGGTTTCGAACGGTTTAGGCTGCAATCAACCCTTCGGCTGCAATACGCATACGCGAATATTGGCGATCCATTCTGGAGTGAAGTCAATGCGACAGGCAACGTCGAGGGCATCCGTTCGCTCGACGGTGGCGATTCCACATGGGATGTCGATGTCATGCACAGTCCCACCGGATCTTTTGGCGGTCTGAATGTCACCGTCGGATCCGGTGGGTACTATGGCTTTGTTTCCAACGGCGCCGCATCAAGCCTGGGTCCGGGCGCGGGGATTAACGGAGGGCATCCCTACGCCGTGGCGCAAACCGGGCTTTACGACACGTTTCAAAGGGTTCACGGTGATCTTGGCGGAAATGACATGTTTTCCGCATATGATCTGATCGGCGTTCTGGACTTCATCTCGGAAGACCTGGGCGGCAGCAACGAAGAGGTCTTCCTGGGCTTCGGCTATGTTACCGATAATCAGCACTATAATTTTCAAACCAGCGCCAATGGCGAGTGGGTTGCCCTGAGCTTCGGGCAAAAGCTTACCTCAACCGTTGGTCTCAATGCGGTGGTCTACGCCGTGGATTCGACGAATATAAATGGCCGCGATGTTGATGATTATGGCTATGACCTGATCATCGGGTATTCCAAAGGTCCTCTCGAATATGGCGTGCGGCTGACCGGTTATGGGCTTGGTTCCTCTCCGGTATGGAACGGGAAAGACCGCACCCGAATTCGGCTTTCGTCGTCCTATGCCATTACCGACCGGCACGCCGTCGGTTTCAACTTCGACTACGAGGATTTCCCGACTATCCAGCCCACAACAGGGGTTTATCTTCGAGATTCTACCGTAAGGCGGCTGATCGTGATGTATGGTTACCATCTCAACGACAACGCTTTCCTGACAATTCAGGGCAACTTCACGGACACGAAAGTTGACGCCGGGAGCCTTCTGGGGAACAGCCAGTTTATCTCCGAAATGAGGCTTGCATATAACTTCGTCTTCTGAGCTTGCAGAAAAGCGTCGAGACAGGTTCCGCTCTTTCCTTCCCTGGTCAAGGTGTCTAACTCTTTGATCAAATCGGGGAGAAGTCGAATGCGCGCATTGTTGGTCGAAGAGGACGATCAGGGGCAGAAATCTGCCTCGGTGAAAGAAGTCGATGAAAGCCAGATGCCGGAGGCAAATGTCACTGTCGCGGTCGAGTATTCGACTGTGAACTACAAGGACGGTCTGTGCATCGGCCCCGGCGGCGGGCTGGTGCGGACCTATCCGCATGTGCCGGGGATCGATTTCGCGGGCACGGTCGAGGTATCGTCGGATGACCGTTACAAGCCTGGCGACAAGGTCGTTCTGACAGGCTGGCGCGTCGGCGAGGCCTGGTGGGGTGGATATGCCGAGAAGGCGCGTGTGAAGGCGGACTGGCTGGTGCCGCTGCCCGAGGGGCTGACGACGCGCCAGGCGATGGCGGTGGGCACGGCCGGTTTCACCGCCATGCTGGCGGTCATGGCCTTGGAGGATCACGGCCTGAAACCGGAGAACGGCGAAGTGCTTGTGACGGGCGCGGCTGGCGGTGTTGGCTCGGTTGCCACCGCTATCCTTGCACATCTTGGCTACGAGGTGGCCGCCGTGACGGGGCGGCCGGAGACGGAAGCGTATCTGCGCGGTCTTGGTGCCTCGCGGATCGTCCCGCGCGAAGAATTGAACGAAACGGTGAAGCGTCCGCTGGAGAGCGAGACCTGGGCCGGCTGTGTCGATGCCGTAGGGGGTGCGATGCTGGCGCGCGTGCTGGGGCAGATGAAATATGGCGCCTCCGTCGCGGCGGTCGGGCTGGCCGGAGGCGCGGGTTTGCCTGCGACGGTGGTTCCCTTCCTGCTGCGCGGCGTCAACCTGTTGGGAATAGACAGCGTGATGCAGCCCTACGAGAACCGGGTGCGGGCATGGGAGCGCATCGCGAAGGACTTGCCGATGGAGAAACTGGAGGCCATGGTTCAGCCCGCAACGCTCGGTGATTTGCCGAAACTGGGTGCCGATATCCTCAAGGGCCGTGTGAAAGGCCGTGTCGTCGTTGACGTAACCGCGTGAGGAAGGGTCACTCTGCCGGGCGCCGAAAGCTAGCCTCGATATGGAGTGCGAAATCCGGAGCCGGCGGCAGGATCATGGTGGCCGCGATAACAGCCATGTCTCCCGTGCGAGAGACTTCGATCGTCGCGGACGAAACTTGCCCGCCAAGTTCCAGCTGACCGGCGGCAGTCAGGTCGGGGGCTGCGCCCGAGAGCGGCGCGCTGAATTGCGCGACAGGTATCGGAAGCGCAGCGAGAAGCGGATCGGCGTCGGGCGTCGTTGCGGAATCGAGCGCTGCGAAGATGTCGATCGTGCCCATGTCGTCATCGTCGAGGGTCAATCTGACATCTGCGGCAGGAATGTCGCCGAGGGTTTCGCCCGTGACGGCCGACCGGAGTTCTACGCGCATGTCCGTCGCGATCCATGCGACCGGCGGTTCGGGAGGTCTCGGCGCGAAGCTGGCAGCGATGCCGATGGTCGCCGCCCAGAGGCTCACGGCTATCAGAATGGCTGCGGAGTTACCGTGATGGCCTCGGCCTTTTGCAGGCGTGCCACGGGTCATGCGGGCGAGCGTGCCGTCCCGGTCGATGATTGCGTGTTTGAGCGCTCCGGCGATGTGAAGGACAATCGCGACCGCAAGGAGCTTTGTGGCCAGCCAGTGGATGGCGCCGGTGACGGCGGCGGCGTCAGCCGTGCTGGGCACAAGGGGAAGGTATTGACCGAACGGCCATCGGATCGGTGCGAGACCGGGAGCCGCGGAATGCGCGAGCCAGCCGGTCAGCGGCACAAGGACGAGCGCGATCGACAGGATGCGGTGCGTGATCCCGGCGAGATACTGCTCTGGCCGGGAGTGGCCGAGGGCATTTGGGCGGGTTTGCGTCAGGCTCCAGCCGATGCGGGTGAGGCCGATCACCAGAGCGGCGATGCCCACGGTCTTGTGGAGCGAGAAGAGCGCGAAGACGCGTTCGATGTCCGCATCGGTCACCAAGTCGGCCCGATTTGCCAGAAAACCCAACGGAAAAGCCACGAATATAAGCAGCGCCGTCAGCCAGTGCAGGATGCGGGCAATCAGGCCGTAACTGTCGTCGGTGTTTCCCAAACTCATGCGTCAAAGGATAAGACACCGAACCGGCGTTGAGGCAAGGTCCGCTTGCCGGGACGAGGCGCTCGGGATAGGACCAGTAAAAAGCGAAGAGGGAGGGGCGGCGATGAGCCTGGCATTCGTATTTCCCGGTCAGGGGGCACAGACCATAGGAATGGGAAAGGACCTGGCGGAGGCGTATCCGGCCGCGAAGGCGGTCTTCGATGAAGTGGATGATGCGCTGGGCGAAAAGCTTTCGGCTGTGATCTGGGAAGGTGAGCAGGACAGGCTGACCCTTACCGAGAATGCCCAGCCGGCGCTGATGGCGACCTCGATGGCGGCGATGCGCGCGCTGGAGGCCGAGGGCGTGGACGTGACAGCGGCCGCTTATGTGGCCGGGCATTCGCTGGGCGAGTACTCGGCGCTGTGCGCCGCCGGCGCGTTCAGCGTGGCGGACGCAGCGCGGCTCCTCCGGGTCCGGGGACTCGCAATGCAGAGCGCAGTGCCCGTGGGAGAAGGCGCGATGGCGGCAATCCTGGGTCTATCGGTCGAGGACGTGGAGAAGTTGGTCAGCGCTGCGGCCGGTGGCGAAGTCTGCCAGGTGGCGAACGAGAACGATCCCATGCAGAACGTGGTTTCGGGCAGCACCGCGGCGGTGGAGCGCGCTGTGGAACTGGCCAAGGAGGCCGGTGCGAAGCGCGCGCTGATGTTGCCGGTCTCGGCTCCGTTTCACTGTGAGCTGATGCGCCCGGCCGCCGTCGAGATGGAACGCGCGCTGGGCGAGGTCGAGATCCGGGATCCGAAGGTGCCGGTCGTGGCCAATGTTCGTGCCGAGGGCGTGAGCGATGCTGCGACGATCCGGACCTTGCTGATCGAGCAGGTGGCCGGACGGGTGCGCTGGAAATCGAGCGTGGAATGGATGGCAAGTGCGGGCGTGACCGAGTTCTGGGAAGTCGGCGCGGGCAAGGCGCTCTCGGGCATGATTCGGCGAATCGCCAAGGATGCCGGGACGCGCGCCGTCGGCAGCGCGGTGGACGTTGCCGAGGCGGCGGCATCGATGAGATAGGGGAATGCCGGGGGCGCCGCCCCCGGACCCCCGGCATATTTGAACCAAGAAGAAGGAACAGGGGCATGTTCGATCTGAGCGGGAAATCGGCGCTGGTGACCGGCGCGTCAGGCGGCATTGGCGCGGCGATCGCGAAAGCGCTGCACGGCGCGGGGGCGACGGTGGCGCTGTCGGGCACGAGGGTCGAGCCTCTCGAGGCTCTGGCCGCTGAACTGGGGGAGCGGGCGCATGTGCTGCCGTGCAACCTGTCAGACAGCGCGGCGGTGACCGAGTTGCCGAAGCAGGCGGCCGAGGCGATGGGCGCCGTCGACATTCTGGTGAACAACGCAGGCATCACTCGCGATAACCTGTTCATGCGGATGTCCGAGGATGAGTGGGACACAGTCCTGAACGTGAACCTGAAAAGCGCGATGCTTTTGTCCAAGGGTGTCATGCGCGGCATGATGAAGGCGCGGTGGGGTCGGATCGTGAATATCTCATCGGTCGTGGGCGCCACAGGCAACCCCGGCCAGGCCAATTACGCGGCCTCGAAGGCGGGGCTGGTCGGCATGTCGAAATCGCTGGCCTATGAGGTCGCGAGCCGGGGCATCACCGTGAACTGCGTCGCTCCGGGGTTCATCACGACGGCAATGACCGACAAGCTGACGGACGACCAGAAAGCCGCCATCCTGGCCCAGGTGCCAGCGGCGCGCATGGGCGATGCAGAGGAGATTGGCGCGGCGGTTTTGTACCTTGCCAGCCCCGAGGCGGGCTATGTCACCGGCGCGACGTTGCATATCAATGGCGGAATGGCCATGTTGTGACCGGGAGGGCGTGTATTCGATACCATTTGCGTTATGGAAACGATGTGGTATAGGCGCGACATCCCAGCCGGGGCGCCATTGTGGCCCGGCTGTTTTTCGTCCCGCGGGGGGCGACCAACGAAAACGGGGCGCGGACCCGAGGAACACGTGAGGAATTGACATGAGCGACATCGAAGATCGCACACGCAAGATCGTCGTCGAGCATTTGGGCGTCGAAGAGGACAAGGTTGTCGAGAACGCCTCGTTCATCGACGATCTGGGCGCGGACAGCCTTGATACCGTCGAGCTGGTTATGGCTTTCGAAGAAGAGTTCGGTATCGAAATTCCGGACGACGCCGCCGAGACGATCCAGACTTTCGGCGATGCGGTGAAGTTCATCAAGGAAGCCGCCTGATCTTCAGGCCCGCTTCCGGGTTGGCATTTTCGACGGCGCTTCCGCACGGAGGCGCCGTTTTGCTTTTTTGAACCGCTTTTCCGGCATAGGCTATGCGTTGCAAGGGAGGAACTGGCATGGGCGGTCTTGGTCGGATGTTCGGCGCGCGGGACGTGGACACGTTCATGGGCGTGCCCAAGTGCCGAGACTTGTCGCGGCTGAAGGCGAAGGTCTCCATTCTCGGCGCGGATTGTGCGACGCCCTACCGTACGGCGGGAGCGTATTGCGCGGGCGGGCCGCAGGCCATTCGCGCAGGCGCTGCGGATTTCGCAGCGAATCTCGGTCATGTGAATTTCGATCTGGGCGGTGTGGGCTGGCCGGAGGACGCCGTCTGGGACGCGGGTGACCTGGAGCAGGACGCCGAGGACGCGGCCGGCAACAGGGCGCGGATTTTCGGAGGCGTCAGCCAATGCCTGGACCGCGGCGCGATTCCCCTTCTTCTGGGAGGAGACGATTCGGTCACGATCCCGGCGCTGGAGGCGTTCGGTGCGCGCGGTACCTACACGATCCTTCAGGTCGACGCGCATATCGACTGGCGGGACGAGGTGCAGGAGGAGCAGCTTGGCCTGTCGTCGGTGATGCGGCGCGCGTCCGAGATGGAACATATCGGGCGGATCGTCCAGGTCGGCCAACGCGGGGTTGGTTCCGCGCGCCCCGGTGACTTGAAGGCCGCCATCGACTGGGGTGTCGAATTCGTGCCTGGGGGAGAGGTCGCGCGGGATGGCGTGGCGCGTGCCGTGGATCTCGTGCCGGCACGATCGGATGTCATCGTCTGTTTCGACTTCGATGCTCTGGACCCATCGATCATGCCGGCGGTGATCGCCCGTACCGCAGGCGGTTTGCGCTACTGGCAGGCGCTTGAGCTTCTGGCCGGCGTGGCCTCGAAGGCGCGCATTCGGGGACTTGTGTTCACCGAGTTCATGGCCGAGCGCGATATCGACGGGATGGGTGCCGCTACCGCAGCGCAGCTTCTGATCTCGACGCTGGGGCTTGTTTGTCGCCAGAACTGAGGGAACCGAGCGCGACAAGCTGGTTGTGTGTGTCTTTGGACAGTTGCGCATTGAACAGAAGTCCTGCGTAGAAGTTGTTCCGCCAGGCTACAGAGGCGGGCAGGGTGAATTGACCGATGCGCAGGCTGACCAGTGCGCCGGTCCGGGGCGCGTTCCGAAGCGCGACCTTCATGCCGCCGCGCGAGATGTCGAATACCTCGACCTTTTCCTGGTGTCCGTTCGCGAGCGTTGAGGTGGCCTGCAGCCTTACCGGCGTGCGCGGAAGGCGTGGAAGCTTGCGCCGGCGAAACGGGCGACTTCGGCGCAGTGCTGCGACGGCAGCGAGCAGGGCCGCTATTCCGGCGAAGATCGCAGGGTCTTTCCAGAACGCTTCTTGGAGGCTTCCCGTTCGTGGTGCATTCTCGGCAGTCGTGACATCGGCCGTCTGCCCCCTGGTCCATGTGACATGGCATCCGGTCCCGACGATGATTTCTGCCATCCAGTCCGCGTTCGAGACATGGTCTTCGTGTAGGTCACCGTCGTTTGTCGCAACGGCACGCGCGATCTCGGCGGCATCTTTGAGGATGTGTCGCAGGAGCGCCTCGTCGGGAGGTGTTCGAGAGTCAGCGAGATCGGCTGCAATGGCGGCAGGATCGGCGGCAGGAAGAAGTAGCGCCAGCAGTGAAACGGCGGCCTGTTGGCGTAGCTCTCCCGTTTCCTTGGCGAGGGCCACATAGGCGTCGTGGATCGCGGCGAGGGAGGTTGCTGCGGCGCATGGGTCCGCCTTGCCAGGAAACGGGGCAGAGCAAAGGGCGATTGCCAAACTTATCCGGAGCCGACGCTGCATGCGCCAGTTTACCTTTGGTCGGCTGACCGCTTGGTTAACGGGCGGGAAGGTGCCGCCTCAGATTGCGCCTTGGAGGAGGCGCGTGTATGTCTTTCGGGCAAAAGTCACCGCAAAGAGGGATTGGGCATGCGTCGGGTAGTTGTCACAGGGCTTGGGATGGTCTCGCCGCTGGCGTGCGGTGTCGAGGAGACATGGGCGCGGCTGTTGGCCGGTCAGTCGGCGGCCGGAACGATCTCGCGGTTCGACGCAAGTCACCTCGCGACGACCTACGCCTGCGAGATACCGCGTGGAGACGGGTCGGACGGGACCTTCAATCCGGATGACTGGATGGAGCCGAAAGAGGCCCGCAAGGTCGACGAATTCATCATCTACGGGATGGCCGCCGCTGAACAGGCCGTCAGGGATTCCGGCTGGGCGCCGAGCGATACCGAGAGCCTCGAGCGCACCGGTGTCATGATCGGCTCGGGTATCGGCGGGCTGCAATCCATTGCCGAAACGGCGATCCTGCTGAAAGAGCGCGGGCCTCGGAGGGTTTCGCCGTTCTTCATACCGGGCTCCCTGATCAACCTGATCTCGGGGCAGGTGAGCATCCGTTTCGGGTTCAAGGGGCCGAACCATGCGGTGGTCACGGCCTGTTCGACCGGAGCGCATGCGATCGGTGATGCGGCTCGGCTGATCATGCTGGGAGATGCGGATGTGATGGTGGCGGGCGGCGCGGAAAGCCCGATCTGCGAGATCGGCATCGCGGGGTTCAACGCTTGTAAGGCACTCTCGACAAAGCGGGGCGACGAGCCTCAAAAGGCCTCGCGCCCCTATGATGCCGACCGCGACGGTTTCGTCATGGGTGAAGGGGCTGGGGTCGTCGTGCTGGAGGAATACGAGCACGCCAAGGCGCGCGGCGCGAAAATCTATGCCGAGATTATGGGGTATGGCCTGTCGGGCGACGCCTATCACATCACGGCGCCCTCGGAGAACGGGGAAGGTGGCGAGCGGTCGATGCGCAACGCGCTTCGCTCGGCTGGCCTGACCGGCGCGGATGTGGACTACATCAATGCTCACGGCACCTCGACCATGGCCGATACGATCGAATTGGGCGCAGTGGAGCGCCTGATGGGCGATGCCGCGACGAGGGCGACGATGTCGTCCACCAAATCGTCGATCGGGCATCTTCTTGGCGCCGCGGGAGCGGTCGAGGCGATTTTCTGTATCCTGGCTTTGCGAGATCAGGTTGCTCCGCCGACGATCAATCTGGACAACCCCGCCGTGGAACCGAAACTCGACCTGGCACCTAATGCCAAGCGCGAGCGCGAGATCAAAGTCGCGCTGTCGAACAGTTTCGGTTTCGGGGGCACGAATGCTTCGCTGGTCATGGGTCGGATCGATCGCTGATGTGGCGCAACATCGCTTCCAATGTTTTGACGCTTCTTATCGTTGCGCTCGTCGGCGTAGCGATCGCGATTGGATGGGCTCAGAGGCAGTATGTCGCCGAAGGGCCGCTGGAAGAAGCGATTTGCCTTCAGGTGCCCCGCGGCGGCTCGATGAGTCGTGTTGCGGATGATCTGGCCGCGCGCGGCGCGATCACCAATCCGACGATCTATCGTCTTGGGGCGGACTATGCGGACAAAAGCCAGGATCTGAAGGCAGGTTCCTTCCTGATTCAAGCCGGCGCGTCGATGGCGGAGATCGTCGAGGAGATCACCGGCGACGGGCGGTCGACGTGCGGGACGCAGGTTGTCTATATCATCGGTGTTGCCGGGCAGGAGACGCGGGTGCGCGAGCTTAACCCGGAGACGCAGGAATTCGATGTCACAGCGGAATTCGATCCGGCAGCGGGTGAGTTTCCCGAAGCCTACCTCGCCGCGAAGGAAGATGTGGGTACCGAATTCCTGGTCACCGTTGTCGAGGGTGTCACCAGCTGGCAGGTGGTGGAGGCGCTGAAGGCCTCGGACCTGTTTACAGGAGAGATCGCCGATATTCCGGCGGAGGGCTCTCTTGCCCCCGACGGGTACGAGATTCGTCCTGGCGCCGACCGCGCAGCGTTTGTTGCGAACATGGTCGAGATCCAGGCGCGGAGGTTAGCCGCGGCCTGGGAGAACCGGTCGGAGAATGCGCCGGTGGAAACGCCGGAAGAGGCGATGGTCCTTGCGTCGATCATCGAGAAGGAAACGGCCCTGGCCGAAGAGCGCGGACAGGTGGCGAGCGTGTTCGCGAACCGGTTGCGGCAGGGCATCCGCCTGCAGACCGACCCGACGGTCATCTATGGTGTGACCGAGGGCAAAGGTGTGCTGGGCCGTGGCCTGCGGCAGAGCGAGCTTAGGCGCGAGACGCCGTGGAACACCTATGTCATCGAAGGATTGCCGCCCACTCCGATCGCCAATCCCGGGCTGGCCAGCATCGAGGCCGCGCTGAATCCGGACGACACAGACTACATCTTCTTCGTGGCCAAGACGCTGGATCCGAAGGACGGCCACCTTTTTGCCGAGACCTTGGAAGAGCATAATCGGAACGTGGCGGCGTATCGCGCGCTGGAAAGGGCGGCGGAGTAGGCCGGAAGCTGGCTCCGCGTTAAGGTTTTGTTAATCCGATCGTGCGGTATTGTTATTTTTTATCAATAACTTAACGCTTTACGGAGCGTGCTTTCCAGGGTATACCTTCAGGCAAGATGGACGAACTGACAGAGCGGCAGGGTGATTAGCCCGGGCCGCTTTTTTCTTTGGGTGGGTTCAGCAAGAAAACAGGAGCGACGATGACCGACGATCCGGCGGCCAAGGCTGGGACGGAGGGGGAAACACGACCATTGGCAAAGAGCGGGACTCCGCTGGAGGACCTTCTGCAGCGGTTCCTGTTCATGTCCATGAGGCTTGAACTTGGCGAGGACGTGGCCGGGACCGAGGTTGTCCGTGCGGGCATGTCCCTGGGAACAGTACGAAAGACGATACTTGATGAGGTAAGACGACATGAAGCCCGTGTTCTCAACACAGCGGGTTCTGACAGAACCGACGCACTTGACCTCGACGATATCCGGACTCGTATCGGGCGCCGCCTTGATCGCATCCGGGCCGTGCGAGGTGCAGGCTGAATTTCTGGCCGAGCTGTCCGATGAAGAGGTGAGAGCCTTGCCCTACCTCTTCGAGTTCTGGGCGCTTCCGCATCAGCTTCCGCCAGAGGGTGACTGGAAGACCTGGGTCATCCTTGGCGGACGAGGTGCTGGAAAGACGCGGGCCGGATCGGAATGGGTTCGGTCGCAGGTCGAAGGTGCCTTGCCTGAAGACGGTGGCCCCGCAAGACGGCTGGCTCTGGTAGCGGAGACCTATGACCAGGCGCGCGATATCATGGTCTTCGGTGAAAGCGGCATCATCGCGTGCTCTCCGCCGGACAGGGTGCCACAGTGGGTTGCGGGAGAGAGAAAACTCGTATGGCCGAATGGAGCCGAGGCACGCGTCTATTCGGCCAATGATTTCGAGGCGCTTCGCGGGCCTCAATTCGACGGCGCATGGGCAGATGAGCTGGCCAAGTGGCCGCGGGCCGAGGAGGCGTGGGACATGCTGCAATTCGCGCTCCGACTTGGGGAGAACCCCAGGCAGGTCGTCACCACGACGCCGCGGGACGTTCCTGTCCTGAAGCGCATCCTTGGGCGGAGGTCAACGGTGATGACCTGTGCACCGACCGAGGCGAACCGTGCCAATCTGGCCGCGTCGTTTCTTGAAGAGGTGCATGATCTATACGGCGGCACTCGGCAGGGCCGACAGGAACTGGAAGGGGTTCTGGTCGAAGAAATCGAGGGCGCCTTGTGGAGGGCAGAAACCCTGCGTGGAGCCGTGATAGAAAAGCCGGTGCACCTTGATCGTATCGTTGTCGCGGTTGACCCGCCAGTGACGGGTCATTCGGGTTCCGACGAATGCGGGATTGTCGTTGCGGGGGTTCGGATGGAGGGAAGTCCTCTGAACTGGCAGGCCGTCGTTCTGGAGGACGCCTCGATCCGCGGCGCTTCTCCGAAGGGCTGGGCGGAGGCCGCCATCGCCGCGATGGCGCGGCACGGGGCCGATCGGCTGGTCGCGGAGGTGAATCAGGGCGGCGACCTCGTTGAACAGGTGGTGCGCCAGGTGGATGGGCTTGTGCCGTTTCGCGCCGTGCGCGCGTCTCGGGGCAAGGCCGCGCGGGCCGAGCCGGTAGCGGCGCTGTATGAGCAGGGACGGGTGAAACATGTCCGCGGTCTGCAGGCTCTGGAAGAGCAGATGGGCCAGATGTCGGTGCGCGGCTATGAGGGCAGGGGCAGCCCGGACCGAGTGGATGCCCTGGTCTGGGCGCTGACAGACCTGATGATCGAGCCGGCGGCGCAATGGCGGCGTCCGTGCGTCAGAACCTTGGGCTGAGGTCCGGGAAGACCGCCCCTTGGGGCCGAAGGAGCAAGTTCATATGCTAGATTTTCTGAAACGGCGGGCCGATGCGGTTCGGCCGGAGGCGAAAGCATCGGCTGCGGGACCCGTGATCGCCTACGCCGGCTCGGGGCGCGTTGCATGGAGTGCGCGGGACACCTCGAGCCTGACGCGAGCGGGCTTTGCCGGGAACCCTGTGGGATTTCGTGCCGTGAAACTGATCGCGGAAGCGGCTGCAGCCATACCGTTGGTTTTGCAGGACGGAGAACGGCGCTACGAGACGCATCCGGTGCTGCAACTGGTGCGCCGGCCCAACACCGGACAGGGACAGGCGGAGTTGTTCGAGGCCTTGTTCGGCCAGATTCTTCTGTCTGGCAACGGCTATGTCGAGGCGGTTCTCGACGCATCGGCCATGCCGGTCGAGTTGCACGTTCTCAGGTCGGACCGTATGAGCGTCATCCCCGGCACCGACGGCTGGCCCGTGGCCTATGAATATGCCGTGGGCGGGCGCAAGCATCGGTTTCCGGTTTCGGACGGGCTGTCGACGGTCTGTCACCTGAAGGCCTTCCATCCGCAGGACGATCACTACGGGTTGTCACCGCTCCAGGCCGCCGCTTCGGCGGTGGACGTGCATAATAGTGCCTCGGCCTGGTCGAAGGCGCTTCTGGACAATGCCGCGCGGCCCTCGGGTGCAATCATTTACAACGGTGCGGACGGGCAGGGCACAATGACTCCAGAGCAGTATGACCGGTTGCTGTCGGAGATGGAGGCGTATCACGTCGGCGCTCGGAATGCCGGGCGGCCGATGTTGCTGGAGGGCGGGCTGGACTGGAAGCCGATGGGCTTCAGCC
This sequence comes from Silicimonas lutimaris, assembly GCF_047314965.1. Classification (NCBI taxonomy): domain Bacteria; kingdom Pseudomonadati; phylum Pseudomonadota; class Alphaproteobacteria; order Rhodobacterales; family Paracoccaceae; genus Silicimonas; species Silicimonas lutimaris. The sequence goes on along the minus strand of NZ_JBLBVK010000022.1, from coordinate 12,122 downwards.
CGAGCGACATGGAGTTCCAGAAGACCAAGGAGGCAGCGGCGCGCGAGATCGCCGTTGCTTTCGGAGTGCCGCAGATGCTGATGGGGATCCCGGGCGACGCCACCTATGCCAATTACCAGGAGGCGAACCGGGCATTCTATCGCCTGACCGTGTTGCCGATGGTGGGCAAGGTCATGGGTGCTGTTTCGCACTGGCTGTCGTCTTTCATGGGAGACGCGGTCGAGTTGAAGCCGGACCTCGACCAGGTGCCGGCGCTGGCGGTGGAGCGTGAAGCCCAATGGAGGCGTGTCGCGAGCGCGGATTTTCTGAGCGATGCTGAAAAGCGTGTCCTGTTGGGGTTGCCGAGGCTGAGCGAAGAGGAGGCCGGTGATGCGTGAGACGAGCGATCTGGGACTGGAGTTGAAATTCACGCGACTAGAGGTCGACCTGTCCGTGACGGATGGCGCCTTGATCGAGGGGTATGCCTCTTGTTTCGGGGTGCGTGATCGCGGAAATGATATCGTGGAAAGAGGCGCTTACGCGGCTTCCTTGAAGCTTCTTGCGGAGGCTGGACGGTCGGTCAAGATGCTGTGGCAGCACGATCCCGCTGAGCCGATCGGCGTCTGGGACGAGGTGCGTGAGGACGAGAAGGGCCTGTTCGTGAAAGGCCGTCTGCTGCCGGAGGTCGCGAGGGCCAGGGAGGCGGCTGCGTTGATCGCGGCGGGTGCCATCGATGGGCTTTCGATCGGGTATCGCACCGTGCGCGCAACCAAGGACGAGGCAGGGCGGCGACGCCTTGCGGAACTGGAGCTTTGGGAGGTGTCGCTGGTCACTTTCCCGATGCTTCCCGAAGCGCGGGTGGGCGCCAAGGGTGAAAGCCCCGGCGACGGCCTGATGCGCGACCTTGCGGCGGTCATCGAAGATGCCCGGCGCGATTTCGCCCGAGGGGCCGAGCGCGGCTGACCGGGACCACTATCCCCAACTCAAGGATTTGGAACATGAGCAAACCCGAGACGACGTCCCGGGGCGGAGAGGCTTTGCCTGACGCCCTGGCGCCGGTCGACGAAGTGAAGTCCGCGCTTGCGGGCCTTGTCGGCGACATCACCGAGAGACTTCAGAAACAGGAAGAGCGACTGACCATGCTGGATCGCAAGAACACCCTTTCCCCGTCGCGCCGTCCGGCGCTTGCCGCCGCCCACGAGGGGGGCGCGCCACATCAGAAGGCGTTCGAGGCCTATCTGCGCACCGGCGACGACGATGCGCTGCGCGGCCTGTCTCTGGAGGGCAAGGCCATGTCGACGGCGGTGGCCGGCGATGGCGGCTACCTGGTGGACCCCCAGACCGCCGAGACCGTCAAGAGCGTTCTACGCGGCGCGTCATCGATCCGGCAGGTGGCCAACGTGGTCAATGTCGAGAGCACGTCTTTCGACGTTCTGATCGATTCAACCGAAGCCGGCGCGGGCTGGGCGACGGAAACCGCCGCCAGCGTTGAGACTGCCACGCCGACCATCGAGCGGATCAGTATCCCGCTGCACGAGTTGTCGGCCCTGCCCAAGATCAGCCAGCGTTTGCTGGATGACAGCGCTTTCGACATCGAGGCCTGGCTGGCGGGCCGGATCGCCGACACCTTCGCCCGTTCGGAGGCCAGCGCCTTCATCAACGGTGACGGGATCGATAAGCCGGTGGGACTTCTGACCCATCCCAAGGTTGCGGAAGCCAACTGGTCCTGGGGGAATGTCGGCTATGTCGTTACCGGAACCGATGGCGGGTTCAATTCCACCAATCCAGGCGACGGTCTGATCGACCTCGTCTATGCGCTTGGGGCGCGCTATCGGGCGAACGGCACTTTCGTCATGAACTCGCGGACGGCAGGCGACGCGCGGAAGATCAAGGATGTCGAAGGGCGTTTCATCTGGACGGATTCGCTGGCTGCTGGTGAGCCCGCGCGCCTTCTCGGGTATCCCGTGCTGATCTGCGAGGACATGCCGGACATAGGGGTTGGCAGCTACTCGGTGGCCTTCGGCGATTTCGCCGCGGGCTATACAGTTGCCGAGCGTCGCGACCTTCGCATCCTGCGTGATCCGTTCTCGGCGAAACCCCATGTCCTGTTCTACGCCACCAAGCGCGTGGGCGGCGATGTCAGCGATTTCGCAGCGATCAAGCTGCTGAAATTCGGCACGTCGTAAGCTTCGGATGCAGCCGGTCCTTCGGGACCGGCTGACAGGGCGCGCGCCGCAAGCCTCGTGTTCTTGCTGCTCCCCTCCGTCCAAGCGACCGGGGTGGCGCGCGTCCGACCTGCCCAGGCGGGAGTCAAATTTGGAGATCGATGACCATGATTTTGATCGAGCAGACCCAGGTGCCGGATGGGGCACTCCCGGTCGCGGAGTTCAGGGACCATCTGCAGCTTGGCAGCGGGTTTGCCGATGACGGGTTTCAGGATGCGGTTCTGATCCCTCAACTGCGCGCGGCTTTGGCACGGATCGAAGGCGAAACCGGCAAGGTGATCCTACAAAGGACGTTCCGTTACGTGGTGACGGCGTGGCGCGAGATGGCGCATGAGTTTCTGCCAATGGCTCCTGTAACGGAGATCCTGTCGTTTTCAGTAAGCGATCGGTCGGGGGGCGTGGAGGTGATCTCGCCGGGCAGCTACCGCCTTTGCGATGATACTCATCGTCCGCAGTTAAAATGGCTCGGTCTGCTGTTGCCGACGATCCCGGTGGGCGGGAAGGCGGAGATCGTCTTTCAAGCCGGATATTCCGCGAATTGGGCCGGTGTGCAGGCGGACCTGAAACAGGCGGCTTTAGTGCTGGCTGCAACCTTCTATGAGGACAGGTCAGGCACCAGGAGTGACGCACTGCCTGACAGTGTGTCGTCGCTTCTGAAGCCCTACAGGCAGGTGAGGCTTTTTGGTGGAGGCCGGAGATGACAGGCCCTTTCAGAAAGAAGCTGGTTCTGGAGGCACGCGTCGCGGTGCCGGACGGGTCTGGAGGGTATTGGGGTGAATGGGAAGTGCTGGGAACCCACTGGGCCGAGGTGATCTTGCGGTCGGGACGACAGGAAGTCGGTGAAGGCTCGGCTCGGTCGCGGGTGAGCTACTCTGTGCGCATAAGAGGGGTCCCGCCCGACGGGCCGTCTCGACCGAAGCCCGGGCAGAGATTCAGGGACGGCAACCGGGTACTCCATATCCGGAGCGTCGCGGAAGCACGATCGGGCAATGCATTTCTGGAATGTCTGACGGATGAGGAGGTGCTGCCATGAGTTACGCTGTATCCGCGGCACTGCAGGCGGCGGTGTACCAGAGCCTTGCCAGTGACAGCGATCTCGCCTCGCTGGTGGGAGCGGCGGTGCATGACCAGATGCCGGCTGGTCCGGTTGCTGGAACTTACGTCAGCCTCGGTCCGGAGGATGTTCGCGATCTGTCAGACCAGACGCACCGGGGCGCAGAACATAGTTTCTCGGTGAGTGTCGTCAGCGACGAAGCGGGCTTCCAGACGGCCAAAAGCGTAGCGGGGCGGATAACGGACATCCTGGTGGACTCCATGCCGGTGCTGACGCGCGGCCGTGTCGTTTCGCTTCGGTTCATTTCGGCGAGGGCGCGGCGGGTACGGGCCGGGCAGACCCGCCGGATCGACCTGAGTTTCCGCGCCATCGTGGAAGATACCTGAGCCATATTTTACGGGAGATGCACCCATGGGCGCACAGAATGGAAAAGACCTGCTGATCAAGCTCGACATGACGGGCGGCGGGCAATTCGACACGGTCGCAGGCCTTCGCGCGACGCGGATATCGTTCAATGCGGAAAGCGTTGATGTCACTTCGCTTGAATCGGCGGGTGGCTGGCGGGAGCTTCTGGGCGGCGCTGGTGTGAAATCGGCCGCGATCAGCGGATCAGGCGTGTTCCGGGACGCGGCAACGGATGAGAGGGCTCGGCAGATCTTCTTTGACGGCGAAGTCCCGGAATTTCAGGTGATCATTCCCGACTTCGGGATCGTCGAGGGGCCCTTCCAGATCACTGCGATCGAGTATGCAGGCACGCATAATGGTGAAGCGACCTATGAGTTGGCGCTGGCGTCCGCGGGCGCGCTGACATTCCAGGCGCTGTGATGGCAAACCCCTGGGAGGGAGAGGTCGCGATCCGGATGGATGGCGAGCGTCGTGTCATGAAACTGACGCTCGGCGCATTGGCCGAGCTCGAGGGTGCTATGGAGGCGGACACATTGATTGCTCTAGTCGAACGTTTCGAGGCGGGTGCGTTCTCGACCCGCGACGTATTGGCGCTGATCGTGGCCGGACTGCGTGGCGGCGGCTGGCGGGGCGACGCGACGGACCTGATGACGGTCGAGATCGAAGGCGGACTGGTCGAGGCGGCGCGGCTTTCAGGGCAGTTGCTGACGCGGGCCTTCGCTTTTCCTGACAGATGACACGGTTCGACTGGGCCGGACTTCTCAGGGCGGGTATGCTTCGGGGTCTCGCTCCGCGCGAGGTTTGGCGGCTTACCCCGGCGGAACTGGCGTTCCTGCTGGGGAAGTCGGATGGACCGATGGCCCTGACACGGGTGCGGCTGGAAGAACTGGCCGTAGCCTTTCCTGATAAGCTGAGAAAGGACGGAGATGGCAGACGATAGTGAACTCGAAGGTCAGCTGGATGCTCTGGAGGGCGCCATGGCCGATGCAGGTGCGATGACGGCCGCCCTTTCAGGCGAGATCCTGAAGATGCAGGGTGCAATGGCGGCCACGGGACGCGACGCAGAGGTCTTGTCGAAGGGCTTGTCGCGCGGGTTGAAGTCGGCATTCGACGGACTGGTTTTCGACGGGATGCGGGTAAGCGATGCCCTGAATGCCGTCGCACGCTCGCTGGTAAATACGGCTTATTCTGCCGCGATCAAACCGGTCACCAACCAGATAGGTAGCCTCCTGGCTCAAGGTGTGGCGGGGCTTTTCGCCAATGGTGCGGCCTTTAGCCAGGGCAAGGTGATGCCCTTCGCGTCGGGCGGTGTCGTATCCGGAGCAACGTATTTTCCGATGCGTGGCGGCACCGGCCTGATGGGCGAGGCTGGGCCTGAGGCGATCATGCCGTTGGCACGCGGTGCTGATGGCAAACTCGGCGTTCGAGCGGCGGGGAGCGGACGTCCGGTTCAAGTGGTTATGAACATTTCGACACCGGATGCGGCCAGTTTCCAGCGCAGCCAGAGCCAGATCGCCGCCCAGATGAGTCGCGCGCTGGGGCGTGCACAAAGGAACAGGTAGGGGCAGGCATGACCTTTCATGAAGTGCGGTTTCCCGCAAATTTGAGTTTTGGTTCTATCGGCGGACCAGAGCGACTGACAGAGATCGTCACGCTGGCAAACGGGTTCGAGGAGCGGAATACGCCCTGGGCGGACTCGCGCCGCCGCTACGACGCCGGTTTGGGGATGCGGTCTCTGTCCGACATCGATGCGTTGATTGCCTTCTTCGAGGCGCGGCGTGGACGGCTGCACGGATTCAGATGGAAGGACTGGTCGGACTATCGATCGTCGGGCTCCCTCGAGGAACCGGGTTTCGAAGACCAAATTCTGAGTATCGGAGATGGAAGCCGGACGGCGTTTCAGCTTCGGAAGATCTACCGGTCCGGAGATGTCAGCTATAGCCGGGACATCAGAAAGCCCGTTCAAGGTACGGTGCGCGTGGGTCTTCAGGGAGACTTTCAGACCGAGAGCGTGGATTTCACTGTCGATCCGGCCACTGGCATCGTGACATTCGCGGACGCACCACCACAGGGCGCGACCGTGACTGCCGGTTTCGAGTTCGACGTGCCGGTCCGTTTCGATACCGACAGCATCCAGACCTCGGTGGCGAGTTTCAAGGCTGGCGACATTCCGAACGTGCCGGTTGTCGAGGTGAGGATATGAATGCCGCCGCGTTGAGCGCGCATTTGAAATCCGGGGTTACAACTGTCTGCAGGGCCTGGGCGGTCACAAGAAAGGACGGCGTCGTACTGGGGTTCACCGATCACGACCGGGATTTGAGGTTCGATGACATCGCTTTTCACGCGTCGACCGGGCTGACTGCGCGTGCCCTCGAACAAAGCACGGGTCTCGCCGTAGATAACGCAGAGGCCATTGGTGCGCTGTCCGACGCTGCGATCCGCGAGCAGGATATTGCGGCAGGGCTTTATGACGGCGCAGCGGTGCGCAGTTGGCTGGTCAACTGGGCTGATGTCGCTGAACGGAGACTGACTTTCCGGGGGACAATCGGTGAGATCGAGCGTCGGGGTCAGGAGTTCAGAGCAGAATTGCGCGGGCTGGCCGAAGCGCTGAACCAGCCGAAGAACTTGGTTTATCAAAAGCCTTGCGCGGCGGTTCTCGGTGATCGGCGCTGTGGGGTGGACACGCTGCAACCGGGAGTGTCGCTGGAGGCGGTCGTGGTTGCGGTCGACGGCGGAACCCGGCTCACCCTTCCAACGGTGCAGGCATTTGCTCCTGGCTGGTTCATCCGCGGCCGCGTCAAGGTGCTCGACGGAGCGGGACAGGGAGCGGTCGGTGTCGTCAAGCGCGATTGGGAGGTCTCCGGCCAGCGCCTGATCGAACTTTGGCAGATGTTGAGCGCCGGACTGGCTATCGGTGACACGGTGCGTGTCGAGCCAGGCTGCGACAAGCGATTGGACACATGTCGGGAAAAGTTCGACAACCTCATGAATTTCAGAGGTTTTCCAGATATTCCGGGCGAAGACTGGCTGGTGTCCTACCCGGTTCGCGCCGGGGTGAACGATGGCGGGAGCCTGAGGCGTTGACCGCCGAAGCAGTCATCGCCGAGGCGCGTAGATGGATTGGGACACCTTATCGGCACCAAGCTTCGGTGAGAGGCGCAGGATGCGATTGCCTGGGTCTTCTGCGGGGCGTTTGGCGCGAGGTATATGGCCGTGAGCCCGAAGAGCCGCCGCCATATTCGATGGATTGGGACGAGGTGGCGCGAGGCGAAGTGCTGATGAGCGCGGCCTGCCGCCATCTGAATGAACGAGAGAGGACCAAGGTGATACCGGGCGACGTCATCTTGTTCCGCATGCGCGAGGATGCCGTCGCGAAGCACCTGGGGATCTGTTCGAGCGCGCAGAGTTTCATTCATGCCTACGCACGGCATGGGGTTGTCGAAAGTCCGCTTTCCGCGCCATGGCGCAGGCGGATCTCCGGCATTTTCGCATTTCCGGATGCGACCTGAACAGTAGTGACAAGGGGGCTTTATGGCCACGATCCTTTTATCAGCGGCGGGCGCGGCAATTGGTTCGTCCATCGGCGGTTCCGTCCTGGGTATCTCGGCGGCGGTCATCGGGCGTGCTGCCGGTGCGACTGTCGGACGGTTGATCGATGAACGGCTTCTCGGAGCGGGATCTCCTGCGGTTGAGACCGGAAAGGTAGACCGGTTCCGTTTAACCGGGGCCAGTGAAGGTGCGCCCATTGCCAACATCCACGGACGGGTTCGCATTGCCGGGCAGGTGATCTGGTCCTCCCGGTTTGAAGAGCGTGTCACCGAGACTGGCGGCGGAAAGGGCGCACCATCGCAACCGGCGACACGAAACTATTCCTATTCAATCAGCCTGGCGATCGCTCTCTGCGAGGGCGAAATCACACGAGTTGGCCGGGTTTGGGCAGATGGCAACGAGATCTCGAAACAGGATTTGACGCTGCGTGTCTACACCGGGACAGAAGACCAGTTGCCGGATGCCAAAATAGAGGCGGTCGAGGGGGCCGGGCAGGTGCCGGCCTACCGTGGTGTCGCTTATGTCGTCATTGAGGACCTGGAGCTTGGGCCTTTCGGAAATCGTGTGCCGCAGTTCAGCTTCGAGGTCATGCGCACTGGAGCGGGCGATCTGGCAGACAATGTGCGGGCTGTCGCGCTCATACCGGGAACCGGGGAATATGCTTTGGCGACGACACCCGTCCATTTCGAGGAAGGTCCCGGACGAAATCGATCGGCGAACGTTCATAGTCCGTCGGGTGGAACGGATTTTTCGGCCTCGCTTGAAGCTCTGAGGGAAGAACTGCCCCGCTGTGGAGCGGTATCGTTGGTGGTGTCTTGGTTCGGCGATGACCTGCGCTGCGGCGTGTGCAGCATACGCCCGAAGGTCGAACAGAAGGATTTGGACGGAGCAGGTATGCCGTGGTCGGTGTCCGGATTGGTGCGTGCAGAGGCAGACGTCGTTCCTGAGGAACTGGGTCGTCCAATTTATGGTGGCACGCCGTCCGATGCCTCCGTGATTGAGGCGATTCGTGCGATGAACGAGGCCGGGCAGGCGGTGATGTTCTATCCGTTCATCCTTATGGAGCAGCTGGAGGGGAACGGACGACCGGATCCCTGGAGTGGCTCGGTTCACCAGCCTGTGCTTCCGTGGAGAGGCAGGATCACGACATCGGAGGCACCGGGACGGCCGGGTGGTCCGGATGGAAAAATCGCGGCTGAGGCAGAAGTCCAGGAGTTTTTTGGATCAGCTCTCGGCACGGATTTTGAAGTGCGTGGCAGTTCGGTCGTTTTTTCCGGTTCGGACCAGATGAGTTACCGCCGCTTCATCCTGCACTATGCGCACCTCTGCGCGGCTGCGGGCGGTGTCGACGCTTTCTGTATCGGTTCCGAGATGCGGGGACTGACACAGATACGTGGTGTGGGAGACAGTTTTCCAGCGGTCGAAGAATTGCGCCAGCTTGCGGCGGAGGTCCGCAGCATTCTTGGGCCGTCCGTTAAAATCGGATACGCGGCCGACTGGTCGGAGTATTTCGGGTATCATCCGCAGGACGGCAGCGGTGATGTTTTTTTTCATCTGGACCCGCTTTGGGCGGATCCGGAAATCGACTTCATCGGCATCGACAATTACATGCCGCTGTCCGATTGGCGTAATGGTTTGGATCACGCGGATGCTGGTTGGGGATCAATATACAACGTCGACTATCTCAAGGCGAACATTGCCGGTGGCGAAGGATTCGACTGGTATTATCGCTCTGTGGAAGCCGAAGCGCTTCAGGTGCGCACGCCGATTTCGGATGGTGCCTATGGTGAGGACTGGCTGTTCCGCTACAAGGACCTGAAGAACTGGTGGAGTGAACACCATCACAATCGCAAGGCTGGCGTGCGCGAGGCCCTGCAGACGGCGTGGCAACCCGGCATGAAACCGATCTGGTTTACAGAATTGGGCTGTGCGGCTATCGACCGGGGGACCAATCAGCCGAATAAGTTTCTCGATCCGAAGTCTTCGGAGTCCTCGTTGCCAAAGTACTCCAACGGTGGTCGCGATGATCTTATCCAGTCGCAATACCTTCTGGCGATGAAGGAGTTCTGGGACGATCCCATCAACAACCCTGTTTCTGGAGTGTATGGGGCTGAAATGGTGGACCCCGGTAGGATGTTTATATGGGCATGGGATGCGCGGCCCTATCCATTCTTTCCGGGGAATCCTGACGTTTGGAGCGATGGTGAAAACTATGGCCGCGGCCATTGGCTAAATGGCCGCGCGACAGCGCGATCACTCGCCAGCGTTGTTCGTGACATCTGCCTGAAAGCGGGGCTGGAAAATATTGATACTGAGGACCTTTATGGCGTTGTTCGTGGATTCTCTCCGACGCCTGGCGCAGGTGCGCGGGCGAGCTTGCAGAGCCTTCTTGTCGCATTCGGAGTCGATGCAATCGAACAGAACGGCCGCATGGTCTTCCGGAACCGGAAAGTATCGTCGCCAATGGCGCTTCAACAAAGCGACCTTGCATGGGGCGAGAGTGGGGCTCTTGTGACTTCCTCGCGAGCGCCTGAAGCTGAAGTCTCGGGTCGCGTTCGGTTGGGTTTCATAGAAGCAGATGCGGATTATGAGGGGCGCTCGATTGATAGTATCTTCCCGGATGAAACGAGTGTCGGGGTTTCCGAAAGCGAAGTTCCGATCGCACTAACTGAGGGTGAAGCGCGGGCGATAGTGGATAGATGGCTTGCAGAGTCGCGGGTCGCGCGAGACATGGCGGCCTTTGCTCTCCCACCCTCTTCGGACTTGGCCGCGGGCGACGTCGTAACCTTGAATGCGAACGGCGTTCTCGGAACCTACCGGATTGATCGGGTCGAGGAAGCGGGTCTCAAACAGATCACCGCGGTGCGGGTCGAGGCGGACGTATATGATGCCGTGTCGGCTGAGAACCACTTGCCAACTACACGGCCGATCGCCGTGCCGCTGCCTGTTTGGGCCGAGGTCTTCGACCTTCCTTCTTTGCCGGGCTCGGAAGCAGGAGAGGCACCTTGGGCAGCAGTTGCCGCAGATCCTTGGCCGGGGGAAGTGGCGATCTATTCTTCGCGGGATGGAGCTTCGTGGCGGCTTGAACAGACTATGTCGAGGCGGGCGGTCATGGGGCAAACTCTGACCGATCTACCGGCTGCTGTTTCTGGCTATTGGGATCGGGGACCTGGTCTCGAGGTACGATTCTTGGAGGCCTCTCTTTCATCGGTCGACGATGCAACTCTGTTCGCAGGTGGCAACACTGCCCTCATTCTCGAGCGATTTGGCGGGCGTGGCGAGTTGTTCCAGTTCAGGGACGCCACCTTGATCGGACCTGAGACCTGGTCGCTGGGTACACGACTGCGTGGGCAGGCGGGAACAGATGCTCTGATGCCGCCCGTTTGGCCCGCCGGGTCAGTTATCATCGTGCTGGACGCGAGCCTTTCGGAACTGTCCCAATCCGCAGGATTTATGGAAGCGCCGAGGCGCTATAGAATTGGCCCTGCCGGCAAGCCGGTCGATCACATCGCCTATACGGAGATAGTCCATCAGGCCAGCGGCCTCGCTTTCATGCCGTTGAGACCAGCCCACCTGAGAGCGTTGTGGGCCGAAGATGGTTCATTGGTTGTAAATTGGATCCGTCGGACCCGGATCGACGGCGATTCATGGCTCCTTCCAGAAGTTCCAATGGGCGAGGCGACCGAAAGCTATTTGGTGCGCGTCGTCGTTGAAGGCATGTTGCGGCGCGAAATTACTGTTTCGACCCCTGGTTGGGTCTATGGCGCCGCTGAACAGGCAGTCGACGGCGTTGGAACCTCGTTTCGCGTCGAAGTGGCACAGATTTCGGACCGAGTGGGGCCGGGACATTATGCAAGGATTGATATCGATGGCTGAGACTTCGAGACTGGCGCTTCCGTTGCTTGAACCAGCACAAGCGCAAAAACATGTCACCGTAAACGAAGCGCTTGTTCGGCTTGACGCTTTGACGCAACTGGTTCTTGGTGGAGTGGAGATGACGACGCCTCCGACAACACCAGCCGAGGGGCAAGTTTACGCCGTAGGAGCCGGTGCCGTGGGGGGCTGGTCCGGACGAGATCACACCTTGGCGGTTTACCAGAACGGTGGTTGGGCCTTTGTCTCCCCCGACGGCGGCTGGAGTGCCTGGGACGCGTCGGCCGGTGTGCCCGTAACGTTTGATGGAGTCTCGTGGGTCGAAGGTGCGGGTGCGTTTTCGCCCAACGGAGCGGGCTTTGTTCAACGCGCTTTAGAGGTGGACCATGCTGTTTCCTCAGGGGCGACCTCGACTGTCGTGGGGGCCATTCCGGCGGATGCAATTGTTTATGGAATTACAGGGCGCGTCCTGTCGACAATTGGTGGTGCTACCAGTCTGGAAGTTGGCGTCGCGGGAAGCACGGATAGGTATGGCAGCGGAATTGGCACGTCCGTCGGCTCCTGGACTAGAGGGATTACTGGTACGCCGTTGGCCTATTATGCACCGACCGATCTGGTGCTTTCGGCGATTGGTGGAAATTTCGACGGCAGTGGAACGATACGGCTTGCTATCCATTTTGCTGAGCTATTGCTGCCTCGGGCCTGATGCGTCGCACTTTACATGGTGACGTGATTTCGGCTGCCCGGGTCCTTGTAGGCGTTCCGCCAGAGCGGCGGCGCTGGGTTCTTGAACGGCTGTTCCGCGAAGCTGAACATGCATCTAGATTTGTTCAGCAAAATGCACGGATGCATCCCATTTATGGTGATGGCAGCCTGTTGGCGGCGGCGCTGCGTCGGTTGTCCTTCCCCCCTAGAACTGGGCCATTACTTTGGCCGCGAGAGGGGGATTGGGCATGGCGAGGAAGCGACATTCAGACGAAGACATCTTGAAGCTGCTGCGTGAGATTGAGCTGAAGCTGACGGCTGGTGGTGATGTG
>NZ_JBLBVK010000021.1:0-46041 GCF_047314965.1 Silicimonas lutimaris | reverse complement strand
TGGCACTTGAGGCCCCGGGACGAAGCGCTCCCAAACTCGAACGCACCAGTGACAACAGCGTCACCATCCAACCCGACACGCAGGATCAGATACGCCAGCTGTATGGCCTGAAGACACAGGAGGCGGCCAACCTTCTTTTGGAAATCGGCGTCGGCGCCCTTGGAAACGCCGGGTTCAATCAGCTTGAACTCGTTCCCGCCCTGGCCATCGAGATGGAGCCGAGAGATGCCATCGAAGTCATGCTGGTCAACCAGATGGCCGCCACGCACTTTGCGACATCGTGCATGTCATCGCGGTTTCTCTCCGCAACCAGCCCTGAACTCAGGGAGACCTACGAGCGATCGTTGACGCGCCTTAATCGGACCTTCCTGGCGCAGGTGGAGCGTCTGAAGAAGTATCGAGCGAAAGCACAACAGGTCGTTCGGGTTGAACGCGTCGAGGTGAAAGACGGTGGTCAGGCCGTGGTGGGCGATATCAGCTACCGGAGGGGGGATGATGACGAAAGCTGACAATAACCCCATGAGCCCTGTCCATCGCCTCCGAAAAGCGCCCAGATGCCATGCCAGGGCGAAGTCCACTGGAGAGCGCTGCAAGTGCCCTGCGGTCCGAGGCTGGCGTGTGTGCCGTGTTCATGGCGCGGGTGGTGGCCACATAGCCGGGCCGAGCCATCCAAGGTGGGTGCATGGAGGACGGTCAGGAGAGGCCATCATGGCTCGGCAGCTCTCAAACTTGCTCCAACGATCGGAGTTCGCCAAATGAGTGTGGCCGGCCAGTTAGCAAGAACGGCGCCGCTTCGCGCGAACGCTTTGGATTTCGTATCTTGCCAGACAACTGATCAACACAAAAGCCGCTCAGAGCCTTCAAGCTCTTCCTCTCTGCTCCGCAATGCGACGGACGGAACTTTCCCATCCGAGACGGCGCTTCTTCATCACCACAAAGCAGCGTACTTCCTGCGTTTGCGCTACTCAACCATCGAGAAAAGCGTCCCGAACGGGAGGGGGGTACATCAATTTCTAGGGCAAAACGCCACGGACCGGCGGGGCTAGCCTTTCTGTCAGAAACGGTAACAAACGAGGTTTCAGGACATGGGAACACGAGGCCCAAAATCGCAGGAAGAATTGACCATTCCGAGGCCCGAAACGGAAGTTTCAGCGCGGATGGATGCGGATTATTCGCTGCGAGATGAAGAAAGCGAAGTCTGGAAGGCGATCACGGAAAGCCTGCCTGCCGACTGGATCAATGCGGGTAACGCGCCTGTCCTGGCGGCCTATTGCCGGGCCACGGTTTCAGCCCGCCGGATCGGGCAGCTTGTATATCAAGCCGAGCGGGCGGAAGACTTCGACCCTGACGAATTGCTGAAGCTGATCGCGGCGCATTCGAAGCTGGCGCAGACGATCAAGACGCTTGCAACGGCTCTCAGGCTGACACCACAGGCTCGGTATCTCCCGAAGCAGGCGGACAAGGCACGGGCCGAGGGCCGCAAGCCGTGGGAGCTTGATCGATGACGGCTGAACAGGAAGCCGAGATCGGGCGGCGGATGGCAGAACAGGCGGCCAAGGACATGAAGGCTTGGCGTGCGCATCACAAGCGCTAGGACTTTCTGATGGGGTGTCCCGAAAGAGACGGTCTTCTGAAAAGAGAATATTCAGGATTTCGGCAGCGACGGACGTTGATTGATATCAAGGCCCATTTCGGCCTCTCCACCTATTGATTCACAAGGGAGGCAGCGATCATGAAATGGTTACCAACTGCTGTTTTGTCCAGCTTGCTGGTGTTGCTTTTTTCCGGCTGTGGAACGGCCTTATTTCCGCCGAATGCGGCGATGAAGATGGAAGGCCGAAACCGAGAACAGGTGATACTTGTTGGTGATTTTTACGTAGGGGCGAGCTACAAAGAGCGAAAAGCTTCATTGCGGGTCAAACGCGGGACGCTTGTCTGCGTCGGAAACTCGGATAACGGTGTGCTTACGAATAATGCCGAGGGGTGGCTCGGTGAGAACTGGTTCACCGAGCGCAGGCACCTGCACTTTCGTCAGTTGCGACATACTCTTGACATCGAATGCAGCGATGGCCGGACCGGTACCTTGGTTGTGACCACCATACGGAACCATTCAAACGGGAGCAGCCGCTGGGATATGCCCTATCCTCATCGCACTCTGGGTTCAGGCTCGCTAGAGGATGGAACTAAAATCGACTTTGGGTCTAGCGGAGAATGCTCGCGGCTAAACGAAATGGATATCGAGTGCTTGTTTAGACCGTTACCGGTTGTTGAGTGGGACGCCATCCGTGCAGGTAGAAGATCTTTTTGGGACTGATTGGGCCAGTCTTTTCGCATATGGGTTCCGCGTGCTGTTGACCGAATAATGCTTCTAATGGTCCCAATGCCCGGCCCCCTGTCGCTTTTGGCACCGTAGGATGGGGTTTTGCTTTTACATATTCGGCGGCAGCTAAGACCGCAGCACCTCGTCCACGGCTTCCTCGTCCGGCCCCATGACCTTCGCCGCTTCTCTCAGCATCCACGCCCCGGCGGGCAGCTTCGCGATCTGGGCACGACCCGCCCATACCTCCCGCGCCCACGGCACACGGTCGTCAGGGATCAAGGATTCGATGCTGGCTTTGCGTCCTCGGCGGTCGGGCATTGGATTCTGCTTTATTCTGCTACCTATTTGCTACCTTGCGCCAAGGTGAGCATTCCGAAAATCCGCTAAGCATTTGATTTTATGGCGCACCCGACAGGATTCGAACCTGTGGCCTCTGCCTTCGGAGGGCAGCGCTCTATCCAGCTGAGCTACGGGTGCCTGGCGCTCTGATAGCCGCCACTCTTCGATGACGCAAGACGCCGTTTGACAAAACCCGGCACCACGCCCGTAAGGTCCATGCGGCGCACACCCGATTTTAAGGCTTCGGTGCGATGACCCGCCCTGTGGGGACGAGCAAGAGGGGTGGCGCAATGACCACAGCACTGAACAAGGACGACTGGCAACGCATCCTGCATGCGTTGTCGCACTTCCTGCACAACACGGAATACCGGGAAACCCACGGCAAGGTCGCAAGAATTCTGGGCAATCTTGACCCTTAGGCCAAGCCGCGTGTTGGGAAGATAACCGCGTCTCGTGGGATGTGAGACGCGGACTTCTCCGCCTTTAGAGGCCGAGAAGGTGCCGGTGACAGGCAATCAGGTGAAAAGTTCGTGCGCCAGTTCAAGCGCCTCGATCAGCGTATCGACCTCGGCCTCGGTGTTGTAGAGACCGAAGGAGGCACGGCAGGTCGCCGTCAGCCCGAGATGGTCCATCAAAGGGCCCGCGCAATGGTGCCCTGCCCTGACCGCGACACCCTTCTTGTCGAGGATCGTCGAGATGTCATGCGCATGGGCCGCGCCGTCCAGCGTGAACGAAAAGATCGCCGCCTTGTCGCGGGTCGTTCCCTGAACCTGCAGCCAGTTCAGCCCGTCGAGCCGTGACCGGGCGTAGTCCCGCAGGGTCTCTTCATGGGCCGCGATATTTTCCATGCCGAGGCCCATCATGTAATCCAGCGCGACGCCCAGCCCGATCTGCTGGACGATGCCGGGCGTGCCGGCCTCGAACTTCATCGGCGGGTCATTCCAGGTGACCTCGTCCTTGTGGACTTCCCGGATCATGTCTCCGCCGCCCATGAAGGGGCGCATCTCGGCCTGGCGTTCGGCCCGGATATAGATCGCTCCGGAGCCGGAGGGGCCGTAGAGCTTGTGGCCGGTGATGGCGTAGAAATCGCACCCGATGTCCCGGACATCCACCGGCATGTGAACCGCCGCCTGGCTGCCGTCGACCAGCACCGG
The DNA here is from genome assembly GCF_047314965.1 of Silicimonas lutimaris. Taxonomy (NCBI): domain Bacteria; kingdom Pseudomonadati; phylum Pseudomonadota; class Alphaproteobacteria; order Rhodobacterales; family Paracoccaceae; genus Silicimonas; species Silicimonas lutimaris. The sequence goes on along the minus strand of NZ_JBLBVK010000021.1, from coordinate 42,228 downwards.
GACGCCCTTGGCATGGGCGCCCTCGGTGATCGATTTCACGTCGACCCGGGTTCCGAGGACGTTCGAGAGATGGGTCACGGCCACGAGTTTCGTACGCGGGCCGATCGCGTCGACAACTTTCTGCGGGTCAAGCGCGCCGGTTTCGTCCACGTCGACCCATTTCAGGACAACGCCCTGGCGTTCGCGCAGGAAGTGCCATGGCACGATGTTTGCGTGGTGCTCCATTACGGACAGAACGATCTCGTCGCCCGACTCCATCCGCGGCATGGCCCAGCCGTAGGCCACCGTGTTGATGCCTTCGGTCGTGCCCGAGTTCATCACGATTTCGTTTTCCGAGGCGGCATTGAGGAACCGGGCGATCGTGCCCCGCACGCCTTCGTATTTTTCGGTGGCGAGGTTCGACAGGTAATGAAGGCCGCGGTGAACGTTCGAGTATTCCTCGGAATAGGCGCGCGTCACCGCGTCGATCACAGCTTTCGGTTTCTGGGCGGACGCCCCGTTGTCGAGATAGACAAGCGGTTTTCCGTTCACTTCACGAGAAAGGATAGGAAAATCCGCCCGGATCTTCTGGACATCATACATCACATCGGTCCCAGCAGAGAGTGTCCGAACAGCGCCACCGCGATCAGGAGAGCGATGGCCGCGACGAAGGACGCAAGCAGCATAACGCCCAGCGACCTTGCGAAAGAGGCGTAGCCATGCAGCGCGTCGATGAGGTTCACATTCACCCAGATCCCGAACAGCAGCAATGCAATCCCGTATATTCCCGCCAGCCCCGGCATGACGATCGCCAGGACGAGTTGCAGCGCCTGAAGTGGAAGTAGCGCGGCTTGGAAGAAGACGCCAATCAGGAGAGATTCCTCGAAACTGCCCTTGCCGCCGAGCAACTGCCCGACCTTCCAGATCGCAGCGGCAAAGGACAGGAAGACGACGCCCAGAAGGACGGCCATCAGGAAATAGGACACAGGCGCTTCCACGGCCGGCGGCGCGATCAAATCGCTGATCCCGCCGATAAGGACGCTGACCAGCACGATGACACCGAATGCGGGCCAGATCGCGGCCTTGGGCACTCCGAGCGACAGAAGCCGAACGCCGGCCTCGCGAGGTTCGCGATATGCCTGGACTGCGATGGAGATGAGGGCCTGTTCCAAGATCAATGTCCGCTATCGGTTCGCTTTGAGGCGACGAGAGAAATGCCCGAAACCCAGAACACGACAAGTGCCCCGAAGGCAAGCCCACCTACGAGATTCAATGCCGGCCCCGGCCCGACGAACCCGGCCGTAAGTCCCGTGAAGAGAAAAAGCGGCGCGGCGGCCAGCAGCCCCCAGAACAGAGCCATTCGCACTGAATAGCCATCAGCCTTGCGGCGAAACAGGCGCAGAGCCCCCTGCACGAGAAGCGACAGAACGTAGAACATCAGTGGCGCCATGAAGAGCCAGGCGAATAGCGCGCCCGCAAGACGCGCGTCGAACCCGATTTCGCCGTCGAGATGCGCCTCGCGGGCGAGGCGAGGCCATTGTGCCACGAAAATAAGGATGCAGGCCCCCATCAGCACCGCCAGTGCGCGATCCTCGCGCACCTGCGAACCGATGCGCCGCGCGAGCGTGTCACGCGGAGCACGATACGTTCGGACGATATCCAGAACGACGCTCACGAAGTCCTCCGGTCAGCGATTGCGGCGCCGCATCAGCCAACCTTCCAGCCGACCAAGAATGTCGGCGGCGATGGCCTCGTTCTCGATCTCTTCGATGGCCTCTGCGAGGAAGGCGAGCGTCAAGAGGTCTTGCGCTTCACCCGTCGGCACGCCGCGTGACCGGAGGTAGAACAAGGCTTCTTCATCGATCGCCCCCGAAGTCGAACCATGAGAACAGGCCACGTCATCGGCGTAGATTTCCAATTCCGGCTTGGCCAGGAACTGGGCGTCATCGTCCAGCAACAACGACTGGCTGATCTGATAACCGTCGGTCTTCTGCGCCCCCGGCTTCACGAGGATCTTGCCCTGGAACGTACCGACCGCGCCGTTGCGCAGTACCTTCTTGAACACCTGGCGGCTTTCGCAGTTCACCGCGTCATGGGTGATGAAGACCGTGTCGTCATGGTGGAACGCACCATCGCCGAGCGCGGCGCCCGCGATATGGGCCACCCCGTTGTCTCCGGTCAGTTCGATAAAGGCCTCGTTCCGCGTCAGCACGCCGTTGGCCGTCAGTGTGAAGGATTTGAACGTGGACTCTTCGCCAAGACGTGCAAACAGATGCGTCACCGCCCGGCGCTCATGGTCTCGGCCCTGTGCGCGGACGTGGTGGAAGGCGCCACCGTCCGCAATGTCAACTTCCATGCACTTGTTGAAGCGCGCAGCCGCCGGCCCGTTCTCGAGCACGGTCAGGTCGGCCCCCTCTTCAACGCGGATCACGAAATGCAGGATGGCATCGCTGTCGGTCTGCTCGTGAAGGTAGACCAGCGAGACCGGCTTGGACACCTTGCCCGTCGCGCGGATCACGACACCATCGGTGGCGAAAGCCGTGTTCAGCGCGGCAAAGGGTCGGGCAACCGGTGTCTGGCCCCGAGTTTCCAGAACCCCGTAAAGGTCCTTCGCCCAATGGATATCTGCGGACGTCGCCGAAGCGAGCCGCTCGATTTCCAGCCCTTCGAGCGACAGATCGTCGGAGGCCGCGGCATCGAACACGCCATCGCGGAACACGATCCTGAGGCGATCGATCTCCCCGAAGACGGGCGCTTCGCCCTTGGCATCGAAGAGCGCCGCTTCGGGCACGTCCACCGCGTTCAGGTCGTCGGGGCGTGTAAAACGCCAGTACTCATCCCGCGGTCCGGGCAGGCCCATGGTGCGCAGGCGCCTGAGCGCATCCTGGCGCGCCTCGCTGGCCCATGCCGCTCCGGACGGAATGTCCAGCGCAGCGATCCGCGCCTCGGTCGCGTCTATCCTGACTTGCGGCAGCGCCATTACGCCACCTCCGCCAGGATATCGGCATACCCGTTGTTCTCGACCTCGAGTGCCAGTTCAGGCCCGCCAGTCTTGACGATGCGGCCATCGGCCATGATGTGCACGACATCCGGCTGAATGTGGTCGAGCAGCCGCTGGTAGTGCGTGATGACGAGGAAAGACCGCCCCTCGTCGCGGAGCGCGTTCACGCCCTCGGCGACCAGTTTCATGGCGTCGACATCAAGGCCGGAATCCGTTTCATCGAGGATGCACATCTTTGGTTCGAGCAGTGCCATCTGGAGAATTTCGTTCCGCTTCTTCTCGCCTCCCGAGAAACCTACGTTCACGGGACGCTTCAGCATTTCCGCGTCGATCTTGAGGCCCTTGGCTTTTTCGCGGACCAGTTTCAGGAAGTCGCCCGCGCTCATTTCCTCTTCGCCACGCGCCTTGCGCTGCGCGTTCAGCGCGGTGCGCATGAAGGTCATGTTGCCGACGCCGGGAATCTCGACCGGATACTGGAACGCGAGGAACAGGCCGGCGGCCGCACGCTCCTCGGCCTCCATGTCCAGTATGTCCTCGCCATCGAGCGTGGCGGACCCTTCCGTCACCTCGTAGCCGTCGCGGCCCGAAAGGACGTAGGAGAGGGTCGATTTGCCCGATCCGTTCGGGCCCATGATCGCGTGCACCTTGCCGGCGGGAACTTCGAGGTTCACCCCCTTCAGGATCTGCTTGTCTTCGTCTTCAAGTTTGACGTGCAGATTGTTGATTTTCAGCATTTTCTTCCTCTCAAGCACAAGAAAGGGCTCCGCCGGAGCGGGCCCTTTTGTTCGATTTTCGAAGTGTGGGTCGGGTCGGCGTCAGCCGAGTTTTTCTTGCACGAAGGCTTCCGAGAATACGCCCGTGTAGACACCCGGATAGCGTTCGACCAGTTCCGTCTGCCAGACGGTGACAGCTGCCAGTCCCGTGATCATCGCCATGCGACGAACGAGGTTGGTCAGTCCGAACGCCCAGGACAGGGACAGCGCAAGCGCGATGGCGATTATGAAATGCGCATAGGGAATTGCCATTGCGGCAGCTTCCAGCGGGATCGAGATGTTGAACAAACCGCCCGGCTGGAACAGATGGTACTCCGCCGCCTGCCCCACGAACATCGACAGGCCGCCCACGGCTGCCGCGATCGGAGCGAGGACCACATTCGACCCCTCGCCGATATTCACCTTCTTGGGCTTCTTGCGCTTGATGCGAACGGTGTTGGTGGGCTTGCTTTTCCGGGAGTCGGTTTCGTCCCGAGGTCCGATCTGAACCTCGCCCATGGTGTTCGCTCCGCCTTGCTTGATTCGCGATAGACGGTCTTCGAACCCTTTTCGTTGCGTGTCTGCGATAGCCATTCCACAGGTCCCCAATTACGGATTGTGCAGTAGATCCCAAAGGAACAAGGCCAAAAAAGGGCAAGGCTTGGGAGAAATCTTTGCGAATCCCCAAATCTGGCCCAAACGCACCGCCTGGCAGGATATGTGACCCGCAGAACATCACGCCAGAACCACCGCCGTTCCACTGGCAGACACCATGAGCATGTTGTTGATCACCTCGTAGTCGAGATCGACGCCCACCACCGCATTGCCGCCCGCGGCGACAGCGCGCTCTTCCAGTTCGCGCAACGCGATCTCTCGGGCCCTGCCCAACTCCTGCTCATAAGCGGCTGAACGTCCGCCCACGATATCGGTGATGGAAGCAAAGATATCCCGGAAGACATTCGCGCCGAGAATAGCCTCGCCCACAACGACACCGCGGTATTCAAGAATGCTGCGTCCTTCGACGGAAGGGGTGGTTGTCACGATCATCGCGTCTCTCCTGTGTCCGCAACTTCGACCGCCGCTGCCAGCGCCTGGCGTTTCTCGGAAACCTGTGCGGCCAATCTGCGATTGTTCCTGATCCGATGCAGCCGCCAGCGTACGATATCGGCAACACCGCCCGCGATGTCGTCGATGTCGGTGTCATCAAGCTCATCGATCGAAGACTTCATGCCGGACAACCAGTTGATTCCGTTCCCAAACCGCGAGGTTAGCGCCGCCTTGAACGAATCCCGGCTGCGTACCGGATGGTAGGCACGGCCCGGCACATGCCATTCCCCCGAGATCGCCTCGAGCAAGATGTCGGGATCGGTGTCGAACTGAACGCCGTCAAACCATCCCGGCGCATAGGTCTCCATATCGCCGACGGTCAGGTCCTCGCGCGCGAAGGCATGGGAGAAAACGAATGTTTCGTCATTTGCGAATTTCCAGCGACCCGGCGGCAACTGGCAATAGATGCGCCGCAGATCGGCAAGGATGTCGATCGCCCGCGCCGAAAGGCGGGTGAGCGCAAAAATGGCCCGGCTGGGTCGAAGATCGCCGATCTCGCCGAAAGCACCGCGGCCGACGCGCGGGCCCGGCCTTAGGCCCAGCACATCTTCGGGAGCATCGGCGCATGCCGAAAAAAATCCCGCCGGGTCCGACGAAAAGAATACGTCGGGTTCGATCAACCAGATACGGTCATAGGCCGGAAATGCGTCGCGCAGCCGGTAATAGAAATAGTCGCCGCATTGCCAGCCCCATTTCTGTATCGGGCGAAATCCGTTGTCCGCCACCCAGGCCCCGCTGATATCGGCCACTCTGACCGGCGGCTTCAGATTCTCAGGGCGGTCATGGAACACCACCGCGACATCGTCACCGAACACAGGCCGAAGGGACGCGAGCAGACGCTCTTCGTCCTCGCCCCACCTGTGGGTGCGGATGGCCGCAAGTGTTCTCATTCGTCCTTTTCCCTCCAGCGGCTCAAAACGGTCTGAGCAAAGATCGATCCCAGAAAACCCGAAACAAAACTGACAGCGATCACCTGGTTCTGCTCCAGCATGTCGGTGGCCCAGTCGATGAAGACCGCGAAAACGGCACAGAAAACGCCCGTAAGCACGGCGGAAAGCAGAACCGGGCGGATCATCGCCCTATCCCACCGAGCCTTCCAGCGAGATGGCCACCAGTTGCTGCGCTTCCATGGCAAACTCCATCGGCAGCGCCTGCAGCACTTCCTTGCAGAACCCGTTGACCACAAGGGCGACGGCCTCTTCCTCGTCCATGCCGCGCTGACGGCAGTAGAAGAGCTGGTCGTCATCCACCTTAGACGTCGTCGCCTCGTGCTCCACCCGGCTGGAATTGTTCTTGACCTCGATATACGGCACCGTGTGCGCCCCGCACTTGTCGCCGATCAGAAGACTGTCGCACTGGGTGTAGTTGCGGCTGTTCTTTGCGCGCGGATGCATGGAAACAAGTCCGCGATAGGTGTTCTGAGCGCGACCGGCACTGATACCTTTCGAGACGATCCGGCTCTTCGTGTTCTTGCCGAGATGGATCATCTTGGTGCCGGTGTCGGCCTGCTGGTAGTTGTTGGTGATCGCGATCGAGTAGAACTCGCCCTGGCTCTCCTCACCCCTCAGGATGCAGGATGGGTATTTCCACGTCACCGCCGAACCGGTTTCGACCTGAGTCCACATCACCTTGGAACGGTCGCCCCGGCAATCGGCGCGCTTGGTCACGAAATTGTAGATCCCGCCCTTGCCGTTCTCGTCACCCGGGAACCAGTTCTGGACGGTCGAGTACTTGATCTCGGCATCTTCCAGGGCGACGAGCTCAACCACGGCGGCGTGCAGCTGCGAGGTGTCTCGCTGCGGCGCCGTACAGCCCTCGAGGTAGGACACGTAAGCCCCCTTGTCAGCGATGATCAGCGTCCGCTCGAACTGGCCGGTATTCTCGGCGTTGATCCGAAAATAGGTCGAAAGCTCCATCGGACAGCGCACGCCGGGCGGCACATAAACGAAAGAACCATCGGAGAACACCGCGCTGTTCAGCGTCGCGTAGTAGTTGTCCGAAACCGGAACCACGCTGGCGAGGTACTTCTTCACCAATTCCGGGTGCTCGCGGATCGCCTCCGAAATCGAGCAGAAGATCACGCCGGCCTTCGCCAGTTCCGCCTGGAAGGTGGTGCCGACCGAGACCGAGTCGAACACCGCGTCCACGGCGACCTTGCGGCCCTCGGCGGGAGCGTCTTCGGCCCCCTCGACGCCTGCAAGGATCATCTGCTCCTTCAGTGGGATGCCGAGTTTTTCATAGGTTTCCAACAGTTTGGGATCGACCTCATCCAACGACTTGGGCTTCTCCATCATACTCTTGGGCTTGGCGTAGTAATACTGGTCCTGGAAGTCGATCTCGGGGTAATCGACCATCGCCCAGTCAGGCTCTTCCATCTGAAGCCAACGGCGATAGGCCTCAAGCCGCCATTCGGTCATCCACTCTGGCTCGTCGTTCTTGGCCGAGATCAGGCGCACGATATCCTCGGTCAGACCCTTCGGCGCGTATTCCATCTCGATCTCGGTTTCCCAGCCGTACTTGTACTTGCCGGAAAGCGAGCGGACCGCATCGACCGTCTCCTGGTCGACGCCTTCCTTCACCTCTGTGTTGTCCAAAGCTGCCATCCTCGGCTCCCCAATCATGCCGCGCGTTCGCGGAATTTCTTTTCCTGACGCAGCCACGCCTCACAGAAGCGCATCACGTCCGTCTCAGTCGTTGTCGGCCCCAGCGAGACGCGCAAGGCGCCCTCCGCCGTATGGTCGTCCAGCCCCATGGCGCGCAAGACACGCGGCACCTTCACCTTTCCCGACGAACAGGCCGAGCCGCTCGAGACCGCGAACCCGGAAAGGTCCATCTGCATCACCTGCGTCTCACCCTTCCATCCGGGCGTTGCGAAACACGACGTGTTCGGAATACGGCGCCGGTCATTCCCGACAAAAATAGTCTCTTTTGTCTCGGAAGCCAGAGTTGATTCTAGAATATTTCTAAGTTTTTCAACCTCGGCCCAGACCCCTGCCTCAAGATCACGGGCCGCGGCGGCACAGGCGGCCCCGAACCCGGCGATTCCGGCCACGTTTTCGGTGCCCGAACGGCGACCGAGCTCCTGACCGCCGCCCTTCTGAAGCGCCTCGATATCAGTGCCATCCTTGACCAGCAACGCGCCGACGCCCCGAGGGCCGCCGAGCTTGTGGGCCGAAAGGATCGCCACCGTCGCGCCCGACCAGTGGAACGACCACGGAATGCGCCCGACCGCCTGCACCACGTCGAGAAGCAGGCTGTCGCAACGGACCGCGCCATATCTCCAGTGCCCGTCTTCGTCCGCCGCGGGCTCGGTAATGACACCGGTCTCCGAATTGGCCAGCCCCATGGCCAGCACGTGTCCCGGCCCCTCGGGCCGGTCCCGCGTGCCTCCAAGGTCAAGATGGGCCCAGAGACAGTCATGCGCGGTTTCCTCGACACAAACGGCCGAAGCGGATGGCAGGTGCCGCAAGATCGACGCAGCCTCGGTGGCCCCGGACGTGAAGATCACCTCACCTGGCTTGCAGCCGACCAGCATGGCGACCTCTGCCCGCGCCCGCTCGACGATGCCGCGCGCCTTGCGGCCTTCGGCATGGACCGAGGACGGGTTTCCCGTGACATCAAGCGCGGCGACCACCGCATCCCGAGCCTCTGGCCGCAGCGGGGCGGACGCGTTCCAGTCGAGATATGCTCTCCTGTCCATTACCGGCCCTCGAATATCCTCGGGGAGCGCGAGGGGGCAGACAGTCCCCTCGCCCCCAGAGACACCGAAGGCGGCGCAATAACGGACATCGCGACCGCGCTCACGTTTCGTCCACCACTTCGAGCAGCGCCGGAACGGCCGGACAGGGCGCAAGCTCGTTCGAGACGATATCCGAAAGCCGCGTCTGGTGCAGGAAGACATAGACATGCGCGCTGAGGCTCTCCCAGAGCCGGTTGGTCAGGCTTTGAGCACGGCTGCCCGAAACCGCGCCGGACGCGCCGGCGCCGGTGTGCATCGCACTCACGGTCTCATCCACCGCGCCAAGAATGTCGGACACCCGAATTTCGGAAGGTGGACGCGCAAGACGATATCCGCCTCCTGGCCCCCGAACGGATTCGACCAGTCCGGCGCGACGCAGCTTGACGAAAAGCTGCTCGAGATAGGGCAGCGAGATGTCCTGCCTCTTGGATATCTCGGCCAGAGACAGAAGCGCGCCGGGCTTGGCCAGAGCCAGATCGGTCAACGCCACCATGGCGTAACGGCCTTTGGTCGAAAGTTTCATTGGACGCGGTTCCCGCCTTAACTCATTGACCTTTCGCCCCGCGCACCTTACCTCAGCCGGGTCTGCGCGGGATGTTTTCCCAGTTTAGAACGCTTCTAAAGACCCTGACCAATTCAGTCAACAATTGGCGGGCCCGGAAAAAGCGACTGCAGTAAGAAAAAAGGTGAGACGACCAAAATGCCCGAAGTGATTTTTCCAGGCCCCGAGGGCCGACTGGAAGGCCGCTATCATCCGCAGAAGACCAAAGACGCGCCCATCGCGATCATTCTGCATCCGCATCCCCAGTTCGGCGGCACCATGAACAATCGGGTCGTCTACAACCTGCATTATGCCTTCCATAACATGGGCTTCAACGTCCTGCGGTTCAATTTCCGGGGCGTCGGACGCAGCCAGGGTGAATATGACCAGGGCATCGGCGAACTGAGCGACGCGGCGTCGGCGCTGGATTACCTCCAGTCGATGAACCAGAACGCCAAGCATTGCTGGGTGGCGGGCTTCTCTTTTGGCGCATGGATCGGCATGCAGCTTCTGATGCGCCGCCCGGAGATCACGGGATTCATCAGCGTCTCGCCTCCGGCGAACATGTACGATTTCTCGTTTCTTGCGCCCTGCCCGTCCTCGGGCCTTATCATCAACGGCACGGCCGACCGCGTGGCCCCGCCTCGCGACACCCATGCCCTTGTCGACAAGCTGCATGAACAGAAGGGCATCACGATCACTCATACCGAGATCGAAGGCGCCGGGCATTTCTTCGAGGACCCCCACATGGAGCAAATGATCGGCAACGTCACGGAATACGTCGAACGTCGTCTGACCGAAACCACGCGTTGATGACCCGCTCGGGGCGGACGAGTTGTCCGGCGACCGCCCCAACAAGGCAATGCTCCGGCACGGCCACATTCCGTCGAGCGTATAGGTACATGAAACGGGCTTGAATTCGCGCTCGTGACGCGAATTGAACATGCTCGGGAAACGTCATGTTCCGATAACGGTCGCAATTGCACAAAAATCAGCTCAAAAAGCAGCAAACGTCACTTTTCCGCCGCAATCACGCCACTCTGCCGTCCCATCGAGCGCGGATAATTACAACCTGTAGTTTTCCTGTGGGACACTCGGATGTTTGACCGCTTCAAGCAGATACGCGCGCTCGTTCCCGGATTCCGACGCCAGGAGGATGGGACAGCCACCGTGGAAGCCGTTCTGTGGTTTCCGATCTTCATCGCCGTCTTCGGCCTGATGGTCGATTCTGCGATGATCTTCCATGGACAGTCCAAGGTTTTGCGGGTCGTTCAGGACGCGAACCGCAAACTGTCGATCAAAAGCCTCGAGACCGACGCCGATGTCGAGACCTATATCAACGCGCAGTTGGCCGCCATCAACGTGACCCCTTCGCGGACCGAGGCCCTGTCGGACCCCACGACCGGGATTGTCTCGACGCTTGTCGTCGTACCCGCCAGAGAGTTCCAGATCCTCGGGTACTTCAGTGCGCTGACCAATCTTCAGGTCCCCGTCACAGCGCAGCACATGCGCGAAGACTGGAGTGCATGACGATGAGACTGCAATCTCTTGCCCGCTTCCTGAAACGCGACGACGGTACGGCGACAGTCGAGACCGTTCTTTGGTTTCCCCTTTTCATCGCCGTTTTCGGGCTGATGCTGGACATGGCGATGATCTTTCACGGGCAGGCCAAGGTTCTGCGGATCGTCCAGGACGGCAACCGCGAATACTCGATCGGTCGTCTGACCACTCCGGACGCCGCCGAGACCTACATCGAGAACACGCTCGCCCTGATGGACATCCAGGCCACGGCGACGACCACCGAAGTTGCCGGCGTCGCTCACACGCTTGTCCGGGTGCCCGCCAACCAGCTGCAGGTTCTGGGCTACTTCAGCGCTTTTTCGGGACTGCAGCTGAGCATCACTGCTGAACACATGATCGAGAACTGGGAGGTCTGATAAGATGACCAAGCCGCTGCCACGGTTGATTGCCAGGTTCACACGCCGCGAAGACGGCGCCCTTACCGCCTTCGGACTGTTCCTGACAATCGCAATGATATGCGTCGGAGGCCTTGGCCTCGACGTCGCCAATGCAATCATGGTGCGAACCCAATTGCAGGTTGCCGCCGACTCGGCCGCGCATGCTGCATTGGTCGCGCGCGAATACAAATCCGAAGCCGAAGCCAAGACCATCGCGGTCAACGTGGCACAGGCTGCCATGCCTGCGTCGGCCTTCGGTGACACGATCAACGCCAACGACATCTCGTTCGGAACCTGGGATGCCGCCACGCGCGTGTTCAGCCCGGATTCGACCTCGCGCGAGGCCGTGTTGGTCAACACGCAGCGCCTGGCGGCCCGCGCCAACGGGGTTACCACCTATTTCCTGCGCTTCGTCGGCGTCTACAACTTCGATGTTGTCAGCCAGTCGGTGTTCGAGACCTACTACCCGACCTGTTTCCGCGAAGGCTTTGTGGCCGAGGATATCGTCGACGTGCAGTCGAACAACGTCTACGGCAACGGGTTCTGCATCCACTCGAACAGCCATGTCGAAATCAATAACGGCAATGCCTTCGCCAATGGCACCATCGTGTCGATGCCTGACAAGGCGGACCTTGTGATCCCGACCGACGGCTTCACGTCCAACCCCGGCCTCGCCGACGCGCTTCGCTCCGGCTCATACCAGATGCGCATCGTTGACCGGATCGACGACATCATCAGCTATATCGACGATCCCACCAGCACCTATTTCCGGAGCGATTATGTCGACCTCGATCCGATCACGGGCTTGCCGCCGGCGCGGCTTACCCTCGACCGTCGTGACAAGCTGGACAATTCTAACTGGGTCAACGGGGCTATTCACGAAGTGAACTGCAACGCCGCGAACCAGAAGGTGACCATCCCGTCGAACACGGTCCTGACGAAGGGTGTTCTGATCACCAATTGCAAAGTCGAATTCGGCTCAAACTCGGAGATCCGCGATATCATCATGGTCAGCACCTCGACCGAAGACGACGCCTTCAGCGGTGCGTCTGGTGCAACCATTGGGCTGGACGACGGATGCACGGCCGGCGGCGGCGCCCAATTGGTGACCACCGGGGGAATGCGCTTCCCTTCGAACCTGCAAATCTACGGCGGCCAATTGATTGCAGCCAAGAATATCGAGTTCGCAGCGCGCCCCGACGGTATCGAAGGCGTTTCCATCGTCTCCGGCGGCAGCATCGACGGATCGTCCCTGATCAACGTCGGATTCTGCGGCGGCGCCGGAATGGGTAACAACTTCATGGCCGAGTACTTCCGTCTGGCCACGTGATCTTTCACAGGTGAAAACAGTACCATCGAGCAAAAAAGGGCCCGGCGCATCGCGCCGGGCCTTGAACGTCGGTGAGGACCAACAAACCGACGTCTCGGGAAACTTTCAGTGGTCCGCAAGTCCCAGATCGCCGAGATCGCCGGCAAGGCGACGGATCAGACTCTCGTTTCGGCAATAGGAGGGTATGCCTTTGGCGCCGGTGTCCAGATGCGTCTCGCAGGCCTCGACTTCCGAGCAGCCTGTGCAGGACAGAGTGGCCTCGAAGATCTCCTCCGGCGACACCAGCCCCACCTGTTCGGCCAGCATGAAATCGGCACCGTTGCGGTCGCCCATGCGCAGCATCAACTGCTGGTGGCGTCTCAGCTTTTCGGTATCGGACATTAGGTTTCTCCCGTTTTATGGGAGCGAGATTGCGGTATCCGGTTCCGTCACACTCTGATCTGGATCAAGTCTCAGCCGCCCACGGCTTGCCGGACGACCCTGATCCGGTCGGCGTTGGGCGGATGCGTGCCGAGGAACCGATCGCCGGGATCGGCGGCATCCTGGAAGTAGAGCACCCCTCTCAGCGGATCGTATCCGGCACGCAGCGCGATCCGGGCGCCCAGCGAGTCCGCCTCAAGCTCAAACCCCTTGGAAAACCGCCGTGCCCCAACCGTGCCGCCGATGTTCTGGGCGATCTCGATACCCGACTGATCCAGACCCGCCAGCGAACCGATGACCGCGCCAAGCAAAACGCCGGTCTGGGCGGAGCGAACCGTTTGCGGAATATGGCCTTCGATATGGTGTGCGGCCTCATGGCTCAGCGCGAACGCCAGTTCATCCCGGTTTCGCATCTCCAGCAGAAGTGCCTGCGTGAAGCCGATCACGGGCCGGCCCGAGCGGTCGAGCGTCTGATAGGCGTTCGGCGGGAGGCTGGAATCGGGATCGATGAGAATCGCGAAGTCGCAGTTCTCTCCCGGCCGCATCTCGCGGCAGGTGCGCTCGGCCACAGGCTCCACCCGAGCTACGACCGCTCGGAAATCGGACACGCTTTGCGGACCGCCCACGCGGGTCACGACGGGCAAAGGTTCGGCGCTTTGCGGGACGGATGTCGTCTCGACACAGCCCGCAAGCACTGTCAGCGCGGCACCCGCAACTATCAGGGATCTCAACACGAAATTTGCCTCTTGGTCTCTGCTCAATAATATTTTGGGACAAAGCGCCATCCGTTGCAACGCTTCGCCGCTGCTATCGGATATCAGCCGGGGCCGAAGGCTGGAATCCGCTTGCACCACACCCGGACCACGGACATTCTTTGCCGCATGTTTACCATCGAACATGACTTCGACGCCACGGTCGTCACACTTGTCGATGACCCCGCGCCCCATCGCCAGGAAGACGTGACCATCACGGCCTTCGAGGATTGCGTGACCATCGAACAACTCGACCCAAGGACCGAGGAAGTCCAGAAGATCACGCTGTCGCTGTCGCAGGTTGCCGACCTGACCGCCGCGCTGAACCTGCCCGAAGGCGTCTACGCGCGCAAACGACCGGACTAGTCGCGCGGAGCCGCCGCCCGGCGCAGACGGTCATTGATGGCACGCCCGAGGCTTACGTCCGGAATAGGCGCAACCGCCAGCCGCGTCACGCCGCGGGCATCGATTTCGTGGAGCATCGCGTAAAGGTTCGCGGCCGCTTCCGTCAGGCTTCCCACAGCGGAAAGCGTGAGGTCTCCCTTCACGTCGCCGAAACCCAGCAGAAATTCGCCCGGTTCGGCCTTGGTCGCGTTCAGCCGCACACTGGCCAAGGGCGCGTAATGCGAAGCCAGCTGGCCCGGAGCTACGGGCTTTTCGGCGACCCCGGCATCAATCCGAATATCAGGAAGGGTGACCGAAAATGCGCCTTCGCGCAGCAGGCGCGGCTTGTCGTCGAGAAATCCGATGATCGTCGATTCCAGCCCGACAGGTGTGGGTCCGCCATCAATCACGGCGTCGATCTTTCCGTCCAGCCCGGCCACGACGTGCTCGGCCGTCGTCGCTGACACGCGGCCCGACGGGTTGGCCGAGGGCGCAGCGAGCGGGCGTCCCGTCTCGCGGATCAGGGCAAGGGCGATGTCGGACTTGGGCATGCGAAGCGCGACGGAGGGCTGACCCGCGGTAACGAGTTCCGAGACCATGGCGTCCTCGCGCAAGGGAACGACGATCGTCACGGGTTCGGGCCAGCATTCCTGAACCAGATCGCGGGCTTCGCCGACAATCACTCCGATCCGGTCGGCCATGTCGATATCGCAGACATGCACGATCAGCGGGTTGAAGCTGGGCCGCCCCTTGGCGGCGTAGATGCGCGCCACGGCCTCGCCATTGGTCGCATCCGCCCCGAGCCCATAGACGGTTTCCGTTGGAAACGCGACGAGCCCACCCGCGCGGAGGATCGCTGCCGCCTCGGCAATCCCCTCCTCATCCGCCGCCAAGCGTCTGGTCTTTATCGGCTTCTCTGCCATTTGTGACGTTGCGTCCCGGTTGTGGCTCGCGCAGTGGACCTGCATGCTCAGTTCTGACGAACACCCGATACCGTCCGGCCCGAGATTTGCCAAGCCGAACACCGGAGCACACACATGTCCTACACTGCACCCGCTTCTGAAATCCGGTTCATTCTGGAACATGTCGTTCCCTTCGCGTTGGTCGCGGAGACCAAGCGCTATTCCGATGCCACTCCCGACACAGTCACCGCGATCCTGAGCGAGGCAGGTCGGCTGTGCAACGAGGTGCTTGCGCCGCTGAACAGGGCGGGCGACCTGAACCCGGCGAAGCTGGAGAATGGCGTGGTGCGCACCCCTCCGGGTTTCGAGACCGGCTTCCGTGCCATCGCGGATGGCGGGTGGATCGGACTGACGGCAAGCCCGGACTATGGCGGGATGGGCCTCCCTGCGGCGCTCGGAACGGCCGTGAACGACATGATGTCGGGAGCCTGCCTGTCGCTGCAGTTGAACCCGCTACTGACGCAGGGCCAGATCGAGGCTCTGGAGGCGCATGGCTCCGAAGCTCTGAAAGACCTTTACCTGCCAAAGCTTATCTCCGGGGAATGGTCCGGAACGATGAACCTGACCGAGCCACAGGCAGGATCGGATGTTGGCGCTCTGCGCTCGAAGGCCGAACCCAATGGCGATGGCACCTACAGGATCAGCGGACAGAAGATCTACATCACCTGGGGCGACGCGGATTTCATGGCGAATGTCTGTCACCTGGTTCTGGCCCGCCTGCCCGACGGCGCGCCCGGCACCAAGGGCATCAGCCTGTTCATGGTGCCGAGACATCTGCCCGATGCCAACGGAAACCCGGGTGATCGGAACAGCCTGCGCGTGGTCAGCCTCGAGCACAAGCTGGGCATCCACGGTTCGCCCACGGCAGTGATGGAATACGACAACGCGACCGGCTGGCTGGTGGGCGAGGAACATGGCGGAATGGCCGCGATGTTCACCATGATGAACAATGCCCGCCTTGCCGTCGGAGCGCAGGGCATAGGCATGGCCGAAGCGGCGTTTCAGCATGCGCTGTCCTATGCCCGCGACCGCAAGCAGGGCAAGGCGCCCGGAACCGGAACCATCGTCGAGCACGCCGACGTGCGGCGGATGCTGACCGCGATGAAGGCCGATATCTTCGCCGCGCGGTCTATCGCCTATGCCTGCGCGAGCGCCATCGACATGGGGCATGCCACCGGTGACGCCGACTGGATTGCGCGTGCGGCTTTCCTGACGCCGATTGCAAAAGCCTTCGGCACGGATGTCGGCATAGCGGTCGCCAGCGACGGCGTTCAGGTGCACGGCGGCATGGGCTTCATCGAGGAAACCGGCGCGGCACAATACCTGCGCGACGTGCGGATCACGTCGATCTACGAGGGCACGAACGGCATACAGGCGATGGACCTCGTGGCACGCAAGATGATGGATGGCGGCGAAGCGGCCTATCGCCTGCTGGACGAGATCGAAACCGCAGCAGAGGCGGCCCGCAATAGGCTGCCCGATCTTGCCGAGGCGGCATGGGGCGCAGCCGAAACCCTGCGTGAGACGACCGAGTGGCTGGTCGGTGAGGATCTGAACGAGCGCTTTGCGGGCGCGGTCCCCTATCTGCGCGCCTTCGCTCGGGTTCTGGGCGGGCACTACCACCTGAAGGCCGCGCTGGCCGAGGGCGGCGCGGGACCGCGCACCGCCTTGGCCCGGTTCTACCTCAGACGTATTCTACCCGAACACGCGGGGCTTCTTGTTCAGGTGCGCGAAGGGGCCGAAGGGCTCTACGATTTGTCGCCCGATGACTTGGCATCGTGATGGAGGACCACGTCCGCCAGATACGCTATCCTGTAGAAATCCCACCGGATCACGGCGAAGCCATTGAAATCGCGGAAGGTATCCTGTGGTTCAGAATACCGCTGCCGATGACGCTGGATCACGTCAACGTCTACGCTCTGGATGACGGAGATGGCTGGTCGGTGATCGATACAGGCTTTGATACACGGAAAACCCGTGCGATCTGGGACGCGATTCTCGCCAAGCCGTTGCACGGGAAACCGGTGCGCCGACTGATCGTCACGCATCACCATCCCGATCATATCGGCCTTGCCGGATGGTTTCAGGCCGACATGGGCGCCGAACTGGTGACCACCCGCACAGCCTGGCTTTTCGCGCGAATGCTGTCACTTGACGTACAGGACAGGCCGACCCCTGAAACGATTGCCTATTGGCGGGGCGCAGGCATGGATGACGCCACGCTGGAACGCCGGTTGGCCGAGCGCCCCTTCAATTTTGCCGACATGCTGACGCCACTGCCCCTGGGCTTCACCCGAATCCGCGAGGGCGACACGCTTTTCGCTGGCGGACGCACATGGAGCGTGAAGACTGGAAATGGCCACGCACCGGAACACGCGACTTTCTGGAGCGAGGACGACGGCCTTGTGATCGGCGGCGACCAGTTGCTGCCGTCGATCTCGCCGAACCTTGGCGTGTACGCCACAGAACCCGAAGCCGACCCCGTCGCGGAGTGGATGGAGAGTTGCCACCGGTTCCGGGCGCTGTCGGATGACAACAGGCTGGTTCTGCCGGGTCACAAGCTGCCGTTCACCGGTCTGAAGACTCGACTGGATCAACTGATCGAAAACCACGAAAGCGCTCTGGTCAGGTTGGAAGCATTCCTTGTCGATCCTCGCACCGCAGCAGATTGTTTTCACCCGCTTTTCAAGCGTCAGATCGGCAATGGTGAATACGGCCTGGCGCTTGTCGAGGCGGTGGCGCATTGCATGCATCTCTGGCACGCTGGGCGGGTGACGCGGGTGCGGCGCGCGGATGGGGCCTGGCTTTGGCAGAGGGTGAGGTAACGATGGACGACAAGATCGAGACGGCGGCGGAGCATGCGGAGGCCGAGGCGCTGCGCCGCTGCGGCGCCGCCACAACGCTGCCCGGCCATGCCGCCACTGCCGAGCAAGAACCTTTGCCCGAAGCCGTCGCAAAGAAGCCGTTGGAGCAGAAAAGCCCGGCGGAATGGGCCTATCAGCGGCTGATACTCTACATCAAGAACTTCGAGAAAACACTTGATGATGAACATGAAATCGCTATGGGTTTCACTGACACGGGAGCCGGTTTCCTGCGGATCGAGGGGCTGGGTTATTTCGATCCCGACATCGTGACCTTCTACGGCACCGACCAGGCCGGAGGCCGCGTGCAGCTGGTGCAGCATGTCAGCCAGCTCAACGTCCTTCTGCGCGCCATGCCGAAGGCCGTCGAGACCGAAGAGCCACGCCGGATCGGGTTCGAACTGGCCAAGGCGCTGGACGACAGCGCCTGAAAACACCGGGCGGCGAAGCGTCGGCAAACAGTCGGCAAAGTGTATGGCAGGTGTATGGCGGGGCTATTCCACGCTTTCCATGACATCGTGCGCGCTGCGGCCCGCGACGAAGACCGCGTCTTCCAGCGCCGGGTCGGTGATCGCCGCGAATAGCGCCGCGTATTCCGGATCGCCCAGAAGCGTCCGGATCCGCGAACGGTGCCAGGCGACAGCCTCGTCATGAAGGCGAGACAGAAGCGGGTCGCTCTTCAACTTGTCCAGCACCCGGCGCGCGGCGGGAACCTGGGCTTGGATCGAGGTGTCGGTCTCCGAGCGGTAGTTCCGCTCCGCCCAGTAGGCCAAACCCTGATCCTGGTCGACATGGTTGATCCTGCCCCGCTGGCGCTTGACGAGAAAACTTTCGGCCGAGCGCAGGATGTAGTGATTGAGCGTTGCCATCGTGTAGCCGACCGACGCCTTACGCGAGAACCAGGCGGTATTCCTGACGGTCTTCTCGGGCATCGCCCGGCCCGAGCCGTTGACCCAGCGCAGCGTATGCGGCTCCGAGGTGTCGATATCCAGCGGCCGGTGCACGCCCAGCTTCTCGTAGGGCACGCTTCGGTGCACGAAGCTCTTGAACCCCCAGCCAAGGCGCGGGCGCGGCAGGTAGCGCGGCGCACATGCCGTGAACCGTTCGGTGATCCATCTGTCTTCGTAGAGATGGTGTCCCCGGTTGCCGAAAAGACGCCATGTCAGGGAAACGATGTTGGGATCGCCCATCCTCTCGAAAAGGTCCGGCAGGCTGCGCGCGCCCTCGTGGATGGCGATGAACTCGTCCACATCGACAACGCCCACCCAGTCGGCGGTTCTCACGGCTTCCTGAGAGACGGCATCGTTCAGCGCCCCGCGTTGCGGCTTTTGTCCGGCGTCCCGGTTGTACGGGTTATCGAGGCGGGTGACGTGGCCCAGATCCTGCAAGCGGTCGAGAATGGCATTCGTGGGATCGTCGCAATCGTTCGTATACACGAGAAAATGCGTCACCCCGATCGCCATGTAATGTGCAATCCATTCCAGGATGAAACAGCCTTCATTCTTCATCGAGGTGACGACGGTGATCCGGCCGCTTGGCAGACGTGCATCGAGAGGCGCCAGCATGGGGTGGCGAGGCTCCACCCGGCTCAACAGCGCGCGGAAGGCGTGCTCGTTCTCCTCACCCAGAAGGATCAGGTCGCCGAAGGCGTTGCGCGGCCGGTCGGCGCGGTCATCGGTCATGGTCACCTGCGGGTCGCATTTTGTGGGTTCCCGCGGCTCGGACCGGTCAGCGGATTCCAACTCTGCCTCGCGCCACTGGTCCGACACCGGCGCGCGCACGACATCAAGACCGGGACGCTGATGCGACAGGGGATCGGCCGCAAGGTGACGGTAGAGTTCGCGGAACCCATCGGTCTTGCGCAACTCTCCGATCCGAGCCCGGTGCCATGCGACGGCGCGGTCGTGAAGGCGCAAGAGCACCGGATCGAGCGCGAAGACCTTGCGCAGCGGTTCTGCCCTTGGCAGCCGGGCAAGGATCGACCGATCCTCCTCGTCGTTCCTGTTGTAGAGATTCCAGTACTCCACGCCCTGATCGCGGGCGATATGATTGGTACGCCCCCGGTCACGCTTGACGAGAAAGCTTTCAAGCGAGCGGACCGCATAATGATTCAGCGTGACCAGATCGTAGCCCCAGCTTTCAAGGTTCGAGCGCCACCCGTCCGACAGATAGCTGTCCGGCATCTGCCGCCCCGACCCGTTTGTCCACGCGGGCATCCGGTCGGCTTCAGGCTCCAGCGGGCGGTGGACCCCGACCGCGGCAAATGGAGCGCCGCGGCGCACGATGGTCTTGAAGCCCCAGTTCTGATGGGGCTTGCGGATGTGCAGCGGCGCGGCGCGGGTGAACTGTGCCGGCACCGGGCAGTCCTCGTAGGCCGTCACCCCGGCAGAGCCGAAGAAGCGCCATGTCATCGAGATCATGTCGGGGTCGCCGGCGGCGGCGAAAAGATCGCTCAGCGTGCCCTCGCCGGTGTGGACGTTGATGTATTCATCGACGTCCATGACAATGTATGCATCGGCCTGCACAACGCGGGGGTGCACCGCCGCAAGTTCCAGCGCGATCCTCTGCGGCCTCTCTCCCATGGCCACCGGGTTGTCGACGCGGGTGACGATACCGCGCACGGCAAGGGCGTCGAGAATTTCGCAGGTCGGATCGTCGCAGTCATTGGTGTAGACGAGGAAATGCGTCACGCCGACCGAGAGGTGATAAGCCACCCAGTCCAGGATGAACGGCCCCTCGTTCTTCATGGTGGTGACGACGACCACCTCGTCCAGCGGGCGCGGAACGACCGGTTCGGAGATCGCAGCCGCGACGCGGGGAATGCCTGATGCGGCCTCGCGGTAGACTTTCGCGATGGGCGCGTCGCGGTCCGGTTCGGGGCAATCGCGCAGGGGCGCTTCGCAGGGATCGATCCGGTGCTTGATCAGGAGTTGCCCCATCAGGCTGTCGGGATCGGGCAGGCCCTGGTCCCGCTCGGCCATGCGCTTCCTGACCCGGCGCCCGTAGAGATGGATCGACTGGGTCTCATCCGTGATCACCGCCGAGTGGTCCAGCCCCGGCAGCAGGAGCCGCCGTCTTCTGGCGAAGGAATACGGGTAGAGCGCGGCCTGAGGAAGCGCGCGCGCGATCTCGCCGGTCTCGCCCAGGAAATGCGTGATCGCATGCGGCCCCCAGACGCCCCAGGTCTGTTCGCTGACATGCACCGGAGTACCCGCCGCATGGGCCGCCTCCATCTCTCGCCGACGCCATTTCTTCTCCCAGGGTGGGATGGCGAACTCGTCGCGGGTGAACTCCAGAAGCGCCCCGAGTGTCGGGCTGTCAGGCGGGAGGGCAAGGACGCCGCCATTGACGTGGCTGTCGCTTTCCCAGCCGTAGAGATGCCCCTCGCGCGGTCGGAACCGCCGGTGGCAATAGGCATCGGTGTCGGCCCAGATCACCCGGTCGCCTGTCTGGAGCAGCCGGTACCTGAAAAGATCGGAATGCAGCGCCGGCGACCCCGTGCGCTCGTGCACGAGAAAGCCCTCTTCGGGCAGGATGTCGGCCGCGTCGCGATGCTCGACGCCTTCCGGGACACAGCCGATGGGCGCATAACTGTAGAGAACAACGTGGTGCCCGGCATCCAGGAAGGACTGGACGCAAAGCTGCTCGAGGAAGCTGAGGCTTCCCCGCATCCACAGCATCGCGATCTGGTGGTCCATGCCTGCCCTGCCCGTTTTGGGCGATGTTACCCGAGCGGCGGGGCAGATGCCACCGGGTCAGGTGCGAACCGGCAACCGGCTTTCGGCGATCTCGACGAACCAGGAACACCCGAAGGGGATCGCTTCGTCGTTGAAGTTGTATGCTTCGTTATGCAGGTCGGCGGCGTCCCCGATGCCGAGATGGATATAGGCGCCGGGCCGCTCGTTCAGGAAGAACGAGAAATCCTCGCCCCACATCGAGGCATCGGCCAGTGCACAATCCCCGGCAACCGCCTTGGCGGCAGCGGCAGCGTATTCCGTCTCGGCCTCGGCGTTTTCCAATGCGGGATAGTTCCGGGTGTACTGGAAGGTCGCCGTCGCGCCGTACAGCTCGGCCGTCTTCGCGACGATCTCCCCGAATCGTGCTTCCGCAAGGTCCGCGGTGCGTTCGTCCATGGTACGCGTCGTACCCTTGAGTACCACCTTTTCCGGGATCACGTTGAAAGCCTTCGAACTGCTCTCGATCGAGGTGACCGACACGACCAGCGGGCGCATCGGGTCCGCGTTGCGGCTGGCGATGGTCTGCAAAGCCAGCACCGTCTGGCTGGCCACCACGATGGGATCGATCGTGTCATGCGGATAGGCGCCGTGACCACCCTTGCCGCGGATCTCGACCTCGAACAGGCCGGTGGCGGCATAGAACATGCCCGGACGGATGGCGAAGGTGCCAAGGGCGCGGCCGGGAATGTTGTGCATCCCGTAGACCTCGTCGATGCCGAACCGGTCCATCATGCCCTCCTCGACCATCTCGCGGCCGCCGCCGCCGCCTTCCTCGGCGGGCTGGAAGATCACGGCGACCGAGCCGTCGAAATTGCGCGTCTCGGCCAGGTACCTGGCCGCACCCAGAAGCATCGCCGTATGCCCGTCGTGGCCGCAGGCATGCATCTTGCCGGGGGTCTTCGAGGCGTAAGCCACGCCGGTTGCCTCCTCGATCGGCAGCGCGTCCATGTCGGCGCGCAGACCGACCGTGCGCCCGGACGCATTGCTCTTTCCCCGGATGATCCCGACGACACCCGTGCGCCCGATCCCCGTGACCACCTCGTCGCATCCGAATTCCTTCAGCTTCTCGGCGACGATTCCGGCTGTGCGATGAACGTCGAACAAAAGTTCCGGGTGTTCATGGAAATCCCGTCGCCAGGCAGTGATTTCGTCATGGAGTTCGGCAAATCGGTTACGGACGGGCATGGAGTCTCCTGGGTTCCAGACTGGGCCGGACGGCCTTTCTTTCTGGCTAAAATACGGTGGGGGGCGCGGGGGGCAAGGCCCCTCGCACGGGTCGGCTTCGCCAGAAGCCGATGCAAACGAAAAACGCGGCCCCGGGGGCCGCGTTCCAAAGTCTTCAAGGACCAGTCAGGTCAGGCGCGGGCGTCACCGACCAGCTTCCAGATCGCCGGGAAGGCGATGACGGCCACGACCAGTTTCAGCGCATCGACCCAGATGAAGGTCTTTACTCCATAGGCATACCAGTTTTCCCAGCCAAGCGCCGCGCCCCAGGAGGCAGCAAGCCAGACGACGCCGGGAACGTAGACGGCGAGGATGCCCGCGGCCATGGCCAGCGCCATCGACACCGGAGACCGGTCCCAGCCCGCGCGGGCCAGCGCTCCGACAAGCACTGCGGCAAGCAGGAAGCCCACGAGATATCCGCCCGTAGGACCCGCGAAATAGGCCGGTCCGGCCACTGCGCCGGCGAATACCGGCAGGCCCTGGAAGCCAAGCGCCAGGTAGGATGCCAGCGTCGCGCCGGCAAGGCGCGGGCCGTAGGAGGCGCCGATCACCATGACGACAAGCATCTGAAGCGTGACAGGCACCGGAACCGTCGTGATCTGCACCTTGGCCGAAACCGTCAGCGCGGCCACGCCGGCCACCAGAAGCGCAAGACGCTTCAGCCAGAGCTGGGTGCCTTCGGCGTTCCAGACGAGGTCGCTGAGGACCGGACGATGGGCGAGAGTTGACATGGATAAGGCTCCCTTTTCCGCCAAGAATTCCACTTTCAACGGCTTATTGCACCCGGCGTTGAAGCTGGCAAGCGGTCAAGGTGCCTCACCTTTCCCGATCCATCCTGTGGAACGTGCTGTCCATGACGTAGGATTTCTTCGGCCCCTCGACGCGCCACTGCGCGCGCCAGGCTGCCATGTCGCTGAAATCGTAGGCGACATGATAGCGGTCCGGGGAACAGAGATAGGTCGTCTCGGGACAGACCACGCCGGTCGGAATCGTATGGAAGGGGCGCATGTCGTGGAACAATACCTCGATCCGCTGCGAGTCCAGCATCCAGACATAGCGCCGTGTCGCCCTCAGGCCGGGCTGCCCGGCCACGCCGGTGAGGTGACCCTCCTCGTCCTGCACCAGGCGCTTGCCCGAGCGCGAGAACCGCGAGATGCCCTCGAACCTGTTCTCGGCGCCGTCAGAGTGGCGGATGCGCCGGTCCAGTCGCCAGAGGCCCTCGAGCTGCGAGAGCGAGGTCAGCCCGGTCATAGCCGGTTCCGCCGTCCGGTGCCGCGATCCCGCGCGGTTATGCGATGAGATGGGCGCAAGCCAGCCTCCTTGTCCCTGTGCGGAGGTCAGTTTATGGACTGCGGCGACAAGACGAAAGGCCCTGAACTCATGATCCCCCGTTATGCCCGCCCCGAGATGACCGCGATCTGGTCACCCGAAACCAAGTTCCGCATCTGGTACGAGATCGAAGCCCATGCCTGCGACGCGCAGGCCGATCTGGGCGTGATCCCCCGCGCCAATGCCGAGGCGGTCTGGAAAGCGAAGGATGTCGAGTTCGATGTCGCCCGCATCGACGAGATCGAAGCGGTCACCAAGCACGACGTGATCGCGTTCCTGACGCATCTCGCCGAGATCATCGGCAATGACGAGGCCCGCTTCGTTCACCAGGGCATGACCTCGTCGGACGTGCTCGACACCACGCTGAACGTCCAGCTCGTGCGCGCCGCCGACATCCTTCTGGCTGACATGGACGCGCTTCTGGCCGCGCTGAAGCGGCGCGCGATGGAACACAAGATGACCGTGCGCATCGGGCGCAGCCACGGCATTCACGCCGAGCCGGTCACGATGGGTCTGACGTTCGCGCGCTTCTATGCCGAGATGGAGCGCAACAAGAACCGGCTGGAAAAGGCGCGGTGGGAAGTGGCCACCGGCGCAATCTCGGGTGCGGTCGGCACATTTGCCAATATCGACCCGGCGGTCGAGGAGCATGTCTGCGAGAAGATGGGCCTGCGCCCCGAGCCGATCAGCACGCAGGTCATCCCCCGCGACCGCCACGCGATGTTCTTTGCCACGCTCGGCGTCATCGCGTCGTCGATCGAGAACATCGCCACCGAGATCCGCCACATGCAGCGCACCGAGGTGCTGGAGGCCGAGGAGTTCTTCTCGAAGGGACAGAAGGGCTCGTCCGCGATGCCGCACAAGCGCAACCCCGTCCTGACCGAGAACCTGACAGGGCTTGCCCGGCTGGTGCGCTCGGCGGTGGTCCCCGCGATGGAGAACGTCGCGCTCTGGCACGAGCGCGACATCAGCCATTCCTCGGTCGAGCGCGGGATCGGGCCTGACGCCACCATCCATCTGGATTTCGCCCTGGCGCGGCTGACCGGCGTGATCGAGAAGCTGGTGATCTATCCCGACAACATGATGGCGAACCTGAACAAGTTCAAAGGCCTGGTCCATTCGCAGCGCGTGCTTCTGGCATTGACCCAGAAAGGCGTCAGCCGCGAGGATTCCTATCGCCTGGTGCAGCGCAACGCCATGAAGGTCTGGGAAGAAGGCAAGGATTTCATGGAAGAGCTGAAAGCCGACCCGGAGGTCACCGCTGCCATGAGCGACGCGGAGATCGAGGAGAAGTTCGACCTTGGCTACCACACCAAGAATGTCGACACGATCTTCCGGCGGGTCTTCGGAGAAGCATGAGGTTTTCAAACTGCTGAAAATCGCCGCTTTGACCAAGGGTCAACCCGTGCTACTTTGTAGTTGAGGACCAACAAGGAGCGACCCATGAAGACCAAGACACTTCTCGCCGTTCTGGCCCTTGCCGTGATGCCGAGCATTGCCTCGGCCGCATGCTTCGG
Source organism: Silicimonas lutimaris (assembly GCF_047314965.1). Classification (NCBI taxonomy): domain Bacteria; kingdom Pseudomonadati; phylum Pseudomonadota; class Alphaproteobacteria; order Rhodobacterales; family Paracoccaceae; genus Silicimonas; species Silicimonas lutimaris. The sequence continues at coordinate 16,635 of NZ_JBLBVK010000021.1, read as the reverse complement.
CGAGCACGCGAAAGAGGAAGTCGTGATGTCCTGCGCGGACGGCACGGAATACGATGCGGCGCAACAGGCCTGCGTCCCGTCGACCACAAGTTAGTTTTTCCCGAATGTGCGTCAGGGGCGGCCCGAAACGGCCGCCCCTTTTTTGTTCCGGCGCCGTCTGTCGGTAGCCATGCGTTAACGGCTGCCCTGCTAAGAACGAAACAGGAACCGGGAATGCTGAATGCCTTTTGACACCGACATGCCAGATCTGTCTCTCGATTTTGCGTCCGCGCCGGGCGTACAGCTGACGCCCAAGGAAAAGGCCGCCGTCGTGGTTCGCCTGCTGCTGGCGGAGGGCGCCGTGCCGGCCCTGTCGTCGCTGCCGGAATCGAAACAGACCGAGCTTGCGATCCAGCTGGCGCGCATGGCCCCCGTCGACCAGGCCACGGTCGCCGCCGTGGTCGACGAGTTCGTCAGCGCGATCGAGAATATCGGCCTGTCCTTCCCCTCCGGGCTTGACGGTGCGCTTGGGCTGCTGGACGGGGTCATAAGCTCCAGCGCGTCGAGCCGCTTGCGGGAAATGGCGCCTGCCGCCTATCGCGGAGATCCCTGGGAACGGATCGGTTCGGTCGACCCGGAGCGCCTTGTGAAGATTCTGGAACGCGAGTCGAACGAGGTGGCCGCGGTGTTATTGTCCAAACTGAAGGTCTCGAAGGCGGCGGAACTGCTGGGGATGCTGCCCGGCGAGCGAGCGCGCAGGATCACCTATGGCGTCTCGTTGACCGGCAGCGTCTCGCCGGACGTGGTCTATCGCATCGGCGTCTCGCTGGCGGATGAGCTGGAAAAACGCCCTGCCCGCGCTTTTTCCGAGGGTCCGGTCACGCGGGTGGGCGCAATCCTGAACTATGCTCCCGGTTCGGTGCGCGACCAGATCCTCGAGGGGTTGGACAAGGACGACGCGGAATTCGCCCGCGAAGTCCGCCAGGCGATCTTTACCTTCGCCAATATCCCCGAGCGCATCTCGCCCCGTGACATGCCGAAGATCCAGGCCAGGATCGAGCAGGCCGATCTTGTCACCGTCGTCGCTGGTGCAGAGGGCGCAGACCGCAAGGCCGTCGAGTTCTTCCTGGAAAACATCTCGAAGAGACTGGCCGAAAACATCGGCGAAGAAGCGAAGGAGAAAGGCGCGGTAAAAACGCAGGACCGCGAGGCAGCGATGATGCGGATCGTCAATGCGATCCGCGAATTGGAGACCGCGGGAGAGATTTTCTTCGTGGCAGACGACGGGTGAGCCAGCCCGGCAACCATGAGTGCAAGACGCCGCTGCGCGGAGTTCTGACCTGCTTCCATGGGTCTGCACGCCTGACTTTCTCGCGCTGGCGCATCACGCGCGGCGTCCTGTGCCGAAACACCTCGGGATGGCGAAGCCGCAGCTCGATATCGTTGAAATTCATGGTGGACCTCGGTGCTGTTATGGGTTCCGCACCGAACCTCGCACTTTCGCGGCGACTATTATTTCGGTAAATACCGAAGCATGACGAGCTCGACTCAAATTGCGCTGATCACGTCGGCCATGGGCGATCCGGTGCGGGTCAACATGCTGCTGGCGCTGCGTTTCGATGGCGGGCTGACCGCCTCGGAACTGGCGCGGGTCGGAAATATCGCGCCCAGCACGGCCAGCGAGCACCTGGCCCGGATGGCTGCGGCGGGCCTGATCGTACAACAGAAGATCGGGCGCAGCCGGCTCTACTCGCTGGCGGACGGAGAAGTTTGCGACATCCTCGACTCGATCACCGCCATGGCCGATCGCAGGCGGGATGCCACATACGAGGCGACCCTGCCCGAAGGCTTGCTTCATGCCCGGCTTTGCTATGACCACCTTGCCGGGCGTCTGGGCTGCGAAATGACCGCCGCCCTGTTCTCGAAAGGCATCCTGACTCAGAGCCCGAAAGGCCCGGTCGTCACCGAGGCAGGATCGGCATGGTTCGGTCAGTTCGGCATCGATCATCGCGAGTTCGAAGACCGGCCACGCTGCGCGCTCCGGCTATGCCGCGACTGGACGGAAGACAGCCACCACCTTGGTGGCGGGCTGGCCTCGGCCCTTCTTGACGCGATGCGGCAGCGCGACTGGATACGCACGCGCCGGGGTGAAATGCGGGTCTTCGTGACGCCGCGCGGCGCCACGGGCCTTCGCGAAACGCTGGGGCTGGATCTGAGGTCACGCGGCCTCTAGCGCGCAGGACACAGGTGCCTGATCGTCGCCGGGTCCGGTATCCGCGGCAGGAGTGGACACTCTAGCGGGTTTTTGCGGCGCCGAGAATGGGACCCGCGTCCCTTGCCTGCACGAGGACCGCGACCGGCATATCCGCGGATACCCGGACATCGGACTTGAAAACCCCGCGCCCGTCCCAAGTGCCGACCTCGACCCAATCGCGGACGATGTTGTGATAACTGAGACGGCGCCCGGCATTCTCGCCCCGGCCGATCTCAACCGTCGCCTTTGGTGTATAGGTCACCAGTTGCACGACCATGCCGGTGGGCACCCGGCCCTCGGCCCTGGCCTCGATCGAGACGCGATCGCCGGACCGCGACAGCCGCACCGAGACCGCGTCCGCCGCATCGGCATGCGCCGCAATCCGCTCGGCCAATTTCATCGGCTTGGTGCCGACCACGTGGTCGACCCCTCCGACGATCATTTGCGGGGTGTAGATCGAACGCTCTCCGGCGGCGTGGGCATAGGCACGCTGGCGCAGCGTGAAGGCGGGTTTCGCGAACAGGTCCTTCCACCCGATATAGTCCCAGTAGTCGACATGAAGCGCGAGGGCGATGATATCGTCGCGCTCCGCGATCTCGGCAAGAATCTTGTCAGCCGGCGGGCAGGAGGAGCAACCTTGCGAGGTGAAGAGTTCGACCACGACAGGTCCGTCGGCGGCAGCAGCGCCGCCGAGTGCGGTCCAGGCTGCCGCAACAAGAGTCAGAAGGCGCGATCGCATGGCGCGGTCCTTTTCATTCCAAGCTTGATCCCTGCGTAACCGAGACATCCCCGACGTGCCAATCAAGGTTTTGAGAGAGTTGGTTACAGCGGCGCGAGCACCACAGGACGCGGATGACCCGAAGTTGGTGGATTTTTTTGTGCACCATGGTATACAAAATAGCCGCACCCCCTTGCGGAAAGGCCCGCGAGGGGAGTATGCCCGCCTCAAATTCCCGTTCAACCCCAGGGAGGTCATCCATGCCCATCACCGTCGGACACGACAGTTCCAAGACCCGCAAGACCCTGACAGTCGGCGGCCAGTCCGTTGCCTATTACTCGATCCCGGCGGCAGAGGCCGCAGGTCTTGGCGATTTCAGCCGCCTGCCCGCTTCGCTGAAAGTGGTTCTGGAAAACATGCTGCGCTTCGAGGATGGCAAGACGGTCAGCGTCGATGACATCCGCGCCTTCGGCGAATGGGGAGCGAACGGCGGACAGAACCCGCGCGAGATCGCATACCGCCCTGCCCGCGTGCTGATGCAGGATTTCACCGGTGTGCCCGCGGTTGTGGACCTGGCGGCGATGCGCGACGGCATCGTGGCGCTTGGCGGCGACGCCGAGAAGATCAACCCGCTGAACCCCGTTGACCTCGTGATCGACCACTCGGTCATGATCGACGAGTTCGGCAACCCGCGCGCGTTCCAGATGAACGTGGACCGCGAGTACGAGCGGAACATGGAGCGCTATACCTTCCTCAAATGGGGTCAGAGCGCGTTCAACAATTTCCGCGTCGTTCCGCCGGGAACGGGGATCTGCCACCAGGTGAACCTGGAATACCTGTCGCAGACGGTCTGGACCGACACCGATCAGGCCGGCCAGGAAGTGGCCTACCCCGACACGCTGGTCGGCACTGACAGCCATACGACGATGGTCAATGGCCTTGCCGTTCTTGGCTGGGGCGTCGGTGGAATCGAAGCCGAGGCCGCGATGCTGGGCCAGCCGATCTCGATGCTGATTCCCGAGGTCGTGGGTTTCGAGCTGACCGGCCAGATGGTCGAGGGCACCACGGGCACCGACCTGGTGCTGAAGGTCGTGGAAATGCTGCGGAAGAAAGGTGTCGTCGGCAAGTTCGTCGAGTTTTTCGGCAAGGGGCTGGATCACCTGCCGCTGGCCGACCGCGCGACCATCGCCAACATGGCACCGGAATACGGCGCGACCTGCGGCTTCTTCCCGATCGACGACGAAACTCTACGCTACCTGCGCCAGTCGGGCCGCTCCGAGGACCGCATTGCGCTGGTCGAGGCCTATGCCAAGGAGAACGGCTTCTGGCGCGGCGCGGATTACGCACCGATCTACACCGACACGCTGCACCTCGACATGGGAACCATCGTTCCGGCGATCTCGGGACCGAAGCGTCCGCAGGACTATACCCCGCTCGATCGCGCTGCCGACTCGTTCTACAAGGTCGTATGCGAATACCGCGGCGTTGATGCCTCGAACGGTGCGCTGGACATGGCCTCCGAAGGCGACACGCTGACCGCGCCCGCCGATGCACGCAAGACGGCCAAGGTCGAAGGCGAAGAGTACACGCTGCGGGACGGCTCGGTGGTGATCGCCTCGATCACTTCCTGCACCAACACCTCGAACCCCTATGTCATGATCGGCGCCGGCCTCGTGGCGCGGAAAGCGCGCGCCAAGGGCCTGACCCGCAAGCCCTGGGTCAAGACTTCGCTGGCACCGGGCAGCCAGGTGGTTTCAGCCTACCTGGAGGCCGCCGGTCTGCAGGAGGATCTCGACGCCATCGGGTTCAACCTCGTGGGCTACGGCTGCACGACCTGCATCGGCAACTCCGGTCCGCTTCAGCCGGAAATCTCCAAGTCGATCAACGAAAACGACCTGATCGCCACCAGCGTTCTGTCCGGCAACCGGAACTTCGAGGGCAGGATCAGCCCCGATGTCCGCGCCAACTACCTGGCTTCGCCGCCGCTGGTGGTGGCCTACGCTCTGGCCGGCGACATGAACATCAACGTGGCGACCGATCCGATCGGAACCGGCAGCGACGGCAACCCTGTCTATCTGAAGGACATCTGGCCGACGCAGAGGGAAGTCGCCGAGCTGGTCGAACAGACCGTGACGCGCGAAGCCTTCCAGTCGAAATATGCCGATGTGTTCAAGGGCGACGAGAAGTGGCGCGGCGTCAAGACCACCGACAGTCTGACCTATGACTGGCCGTCGACCTCGACCTACGTTCAGAACCCGCCCTATTTCCAGGGCATGGCGCAGGAACCCGGCGTCATCAGCAACGTCGAAGGCGCTCGCATTCTGGCAATCCTGGGCGACATGGTCACCACCGACCACATCAGCCCGGCTGGATCGTTCAAGGACACGACCCCAGCCGGGCGGTACCTTGTCGACCGTCAGGTGGCTCCGCGGGAGTTCAACTCCTACGGCTCGCGCCGCGGCAACCACGAGGTCATGATGCGTGGCACCTTCGCCAACATCCGTATCCGCAACGAAATGCTGGATGGCGTCGAGGGCGGCTACACCACCGGACCGGACGGCAGCCAGATGGCGATCTACGACGCCGCCATGGCCTATCAGGAGCAGGGCACGCCCCTGGTGATCTTCGCCGGTGAGCAGTACGGCGCAGGATCGTCGCGCGACTGGGCCGCCAAGGGCACCGCCCTTCTGGGCGTGAAGGCCGTGGTCGCGGAATCATTCGAGCGTATCCACCGTTCCAACCTGGTCGGCATGGGGGTCATTCCCTTCGAGTTCACCGACGGCGACACCCGCAAGTCGCTGGGCCTGACCGGCGAAGAGACGGTCTCGATCACGGGTCTGGAAGGCGATCTCAAGCCGCAATCGCTTGTGCCTTGTACAATCACCTTTGCGGACGGCTCCGTGAAGGAGATCCAGATCAAGTGCCGGATCGATACCGCAATCGAGAAGGAATACATCGAGCACGGCGGTGTTCTGCACTATGTGCTGAGGGATCTCGCCAAGTCGGCCTGATTTTCAAAGCGATGAAGAATTGTGCGGCCGCGCTTTTTGCGCGGCCGCTTTCGTTTCAGAAACGTGAAATTGGCGACGAAACCGATGACGCAGGGTCAAATATATGCTAACGGATAGGTAGGTAACGAGTGAGGGGTTAAGACTAACGATTTTAATGAGTGCGTGCAGAGGGGGATAGTCCAGACAATCGCCGAGATATTATTCGGTCGTGGACGACGAGCCTGTGGCCTAGGTCGTGCCTTACGAATACTCAACTAGGGCAGGCAATCCATCTTCAGGGCGCTTCGGTCGGAAGACCGGAGCGCCCGTGCTTTTCGGACCCCCGTTCTGTCCCGAAGTGAGTCGGCCCACGCGGTCAAATTGCGTCGGTTCCGTGGCCATCATCCCGAATGATTGCGAAGAAATTTCGAACAGTTCCGAAAGGACAGGCGCACTGTTTCGGCGCTGCTTCGAAATACAACCTGAACAGGCTGTTTCCCTCGTAAATTGGCGAAAATTAGGCATAAATGGGACCGTAAACAGTTCAGGGGTAGCGTAGTATGCATCGTACGAGTGACAGTCTCAGGGTGATAGCCCGCGCAATGCCGCTTTCACTTCCGCCCCTGGAAGGCGCGGCTTTGGTGGCACTGATCCTGATCTGGCTATTGGGTTCCTGACGCCTTTCCGATCGCCGGACGTATCCTGTTTTCCAGGATGCTTTCGGTGATCGGACCGGCGAAGCGCAGGACCACGTTTCCGGTACCATCGAGCACGAATGTCTCGGGCACTCCGTAGACGCCCCAGTCGATCGCGACGCGTCCCGCGGTATCGGCGCCGATCCCGACATAGGGGTCGCCCAGCTCTTCCAGGAAGGCGATCGCCTTCTGCGAATCATCCTTGTAATTGATCCCGTAGATGGGCAGCCCCTCCTCGGCCAGCCGCATCAGTTGCGGGTGTTCCACCCGGCAGGGCGCGCACCAGCTGGCCCAGTAATTCACGATCTTGACCTGACCGTCGGCCATCACGGAATTGTCAAAGGGCGGCACGGACCCCACCGGCGTCAGGGATACCGGCGGCGCAGGCTGTCCTACCAGGGTGGACGGCAGCGCATCGGGGTCGTCGCGGTACATCCCACCGAAGAACAGTCCCGCAAGAGCGGCGAATACGACTGGCGGGATCAGGGCCAGCCAAGGGAAAGACCGCTTCTCAGCCATTCTTCTGACGCGCCTCGGCGCTTTCCAGCGACCGGCGCACCTTGCGGCTTTGCACCACCGAGAGGGTCACGATCCCAATGAGCAGGATCGCCGTGACGCCATAGGACAGCGCGACCTCGACCGCGTATTTGCCGAGTTCGGGCATCAGGTCATCCTCTCGCGGGCTTCGATCGCGTGAATGCGGCGGGCACGGATCTCGGTCCGCGTGCGCAGGAGCACCAGTGCGACGAACAGGAGGATGAAGCCGGCGATGGACACGAGAAGCGGCAACCAGAAGACATCCGAGATGTTCTCTTCCTTGTCGAGCGACAGTGTCGCGCCCTGGTGCAGGCCCTGGTTCCAGAAATTGACCGCGTAACGGGACAGGAGCGCGAAGACCGAACCGACAAGACAGAGGACGCTGGTCAGGTCCGCCGCCGTGTCCGGGTCCTCGATCGCCGCCCAGAGCGCCATGTAGCCGAGGTAGAAGAGGAAGAGGATCAGGAACGAGGTCAGACGCGGATCCCAGGCCCACCATGTGCCCCACATCGGCTGACCCCAAACGGCCCCTGTGAAGAGCGCGATCAGCGTCATGGTGACCCCGATGGGCGCCGCAGCCTTCGCCGCAAGCGCCGAGACGTGATGCCGCCGGATCAGCCATACGAGCGAGGTCACCAGCATCATCGCCCAGATGTTGATCGCCATCATCGCGGACGGCACGTGGATGTAGATGATCTTGACGGTCGAGCCCATGCGGAAGTCGTCGGGGGTGAAGAAGAAGCCCCAGACCAGTCCGACCGCAAGGCAGAGTCCGGCCAGCACGAAAAGCGGCATCACGAGCCGATCGGTCGTGGCCATGAATTTCCGCGGATTGGCGTATTCCCAGAGTGACATGGAATTTACCTACTCAGCCCCGGCCCCGCCTACAAGTCACGACCGCTTGTGCGAAGTGTCGCGGCCCGCCCGATGCGAGGGGCGCCGCCCCTCGCGCTCCCCGCCGTATTTGAGCCAGGAAGAAGGACCGGGGTCATCGGAGATTGATCCGGAGCGCCGCGGCGCCGGCGAACGGCAGGAGCGCGAGCGCCGCGAAGGTGATACCGGCCAGGAGCGTGACCGGGGCGCCCGAGGCCAGTCCCTCCGCCGCGCGGCGCACGGCGGTGGCACCGAAAATCAGGGTCGGCACGTAGAGCGGCAGGACGAGAAGCGACAGCAGAAGCCCGCCGCGCTTGAGCCCCACCGTCAGCGCCGCGCCGAACGCGCCGATCATCGAGAGCGCCGGGGTGCCGAGGAGCAGGGTCAGCACCAGCGCCGCGAAGGCCGGGCCGGGCAGGTTCAGGAAGATGCCGAAGAGCGGCGCCGCCAGCGTCAACGGCAGGCCCGTGGTGATCCAGTGCGCCAGAGCCTTGATCGCGACGACGGCCTCGAGCGGAATCGGTGCGGTGGCCAGCAGTTCCAGCGAGCCGTCCTCGAAATCGGTGGCGAAGATGCGGTCGAGCGACAGGAGACAGGCGAGAAGCGCGCCGATCCAGAGGATACCCGGCGCGATCGGCCCGAGGATCGCCGCGTCAGGTCCGACGCCGAAGGGAACCAGCACCGTCACGATCAGGAAGAAGGCCAGGGCCAGGCCGAAGCCCCCGCCGGCCCGGATCGCCAGTTTCAGGTCCCGGGTCAGGAGGCGGATCATGCGAAGGCCTCGTCGAAATCGGTGGCCGCCGCCTCGGTGGCGCGGAAACCCGAGACATCCAGCGTGTCGGCGTCGAGGCCGAGATCGATATGGGTCGCGATGAGCGCCGCGCCGCCTTCGGCGAGGTGCGCGCGGGTGGCGGCGGCGAAGAGCCCCACCGAAGCGCTATCGAGCGACACGGTGGGTTCGTCGAGCGCCCAGACCGGACGGCCGGCAACCAGAAGCCGGGCCAGGCCGAGACGGCGCTTCTGCCCAGCCGACAGGCGGCCCGCCATGCGGTCCCTGAGACCGGTGAGATCGAAGGCTTCAAGCGCCGGGCCGATGCCGGAGGTGCCGAAAAGCGCAGCCCAGAATTCGAGATTCTCGGCCACCGTCAGCGTCGACTTCAGTCCGTCGGAATGGGCCGCGTAGGCGATGCTGTCGGGCGCGGCCTCTATCGTGCCGGTGACCGGAGGCTGGAGACCGGCGATGGTGCGAAGAAGCGTCGTCTTGCCGGAACCGTTCGGGCCGCGCAGGATCAGCGCCTGGCCGGGCGAAAGCGAGAAGGCGAGCCCCGCCAGGACAGGCAGGCCGCCGCGCGCGCAGGTCAGGTTCGTGACCGAGAGCAGCGCCATGGATCAGACCGGCAGCGCGGCGAGCGCCACGCGGCGCCCCTCGCCCAGAAGAACGTTGTAGGTGCGGCAGGCCTGCGGGCTGGCCATGGCCTCGACCCCGATACCCGCGCTTTCCAGGGCGTCGCGGAATGCCGGCGGCACATGGGCGATCTCGGCGCCGGTTCCGACGAGGAGAACGTCGATGTCGGCGGAGACGAGTGTCGCGGTATCCCCGTATCCGCCCCAGGCGGCGACACCGGTGGGCAGAATGGCCACGGCGCCTTTGCGCGGGACGCCGCCGATACGGAAGAAGCCGGGGCCATAGCCCTCTACGGGAAGTGCGTCGGTATATCTGACTTCGTTCAGCCGCATTTCTCTCAGTCCCAGACAGGCAGGCCCAGAAGCGCCGAGCCCGCGATGATCAGGTAGGCCGCCACGCGATAGTACCGCTCGGCCTCGGGCCGGAAAAGCCGCCCACCCGCCCAATTGCCCAAGGTATAGGGCAGGATCATCAGAACGCCCAGCATGAGCGCCGTCACCACGAGGTACCCGTTCCACCAAAGAACCGCCAGCAGAAGAATGTCCGCCAGGATCAGGTAGAGCATGCTGTTGGCGCGGATCGCCGTGATCGGCAACGTCGAGGCCATGTAGAGAAGGATGATCGGCGGGCCCGGAAGCCCGACGCATCCGGCGAGAAAGCCCCCGATGGCTCCCGTAGCGAAGATCAGCGGCTTTGTAAGCCGGCCTCGGTACCGCACTCCGCCGATCAGCAGGGCAAGCATGCCGAGCGCCACGAGGGACACGCCCCAGCGAAAGACCTCGGGAGGCACCTGCGCCAGTACCCACACTCCGAACGGCAGACCAACGAGTGCGCCGATACCAAGCCGCACCACGTCGCCCGGATGCCCGTCGCGCAGGGCTCGGGGGACGTGGATCAAGGGGCCGGTCAGATCCTTGATCAGGAGCGTCGTCAAGGCCTCGAACGGCGACAGCACCTGCGCGGCGACCGGCAGATAAACCATCGCTGTGCCGAAACCCGTGAAGCCGCGCACGATTCCGGCGAGAAAGGCGCCGAGGGTGAGAAGCCAAAGTCCCTCCGTCGCAAAGGCGCGGGCCAGCGAGTCAGACATCTCCCTGACCGGTCTCGATCCAGCGCCGGAGCCGCGGGTCGGGCAAAAGGTCGGCGAAGCGCGCGTCGTAGCGCGCGATCTGGGCCTCGGTGAACTGGTCCTGCCAGCCGCCGGATCGTCCGGAGGCGAAGAACGCGCGTTCATCATGCCAGAGGTTGTTGGACACCTCGGGCGCGAACTCGGCGGCGCGGGATTTCATTGCGCCGAATTCGGTCGCCTGGCGAATCCGTTCCCGCAATTCGGGCGATGCGCCGGCTCCAAGGTGAGCATCAAGGCGCGCGATGGTCCCGGCATGGTCGCGCGACATGGCGGCGTAGTTCAGCATGAGCGCCCCGGGCCAGCGGCCAAGCTGCGTGGCCTCGAAATGCGCAACGATGGTCGCCAGCGTGTCCCGGTCGACCTCGTCCGGCGAGAACGGTGTCTCGAGGTAGAAATCCAGAGCATCGGACTGGCTTTCCAGCATTGGATGCGAGTCGAGGCCCCGCCGGTTCTGGAGGTGTTTCCGGCTGGACAGGAAGACTTCCATGGGATGCCGGAAGACCACGACCACGTGGACACCGTCCCAGACGGGCCAGCCGTCGAGAGGCGTATGGGTCTTGATCACGCGGCGCCCGGTCTGGCGGTCGAGAAGCGCCTGCGTCTCGGCGGCGGGCTGGAACGTCGCGTCGATCCACGGCGAGACGCGCCCCAGAACGTCCGGCAAATCGGTCGTACCCCGCAGAAGCATCGCGATCATGCTTTGCGCCCATGTCGTGCCGGATTTCGCAGGTGTCGCCAGGATCACGTCGCCCCGCCTGGGCGCAAAGCCGTCCCAGAGGTCAGGGTCGGTGATTCTGCCGCGATAGCTCTGTGCCCGTGGGCTCAGAAGCTGGGCGGCAGCGTCAGGCATCGATATTGCCGAACCGCGTGCCCGCACCGCCATCGGTCGGCTTTGACCAGTCGCGCTTCACGCCCAGCATCAGGACCACGTTCTTGGCGACATAGACCGAGGAATAGGTACCGACGATGATGCCCCAGGTGATCGCGAAGATGAATCCGCGGATCACGTCGCCGCCAAGGATCAGGAGTGCGATCAGCGCCAGCAGCGTCGTGCCGGAGGTCATCAGGGTGCGGCTGAGAGTTTCGTTCGTGGTCAGGTTCATGACCTCCTGCAGAGGCGTCGTCTTGTACTTCCTGAGGTTCTCGCGCAGGCGATCGAAGATGACCACCGTGTCGTTGATCGAGTAGCCGACGATCGTCAGAAGCGCCGCGATGGTGGCGAGATCGAAGCGGATCTGCAGAATGCTGAAAATGCCGATGGTCAGGATCACGTCATGGATCAGGGCCGCGATGGCGCCGACGGCGAACTGCCACTCGAACCTGAGCCAGATGTAGACGAGGATCGCCCCCATCGCCGCAAGGACGGCAAGAATGGCGGTCTGGATCAGCTCGCCCGAAACCTTGGGACCCACGGATTCGACCGAGGTGAACTTGATCGAGGGCTCGACGGCCAAAAGCGCGGCTTCAACGGCCTGGATGACCTCTCCCGTGGCGCTTTCCTGGCCCTCCTGGGCCTCGATGCGGATCATCGCCACATACTGGTCGTCACGGAAGGAGGGATCGAAAACCTCGGAAATCGAGACCTGGCCGAGATTCTGCGCCTCGACCGCGGCGCGGTATGCGGCCACGTCGACGGGCTGGCTTGCCTCGGTGCGGATCGTGGTGCCGCCGCGGAAGTCGATCCCGAAGTTAAGTCCGATCAGCAGCCAGGCGGCGATGGACAGGATGACGGCAACAACGGAAGCGCCCAGGGTCACCCGCGCGAAGCGGAAGAAGTCGATATTCGTCTGTTCGGGAACCAGTCTCAGTCGCATGGGATCACACCTCGATGGTCCGGGGACGTTTGCGTTCGAACCACATCACGATGAACAGCCGGGTCACGAAAATCGCGGTGAAGACTGATGTCAGGATACCGATTCCCAGCGTCACGGCAAAGCCGCGAACCGGGCCCGAGCCGAGTACGAAGAGGATCGTGGCGGTGATGAACGTGGTGATGTTGGCGTCGATGATGGCTGACAGCGCGCGCTCGTAGCCCAGTTCGATGGCCCGCGACGGACCCTTGGCCGTTCGCAGTTCTTCGCGAATCCGTTCGAAGACAAGCACGTTGGCGTCGACCGCCATGCCGATGGTCAGCACGATCCCGGCGATGCCCGGCAGCGTCAGCGTCGCACCGATGACCGAAAGCACGCCGAACATGAGCCCCACGTTCAGGAGAAGCGCGAGATTCGCGAACACGCCGAACAGCCCGTAGGACAGGACCATGAAGACCAGCACGGCCACGAAGGCGACGATACAGGCGATGCGGCCCGCGTCGATGCTGTCCTGCCCCAGTTCGGGGCCGATCGTGCGCTCTTCCAGGAAGGTCAGCTCTGCCGGCAGGGCGCCGGCCCGGAGGAGAACGGCAAGCTGTGTCGAGGATTCGACGGAGAAATTTCCGGTGATCTGCCCCGATCCGCCGGTGATGGGCTCTCGGATTTGCGGCGCGGTGATCACCCGGTCGTCCAGAACGGTGGCGAACAGGGCACCCACGTTCTCTGAGGTGTACTGGCCGAAAACCCGCGCGCCGGACGGGTTGAAGCGGAAACTGACCGCCGGCATCCCGTTCTGGTCGAAGGTCGGCTGGGCATCCACGAGGTCCTCGCCCGACAGCACCGCCGCCTGTTCGACGATGTAATACTCGTTCTCGTTCTCGAGATCCTGCACCACGATGTTGCCCGGCCCCGGGATGGCCTGTGGGTCGCCCGTGCGGCTGACAACCGGGTGGAAGGTCAGGCGCGCGGTCGTGCCGATCAGCGCCTTGAGTTCCGCGGCCGAACCGATGCCCGGCACCTGGATCAGGATACGGTTCTCGCCCTGCCGCTGGATGGTCGGCTCGCGCGTGCCGACCTCGTCCACACGACGGCGGATGATTTCCAGCGCCTGCTGGATCGTCCGGTTGTCGGTGGCGACCTTTTCTTCGGGCGTCAGCTGCACGGTGATGACGTTGCCGTCACCCGCGACTTCGATATCTCGCGCTCCGACGCCGGTCAGGGACACGACGGGCTGGGCCAAGGCGCGGACCGCTTCGAGAGCGCCCGGCATCGCCTCGGCATTCTGGATGCGGATCTGGAGCGTGCCCTCGGGCGCGCTGTCCAGACGTTCGACGAACCCCACCTGGTCGCGGATGCCGACGAGTGCGTCGCGCACCTCGGGCCAATAGCCGTCCATCCGGTCGGAATAGACGTCCTCGACATGGACCTCGGCCAGCAGGTGCGCCCCGCCCCTCAGGTCGAGCCCGAGGTTGACCAGCGTCGCCGGCAGGAACGAGGGCCAGCCGGCCGCCGCCTCCTCGCGCTCGGGCGTAGCACCCAAGGCGTCAATCTCGGCAACAGCGTCGTTATGCTGTTCTACGCGGGTGTAGAACGCGTTCGGAAACGCAAAGACAATGCCAGCCAGGCATACGGCCAGAATGGAAATGCGCTTCCACGCAGGGATCTGAAGCATCGGGGCGGCCCCTTCGTCAGGAGTTCGCGGGTTCCGTCTTGGACCGCACCGTTGTGATCGTGTGCTTGACCACGCGAACATTGACACCGGATGCGATCTCGACTTCGACTTCGCCGTCGTCGCGCACCTTGGTCACCTTGCCCACGAGGCCGCCGGCGGTCACCACCTGGTCACCGCGCCGCAGCGCCTCGACCATGGCCTGATGCTCTTTCAGTTTCTTCTGCTGCGGGCGGATCAGCAGGAAATACATGATCAGGAAAATGAGGATCAGGGGCAGAAAGCTCGCGAAGGCTCCCCCTGCTCCACCGGCCGCCTGGGCGTAGGCTGGTGTCACGAACATCGTCAGTCCTTGTGTTATTGGCCGGGGGTGTCCCCCCCGTTTGGATTGGCGCGCACCCTATCTGTGGGCTTTGACCTTGGCAAGCAAGGGAGGACCGGGTTTTTCTTGCCCGCGCCCGTTTCGGTTCAGCGACGGGTCCGGCGCAGAAGCTCCTTCAGCGCCTCGGCCTCGGCCTGCAACTCGGCGGCGCCCGCGCTGGCGTAGTGTCCCGCCGCCCGGTCGAAGGCCTCTCCCAGATCGCCCAAAAGCTCAAGGAACCGCCGGCGCGTGCCGGGGTCGGGCGTCGCGGCGTAGTGTCGGGCAAAATGTTTCGCGGTCTGTTCGGCGGCGATCAGGATCTGGCCAAGATGCCGCTTCGCCCGCCGGTAATGCGCCGGTTCTGCCAACATGGCGTCCTTGAGGCGGCTGACCGCGCCGGTGAAACGCTCGGTCGCCGCCCAGAGTTCCGTGTCGGCCAGCCCCGCGATCGCGACCTCGATCGCCGTGACATGGCGCGTCGCTTCCTCGGCCATGACGCGCGCCGCGATCTCGGCGGGGCTTTCGGGCGGCAGTTCCGGACGCTTCTTCGGGGCCGAGAGAACACCAAGCCAGGCGCGCGCGAAATTCCACGCCACGAGCAATGCGCTGGCCATCAGCGCCAGTCTGAAGACAAGGCTCCACATGCGTCTCATATCTCCATGCAACGTGGCCGGATCAAGGCATGCGCTTCATGGTTCCAAAGCCGTTGCGAATCCGCCATATAGCGGCGCATCGACATGACCCGAGGAGAGACCGATGCACGATATTCGCGCCATCCGCGAGAACCCCGCCGCCTTCGACGCCGCCATGGCGAAGCGTGGGATCTCGGGCGCTTCGTCGGAAATCCTGGAAATCGACGCCGGCCGCCGGGCCCGGATCGCCGCAGCAGAGGCTGCTCAGGCCGAGCGCAACGCGGCCTCGAAAGAGGTAGGCGCCGCGAAGGCCAAAGGCGACGAGGCCGAATTCGAACGGTTGCGCGCGCTCGTTGCCGAGAAGAAGGACGAGATCGCGCGGCTGGAAGCCGAGGCCAAGGCCGAGGACGACCGGTTGCGCGACCTGCTGATGTCTTTGGACAACCTTCCCGCCGACGACGTGCCCGTTGGCGAAGACGAAAACGACAACGTCGAGATCCACCGCTGGGGCACCCCGCCCGAGTTTTCCTTCAAGCCCAGGGAGCATTTCGAGATCGAGGGCGTGAAGCCGGGTATGGATTTCGAGACCGCTGCGAAGCTCTCGGGCAGCCGGTTCGTCCTGATGTCGGGCGCCGTGGCCCGCGTTCACCGGGCGTTGGCACAGATGATGCTGGACATTCACACGACCGAAAACGGCCTGACCGAGGCGATCACGCCGGTCCTCGTACGGGACGAGGCGATGTACGGCACGAACCAGCTGCCGAAATTCGCCGAGGACAGCTATCGCACGACGAACGGCTGGTGGCTGATCCCCACGTCCGAGGTCACGCTGACGAATATCGTCCGCGAGACGATCGTCGATGGCGACAGCCTGCCCCGGCGCTACACGGCGCATACCCAGTGCTTCCGCTCGGAAGCGGGAAGCGCGGGAAAGGACACTTCCGGCATGCTGCGCCAGCACCAGTTCGAGAAGGTCGAGATGGTCACGATCTGCCATCCCGAGACCTCGGACGACGAGCAGAAGCGCATGCTGGGCTGCGCCGAGGGTATCCTGCAGCGGCTTGGCCTTGCCTACAGGACGGTCGTTCTCTGCACCGGAGACATGGGCTTCGGCGCGCGGCGCACCTATGACATCGAAGTCTGGCTGCCCGGGCAGAACACCTATCGCGAGATCAGTTCGGTCTCGACCTGCGGCGATTTCCAGGCGCGTCGGATGAACGCTCGGTTCCGCGACGCGGATGGCAAACCGCAGTTCGTGCACACGCTGAACGGCTCGGGACTTGCCGTGGGCCGCTGCCTGATCGCGGTCCTCGAGAACGGCCAGACCGAGGATGGCGGCGTGGCATTGCCCGAGGGGCTTTATCCATGGCTCGGCGGCCGGACCCGGATCACGCCCGAGGGTCAGCTGGTCTGACACGAATGCGAGGGGCGCTGCCCCTCGCGCTCCCCGCCGTATTTCGCCCAGGAAGAATGTGCGTTTTCGTCAGGATGCACCTGCTCGCGGAAATATGCTTCGGGGACAGCGACTCCGCCTGCGGCCGCTCACTGGCCCAGAGGCGGTTTGCCCAGATGTTTCCGCAGG
>NZ_JBLBVK010000020.1:0-10258 GCF_047314965.1 Silicimonas lutimaris | reverse complement strand
TGGGGATGATCAGGCGGAGCGGGGTGATCTCGGTTCCCAGCACCTTGGAGACCACCACGAAGGGCACCGCGATGATCGGTTGGAGAACGGCCACTGCGACGACAAACCAGAACGGGTGCCTATCGGCGAAACCGCGAATTGGGTCCATGTGCCCATCTCCCAGTAATGGACTCACATTATTAAACGATGCGTTCCGTTTCTATTATTGTCAAGTTTCTCGAAATCCGCTTTACGAAAGACACAGGTTCGGATGAAACGAGTGAATGAACGATAGGAAAGAGAATGGTGCCGGTCGCAGCGGTGGTCGCCCAAGAAGCGAGCGATCCAAAGCCGCCATACTCGCGGCGGTAAGAAAGCTGCTGCTTAAAGACGGCTATGTGAACTTGACCATAGAAGCCGTCGCTCAAGAGGCCGGTGTCAGCAAGGCAACCATCTACCGCTGGTGGAAGACCAAAGGTGAGTTGGTCCTGGAAGCGACAGAACAGGAGATCGCCATCGGGACAGTGCCCGACACAGGAGACTCCAGGGCCGACATGGATGCCGCCATAGGTCAACTTATTGACACGTTCACGCGTCCCCTGGCCTCTATCGTCATCTTTGCAGCAATCACAACGGGTGGCAGTGATCCGAAGATGGCGCAGATCTTTCGCGACCGGTTCGTCTACCCTTGGCGTGTCTCGGCATTTGAAGCTCTGGAGCGCGCGCGAAGAAGGGGTGAAATCTCGGCTGAGGACCTGCATTTCTTACTCGATATGATCGTCGGCACCGTCTTTCAACGCACCCTAGTGGTGAAAGTACCGATGATCGAAGGGCTCAAAGAGAACTTGCTGGGGATAATTTTCGGCAGGGACAAGTCGACCTGAAATCCCTTCGCCGCGAGGCAACGGCCTAGCGCCAAGGTCGACATAGTCCAATCTGTCCAAACGGCCGTTCTGTCCCGCAACGCGGTCATCGAGCCCATTATGGCTGAGGTCTGCTTTGTCCTCTTATGCCGACCTTCGCTTCCGAACGGATGGATCGAGGTCGGCCAATGGCCGCTTGTTACAGAAGCGGACATTCGCAGAAATGAGGGTAATGACCGAGTAGCGGACAAAGGGTGAGTCCGCTGCGTTTGCGCAGTAGGCTGCTTTCGTCCGCTTTGCGGACCCTCACCTTGGATTGCGCACAAGTTGCACGCCTACAGTGGCTACAACCTTGATTCAGGTGGACGGACTTTCCAATCCTCCATAGCAGCTGCATCATTGTGTGCTGCAAGTCGCACCTCAACTCTGACCGCAAGATCAGAAAGGGCACCCCGCCCGCCTGAAAAACTGCCCGAGACCGGCACGATTTGGTGAATGCCGCGACCGACTGCGACTGGAATCAGGTTCCGTGACCCGAAGCTCCGGTTCGTAGGATCGAAGGCAATCCATCCGGCACCGGGGACAAATATCTCGACCCAGGCATGGGTGGACCCGGAACCCGCAGACCCAAGGAGGCTTTCTTCAGCATCGGACAGATAGCCGGATACGATGCGGGAACCGAGTCTAAGCGTGCGCGCGGCTTCGGCGAGCAAGACCGCAAGATCACGGCACGAGCCCCATCGCCGGTCCAGCGTCTCGATCGGTGACTGGGTGCCTTCAGTGTCGCGGCTTTGGTAGGCAATCTGGGTGAACACACCATTGCTGATGTCCTTCAGCAAAGACAGCGTGTCGGTCGGACGCGCCATGACAAATCCCTCGACCCATCGGGAAAGCCGGCCGTCCGGGTCGGGGTATTGCGGAACAGTCAACGCGCCCAGATCGGTCCATTCGTCGGCGGCGTAGTCAAGGGGGTACTGCGCGGCCGAGGCGGCGATGGCAAAGACCGGCCATGCAGGCGCGGTGAGATCCACTGTGGCACGGCTCTCGATCACCAGTTGATCCGCCAGGCCGTCAACGACGGCGGTGGCGACAGCGTTGCCGGCCACGTCATGCGCCCAGGTTACCGTCGCCGTCGGAGAAATGGAGAGGGCATGCGCAAGTAGTCGCAATTCCCTTGTTTCGCGGGGACGCAGCATCAACCTGTGCGGCCCGAGAGACACCTCGTGACGGTATCGGTAGGTTGTGGTGTGAACGATGTCGAGGCAGGCCAAAATGGAGATCCAGTGTGGTTCGGGGAAGACGGCGCGCGGCTGTGGGGATCAGCGGCGGCGAGATGCGCCCGGGCTGATTGGCGCGGCGTTCCGCCAGGCGTTCAACCCCTTGCAGCGTCGGCAAATTCGTTCTCCGAAGCCTTCGCTCCAGAACGAGGTTTCGCATCGCAGGCATCGGCGTTCTTGCGGAACATCACCCACGGCCCTTCGGGTCGCGATGTCCGGTACGTCACCTTCGGCGAAGGCCTTGTCCGCCATCACGTTTTTCCCGCAGCCAGACGGGTGCGCAAGGGCGGCGGCGAGTCCGGTCGCGTAGGCATGCCTTCGTTTTCGGCGGTCCGGATCGACTCTTCGTCCCGCGCTCCTCGGGAGGTCGTCTTCGAAGGCGGCGCAGCCAGGTTCGGATCGGACGTCCCAGACCGGGAATAGAGATGTCGCAGGTGCGCCTCGGAGACCCCGTCGGCCTTCATCACAAGCTGCACCATCGGATCAGCCAGCATTTCTTCAAGGAAAAAGTCGGACAACTCCCTGCCGGTCAGCTTGTCCCTCGCGCGTGCTTGATCGAGGTCGGCAAGGGAAACGGTCAGAGTCCGTGCAAGTCCCGGATGAGATATCCGGGGATGAAGCTTCACAAGTACGGAGGCTTTCCAGGCTGCGGGATCCCGTTGATCAGGGGGTGAAGCCACCTCCGTTTCGATCTCGTACTCTCCCGCCGGGAGCGTCTCGTCAAAGCCCGGAACGGTGAACGGCCGGGAAAAGACTGCAACGGTCTTGCTCGTCAGATCTTCCATTCGCGCATTCCTTTCCCATGGTGCTGTGGGCGGTCCGCGCCCCTCACGGGAATGAGGCGCGTAACCGGTGTACACCCTCAAGATGTCTTGGAATTGGCGGGTGCATCCTTGCCAGAAGCCTTGGGCTCGGTCTCCTTGGCAGGGGTCGTTGCTGTTTTCGCAGGCTTGGGCTTTAACGCAGCCGCAGCCCTGGCGGTCAGGTCCTTGAAGGACATGTCATCAATCCTTTGACTATCCGACGCCAACTCCTCGTCCATGTCGGACCGGGATACCTGACATCGGTAATACATATATGGGGGCTGGCGACCGGAATTACGATGGCGCGTGGGAAACGAATCCAAGGTCGGTCAGGTCAATTCATCAGTCCATACCTTGAATTCCGTCAAAGTGTTCTGACCGAATGTCTGGGTCAAAGGGACATCAGCGGCATCGCGGCCCCGCGCGATCAGGATTCTCGCAAACCTCGGCTTGTTGTTGCGCGGGTCGAACATGTGCCATTCTCCAGCAAGGAATACCTCCATCCAGGCGGCAAAATCCCCTGGCGGATGAGGCAGAGGTTCACCGATGTCGCTCAGATATCCGGTGCAGTAGCGGGCAGGAATGTTCATGCAACGACACAGCGCGATGGCGAGATGGGCAAAGTCGCGGCAAACACCCTGCCCCTCGGCGAGGGTCTGCGACGCGGTGCGCGTCGCCTTTGCCTGCATATAGTCGAAGCGGACATGTCCATGCACGAAATCGCAGATCGCCTGGACGCGTGACCATCCGAGGTCCGTGGTCTCGAATAGGCGCCACGCCTCCTCCGACAGAAGGTCGGTATCGCAATACCGGCTTCCCTGCAGAAACACGAGGGTCTCGAATGGCAGATCCTGAACCGCGTGCTGCCGCGCGCCGGGCATGGAGGGATCAGGCTGGCCCGTGTCGCGGAAGATGCCATCCGTCGACAGGCAGAAGTCGCCCGCCGGAGCGAGGACGCGCGTGCACCAATTGCCGAAGCCGTCGCGATAGCTTTCAAGCGGCACGCTGGGCGACGTCACAAGATAGTCGGCACGTTCCAGATCGCCGAAGCGCGAGTAGTGGACGTTCAGCATCGCAATCAGCGGCGTCGACTGCGGGAAGCTGTATCGCAGCCGGCACCCGATGCTGACGCGCATGCCAGACGCGACACGACGAGATACATCCGCATCAGCGTCCAAGGATGCACATCCCGTCCGAGAGCCGGAAGCCTCGATTGCAGCTCCACCGGTTGCCGGATCGGTCGAGATAGGCGTTCTCCGGCAGATCGATGGCGACGCAGTCGCCATTCAGCACCTCGTATCCGCGCTCGCAGCTCCAGCCCGGTCCATAGGATGCCTCGTCCAGATAGGCATTCGATGGCACGACAACGGCGTCGCATCGGTCGTCGATCTTGACGAAGCCTCGCTCGCAAACCCAGGCGGCGCCGTAGTCTGCGTTGGTCAGATACGCGTTCTTTGGCACGGCAATCGGCGAACATGTCCCTGCAAGAGCTTCATAGCCACGATCACAGGTCCATCCAGTCCCCGAGTGATCGTCTGTCAGGTAGGCACGCTGGGGGAGTACGATGGGCACGCATGCCTCGTCCTCCTGCCGGAACCCGCGTTCGCATTGCCAATCGTAACCGAAAGACCGGAGGAAGGCATTCGCGGGCACCGGGATGGGATTGCACGACGTCCCGTCCACCTCCTCGTACCCTCGGTCGCACTCCCACCCCGTCCCGTAGGAGCGCCCGGTTGGATAAGCATGCTCAGGGATATCGAGAGGCAGGCATTCGGCGCCCTCCACACGGAAACCTAGATCGCAGTCCCATCCGCCGCCGTAGCTGCGCGGCTGGGCGTTCTCCGGCATTGGGCCGGTTCCATCCTGCGCAAGCACGGGAAAGGCGAAAGAGGCGATCACACCGGCTATGGCTGCCGTCCTCGCGATCAGCCTCGCCAAGGGATGTCTCATCGCAACTTGTTCCTTGGCTGACCAGAGCCGGCCGGTTGCCGCGCGAGTCCTCGATAGCCCAAGCGTGAGCGTTCCGGTCAGCCGTCGAGGGGGCGCGGCCGGTAGCGGGGAGGCTCTGGAATTCGGTCTCGTTGGCATGCCTTCGTTCCCAGCCACCTGGATCGCGAAGTCCTGCGGGAGTGTCGGGTGGGTGCTGCTAGTCATCGGGGCGACAATTTGTGCAAGGCTGCAGCGGCAAGAGCATGTTCCTTCTGGTGGTAGTCGCCGCGGAACTTGCCATCGACCTGCACCTCCCAGATGCCGTTTCTTTCGCGCACCTGAACCCCACTGCGCTGCGTTGGCCGGTTCATGGAAGAATCGTGTGCTCCTCTGCTTTTCGGCGGCACGGGTTTCATGTCGGTCATTTCGGGCTCCTTCGCCTTTGGCACGCGCGCTTCTCCGAGGAGCATCACAGCGCGAATGAATTCTGCCGCATAATCGTCGGTTTCGCGGTGGTCGTGTTCGTGCCTGGACATACTCATCGGCTCGACGAAGCGTTCTCGAAGGTGGTCCACGAAACGCGGCTCGGTACGGGCTATGTAGGCGATCAGAGCTTGCAGGATCCGTTCATGAGCCAGCACACGCCGTTCGAGGTCGGTTGTCTCGGGTGAAGCTATCGGCATGGCGCGGTTCATCCTTCATCAACCGCGCTTTCCGGGCGCTCCGGCAACGAGTCAACATCAAGGGCTGCGAGGCAGGCCTGCGCGATATCGCGGTTCGGAGCATCTGTTCCGGGCACCGTCGCCCAGCCCGCCTCCATCAGTGCATCGCGCCGCTGATAGGTCGAGGCGGCCCGGATCGTTTCAAGCTTTTCGACCCGTGCTGGGTCAGACTGTGCCATGTCGAGGCAGACCGGTACCATGGAGGCAACGACATCGTCTCGGGACATCGCCATCGCCCTGTCATTCGCTGTTCCGCCGGTCACCCAGCCACCCCACGTGAATCCGACGACACCGACAAAGACAGCACCGATCACGGCACCATAGATGCCGGGTTTGAGCCATTCGGGAGTATTCATGTTCTATCCTCCTGCGGAGAAGGCGCCGCCTCGCCGTGATTGTTCGTCTCAGTCGCGGCCCGATCCCCGCTCAGCGCCTCTTTCAGGTCGCTGTCGGAAATCGCCCGTAACTCTGTCCGTCCCGCATGACCGCCCCTTCCGCGCACCGTTAGGTAGGTCGCGGTCCGGCGATACGCGTCGAAGCTGAGCCCTTGTAGAAGTTCTTCTTCGACGAGAACCTCGTAGTCGCCCGCGGGCAAATCGCCCGGGTATCCCGGCAAAGTGAACCGGTTCGAAAACGTCACCGTCGATCTGGTCGACCGCATGTTCATCCCTGGTCTCCGCGATCTTGGCAGATCCGTCGCTCACCACTGTTGACGGCCCTTTTGGGTGCGGGACGGACCAGTGGAACGATTTAGTGTCTTTTACCTCGGGATCGTCCGACTGGTGCTGACGCATGTTAGTCCCGGGCACCGAACCGCTGTGAACTTCCTGGGGGGCAGTCGTCTGCACTGACCTGTGTAAGGGCGGCGAGGCCGACCTGCGCGTATCCTTTGTGAAACAGGGGCGATCTGCGTTCCTGCAAACCTTGAAAGGATTGGCAATGGCCGACCCCAATGTTCTCAACCCGTACCCGCCCGAGTTCGAACGATTTCTCCATGCTACCGTCGGCGAGGACCGGAATGGCTATGCCGTGACTGTGCTCTCCACGCTTGCGCGGCTTGGCCTCGATCCATGGAACGAAACCGCTGAACTGGTCACCCTGGGGCGCGACGCCGCACCGGCGCGATTGGGGGCACTGCTTGCCCGATTTCGGGACGTTCCTGCGCTCGCCAGCGATCACGGCAAGGTCGCACGAGACTTGAGCCAGCTGCTCCCCGAAGACCGGGCGTCAGGTAGTTTGAAGCGAGCCGCCTCGACGGTGGCCGGCGGCCGGCCGGGTACAAGCGGAGCGATCTGGGCGGTGCTCGCGATCATCTTTGTACTGTTTCAGATGTTCATGGTTGGCGGGTCGGGGTCAGGCGAATGACCGTTTCAATCGAGACCGCGAAGAGACCGGCACATGCGGCACACAAGTCCGGCACGCTATCGCCTCGCGAACAGGGCATACTCTGGGACATGGAGGAACACTTCTGGACCAGTGGCGCCGACAGTGCGCGGGCGACGACAGCGACCAACGCAGTCATGGTCTTCCCCTATCCGCCCGGGATCCTCCAGGGTGACCAGATCTGGACCCATCTTCGGGAAAGGACCGGCTGGCGCTCCGTTGTCATGGCCGAACGGCGCGTGATGCGGTGTCATGACATCGCCATTCTCACCTATCGCGTCTCGGCAGAGAAACCCGATGTGCCGATCTACAAGGCCCTCTGTGCCTCTACCTACCTCAACGATGACGACAGCTGGCTGAGAATCTCACACCAACAGACTGCCGTGACTTGAGACCAGCCTTTCGCGTGAACCCCCAAGGTTATTTGCCCGCACGCTTGGTATTGCCTCACAACCGGAACCGTCGTCGCAACCCGACTGCCGACCAAATCAACCTGCAGAAGGCATCCGGCCTAACCTGCGTCAGTGCGGTGGGGTACTGACATCGGCTAATTGATGCGTGCCCGCCAAATACTTGGTGGCGCGGTTTCCCGAGTACCAGAGAAGCGTGTGGGCGTGTCGAGCCCCAAAAGCTTTGCATGTTCACACGCTTCTTCTTTCTCGGAGCGTCCAGGAAAGGACAATCCCAATGACACCCCAAGAGACCAAGACCGCAGAAAAGATGACGTCCGTCAAATCCGCGTGGGACAAGGCGCCTTCCGGCCCGAAGAAGGATGCAGCCCTCAAGCACTATCAGGCTGCAGAAAAAGCACATGAAGCGCATGATGACGCTTTGACGAACAAGGAACTGAACGCCGCGTCGAACGCGCTTGCGTGATGCCCAGCCTTTGACGTGATCACCGGGGCCGCCTTTCCGGATCGCGGCCTTCACGAAACCGGCATCTACAAGCAACGGCTAACATACATCAGTGCAGAACCGGACGACGTGAGGCACTGTCGTTATTGCCCGCCAGAAGCCCGGCGGAAACACTATCCAAGCTCCCAACCTCTCTGAAACCAATGGAACCTCGTCAATTCGAGTGACCATTGGAAATTGGGCGCTTGGGCCAGTCCAGGAAAGGACTACCCAATGACATCTATTCCGAAAATCATCTCGACCGCCCGGATTGCCCGACTGAAGCTGCTCTTCGGGTCGGCTGTGATCTTCGCCTCCATGGCTGCTGCTGGGCAGGCGGAAAGCCTCTACCCCCAACCGATCCAACAGGCTCAGACGGCTGACGTAGTGCGCCCGACCGCTCGTCCCAATCAGAACAATTGTACGATTCTCGAGCGCGAGGCGCAGATGTCGCCCGTTGAATGCGGAAGGCTTACACTCAACGACGTGGTAAAACGCCTGACCGCGATTAGAAATGCCGACAATAGCAAGTAAACGCATTTCTTGGAGGTGGCGAAGATTAACTTCTGAAAAGCCAATCGCCGCTTTGTCCGATCGACAGAGCGGCGATATTCGTCACTTCAGCAAAGGTCCGGTCTGATCCAGATATGCTGGATCAAACTCTGCGAGTTCCACCAATCGGTCATGGTCGTGGAACGTCACGCGGCCGTCCCGGAAGGTCACCAGTCCACTCTCGCGAAGCTGGCGCAGAACGCGGTTTACGTGGATGGCACTCAGCCCCAGCGCATCCGCGAGGTGGTACTGGGTCAGCGGGCAGTCATACCCATCCTTGGCCGCCATGCCCACCAGCGCAAGCCTCAATCCCAGTTCCAGCAGGAAATGCGCCATGCGGGCCTCCGCATTACGCCGGCCGATCCCGACGAGATGTTCCACGACCATCGCTTCGTCCCTTGACGCCGCCCAGAGTATGGCGGTCGCAAGACGCGGCGTCCGTGCGAAGGCATCGAGAAGATCGCTCGCCAGCACTTCGGCGGCCTCGATGTCGACG
This sequence comes from Silicimonas lutimaris, assembly GCF_047314965.1. Lineage (NCBI taxonomy): Bacteria > Pseudomonadati > Pseudomonadota > Alphaproteobacteria > Rhodobacterales > Paracoccaceae > Silicimonas > Silicimonas lutimaris. Next base: position 1,360 of record NZ_JBLBVK010000020.1, on the reverse strand, counting down.
ATGGGCTCGAAGCTGTGGTCCGAGGTGCGCAACAGGACGCTGCGCAATCCCAGAAAATCCCCCGGCACCTGGAAATCGACGATCTGCCGGGTCCCGTCGGCCTGGAGCTTGTAGGAGCAGACCCAACCCGACGACAGAATGTATGCGGCCTGAGCCGACTGGCCCTGATGCACCATATCACGCCCCGCGACGAAGGAGCGGCGACGCTGATGAAGTCGTTCAAGCACGGCCAACTCGACCTCCGACAGGGCGACGAAGGCAGAGAGCTTGCGGGTCAGGGCGCTATGTTCAACTGATGGCATGGGGCCTCCTGGCGTGTCGTGACCCAAGAGCAGAAATCGGCTCGGGCACTGCTTTGGATCAGTCCAGCATAGAGCACTTCCTGCGAGATGTACGGATGCATCTGAATCTCGCCTTCCACGGGGATCACGATGCCAAGGAAGGAAACTCAGATGCCCACAGTGAGCGAACATGCAGGCCAGGCCGCCCTGTCAATCTGCGAGGCGCTCCTGCTTGCCTTGAACGATCGCGGGGTGTTGCCGGAGCACGAAATCGTTGGAGTTCTTCGCGACGCCGCGGCGACTCATGAGAATGCCGTTGGCACCGAACTCGAAATGGAAAATCACCGGGCCGTCGCCGAAATGATCAATTCGATCATCGCTGGCGGGAACTCTGTCCGACGCCCGTGATGCAATATCGCGGCGGACGCGATCCGCAGTCTCGCAGTTGAAGCCGAACATGTTATCCGTCCGACCATTTGAAAGCACAACAAACATGAAATTGGAGGAAACCAGATGTCCAAAGGCAACAAGAAGCGTGGAAATCGTGAAGTGAAGAAACCGAAGAAAGTAAAGGAGCAGCTCCCGGCAACGGCTGATTTCGCCAAGGAAAAGACGCCATTCAATATCGGGAACAAACGGAAGTAAACGTCGATAGTCGGCTCGCAAACAATTTACCCCAATTGTTTGCGGCCTCAACCTCGCAAAGAGCACGAGACTGCGCGATAGAAACGTGAACACCTGTTGCACACGACGCGCCACAAACAACTGATATTCCTTCGCAATCGCCTCCATTCGTTGCTGAACAGACGCGTAGTACGTCTTCGAATGACCGCTTTGAACCGGATTACAGACCTTGGTGCAGGGCGCAGCATTCGGTAGTTTGGGCTCGAAGCAGCCGATTGGCTGAAACTGCTCGATGTCCGAAAAGCGGGACAGAACAGTGTCCTTCCCCCCTAGAACTGGGCCATTACTTTGGCCGCGAGAGGGGGATTGGGCATGGCGAGGAAGCGACATTCAGACGAAGACATCTTGAAGCTGCTGCGTGAGATTGAGCTGAAGCTGACGGCTGGTGGTGATGT
>NZ_JBLBVK010000019.1:0-3174 GCF_047314965.1 Silicimonas lutimaris | reverse complement strand
AGAATATCACCCTTTCGCCTCTGACATTTACAAACGAGAACGGTAAATGCAGGCCTTCAGGAACCTTGGTGGGCGCAGGCAACTTAAGCCCCAGTTCATTCAGTCTTTCTTTGGGCGTTGACATGAATCGGTGTCCTTCATCGTCGCAAACTAGGGAAGCGTATAATCCCCGTTGGTCTACTTTGGGCTCTTACCGGTCATCTGAGCGTTTCAGTCAGATCACCGCTTCGCCGACATAGCTGACCCTCCGAGCCTACCGATCGAAGAGACTGCCGAGCCCCTTGCGGAGGCGGTCCCCGATTTCGTCCTCGAGTTTCTGTTTTTCCTTCTCCAGCCGCGCGTCTGCGTCTTCTTCGATCTTTTTCCTCTCCGCCTCTAGGCGAGCCTTGGCATCGACACGAAGCTTTTCCTCTTCCACCTTCAGGCGGTCGCGGGCGACGGCCTCCAGGTCAGGGTAGATGCGTGGACTCGACCAAGGGCCTTTCACGCGGACAGGGATGGAGAACCCGCCCGTTACATCGTTCTCGAACACGCTGGGCCGCAGCACGTAGTCGAGAGACTGACGGCCGAGGTGGATATCGCCGCTGCCACGCGCCTCGAAGAGCTTTGCGGTCATCAGGAGATCGTCGTTCCGCATCACGCCGTTTTCGATGGTGAAGCTCGCTTCCAGCGACCGGAATATGGTCACGGCCCTGTCGCCCACGGAATCTGCCGCATTGCTTCCGCCGAACAACGAGGCCAGGTCGACACCTGTGATGTCGCCCTGACCGATATCCAGGGCACCCTTGCCGGAGAGAGAGCGCATGATTTCGTCAAGGCTCTGCCCGACCCCGAGGAAGGAAAGCTGGGTGTTACCCGCGCCTCGCATCCGGTCAAAGCCGGCCATGTCGGTGAGAAGCGACTGGATGGCGACGGTCTTGCCGTCCATGTCACCCGCCACGCTGAGGCCGTTCCGGTTGTTGGCCACGAAGCGCGCGATAAGCGCGCCGCCGAACGCCTGGGCCCGCAGGATATTCACAACCGCGCGGGCATCGTCGATCGTGACGGTGGCCGAGACGTCCTGCATCGCCGTGGTGCCAAGATCGATGGTTGCGGCATCCAGCTGGATATCGGCGTCAAGAAGCCCGAGCACGCTTGCATCGATCGGTTTGGTTGACCAGCCTTTGCCCTCTGCGGCCGACGGGCCGGCCCCGGCGCTGCCTTCTTCGGCGCTCAGAAACGAAAGGTCGAGGTCACCTGCGCTGAGCTGCGCGCTGACAAAAGCCGCGTCACCCAGGGCAACGGTCATCGTTCCCTGGAGCCGGTTCGCGCCGAAGCGGTACTGGCCTCGGGCGATACCCACAACTTCCGGGGTGACGGTGAGTGCGCCACTGGCTTCGATCGGCAGGATATCCGCAGGAAGAGGCGTCGCAGTACCTCCCGACAGAGCCACGAGTGTTTCGGGCGACGGGAGGTCGGCGACAAGGTCGCCCTCCAGAACTCCGTCGAGTGAAATGTCGCCGGCAAAGCGGATTGCGTTCCGGCCGATTTGCGTGTCGACGGACACGCCCGTCATGTCGCCGGCAAGAAACCGTGAGAGAGACGCGAGCTCGGCCTCGCCCTTGACCGACTTGCCGTTCGTGGCGAACTCGGCTGACACCACGAGCGGAGCGTCCGCGCTCGGCGTATTGGCGGAGATATTGACGTTTTCGAACAGCATCGACCTGCCGGTATTCTCGTCGCGGTAGCTGACCGTGCCGTTCTGAACGGAGAGGCCCGCGATCGAAAGGTCCAGTGACCGTGCGTCGCCTGTCCCGTTCGCGCTGCGGGACCGGTCCGGGTTTGCTTCGCTCCAGTTGGTGCGTCCATCCGCGAATTCCACAAGCGTCAGGGTCGGGGAAACCAGCGTGATCTCTCTGACTTCGATGCGGCCCGAGAACAGGGCTAGAAGGTCGACGCCGACGCTCAGCCCTTCTCCCGTCACAAGAGCGGCACCACCGGTCGAACCGGCAACCGTGAAGGCGCCGGTGCGCACCCCGATATTCGGGAAGAACCTCGGCCGGAGGTCATCGGCAATCCTGACTTCGCGCCCCAACGCGGCCGTGATCCGATCTCCCGCGATCGCTGCGAGGCGCTCACCCGACACGATAAACAGCCCCCCGACAAAAGCCACGAGAAGGACAACAACAAGCGCCACCAGGCGCAGCACGATCCGAAGAATTTCAGCCTCCCTGCGGTCCCGTGGACCCAACCACTCGATTGCTTTTCGGTTTTTTAACAGAAGCTATTCCATAACTCACTCAGAGTTTGATCGAACGCTTTCGGTCCGGCCATGGTCACGAATGCGAGCGGCCTTCTGTACCATGTCACCATTGTCGGCCGTGAACACGGCATTCCATCGGTCGTCGTGACACCAAGGCAAAGGATGTCATTATCGGCGTTATGCGTGACAGTGAACGGAACATCCCGCGAAGTGACGTTCGAGGCAGGATGAACCTCTTCTGGTTTGTCCGCAGTCTTTGTTAGCAGTAATCTGGGTCGAGGATTTGCAAAAGGCGAGGCCCTCGCATAGAGCCGTGGAACTCAACCGACGAAATTCTTCAAAGAGGGCCGAACTCATGCAAGCGGTGGTTCATAAGTTGAGAAAAACTAGGATGATTTGGGCCTTCGCTGCTACTATCCTCTTCCTGGGCTTGAGCCTCGGCACCACCCCTGTTCATGCACAATCCACCGATCCCGCTCCGGCTGAGTCAAATGCAGCGATGACGGATGACGGGATTAATACTCTCCTTGGAATTTTGAAAGATGACGCCGCCCGTGCCAAGCTAATCGAAGAATTGGAGGCGGCCGCGGCCCCGGCGGAGAACGCCACTGCGACCGTGAGCGAACCCGTTGAAGAGGTTATCTCACTCGGTCGTCGCATTGCTTTGGTCACGCAGGAATTCGCTGAGGAAGCCGTGGTCGTGCTCATTGGGATATCGACGGATCTTTCCAGCGGCCAGAGCGTGTTCTCCGGCCTGCGTGGCGATGAGCTTGGCGTCCTTCTCAAAGCGTTGCCGGAACTGCTCTTAATTATTGTCATCACGGTTTCGGTCTTCCTGGTCCTGCGCACGCTGGCCAAACGTTTTTACTCTCGTCTCGGCCGCAGCGCTGAGCGGGCGGGTTTCTTCCGCACGGTTTCGCTGTTTCTGGTGT
>NZ_JBLBVK010000018.1:0-1177 GCF_047314965.1 Silicimonas lutimaris | reverse complement strand
GATGGCAAAGGCAAAGTTTGAGAGAACGAAACCGCACGTTAACATTGGCACGATTGGCCACGTTGACCATGGCAAGACGACGCTGACGGCTGCGATCACGAAGTATTTCGGCGAGTTCCGCGCGTATGACCAGATTGACGGCGCACCGGAAGAGAAGGCGCGCGGGATCACGATTTCGACGGCGCACGTTGAGTACGAGACGCCTGCGCGTCACTATGCGCACGTCGACTGCCCCGGCCACGCGGACTACGTGAAGAACATGATCACGGGTGCGGCGCAGATGGACGGCGCGATTCTTGTCGTGAACGCTGCTGACGGCCCGATGCCGCAGACGCGCGAGCACATCCTGCTGGGCCGCCAGGTCGGCATTCCTGCGCTGGTTGTGTACATGAACAAGGTTGACCAGGTGGACGACGAGGAGCTTCTGGAGCTTGTGGAGATGGAGATCCGCGAGCTTCTGTCGAGCTACGAGTATCCCGGCGACGACATTCCGATCATTCGTGGTTCGGCGCTTGCGGCGATGGAAGGCCGTGATCCGGAGATTGGCGAGAACTCGATCCGTGCGCTGATGGAAGCTGTTGACAGCTACATCCCGACGCCGGAACGGGCTGTTGACCAGCCGTTCCTGATGCCGATCGAAGACGTGTTCTCGATCTCGGGCCGCGGCACGGTTGTGACCGGCCGTGTGGAGCGTGGCGTCGTGAACGTTGGCGACGAACTGGAGATCGTGGGCATCAAGGCGACGCAGAAGACGACCTGCACGGGCGTCGAGATGTTCCGCAAGCTTCTGGATCGTGGTGAGGCCGGCGACAACATCGGCGCGCTGCTGCGCGGCATCGACCGTGACGCGGTCGAGCGTGGTCAGGTTCTGTGCAAGCCGGGTTCGGTGAAGCCGCACACGAAGTTCGAAGCGGAAGCCTACATCCTGACGAAGGAAGAGGGTGGCCGTCACACGCCGTTCTTCGCGAACTATCGCCCGCAGTTCTACTTCCGGACGACGGACGTGACCGGGACGGTGACGCTGGCGGCTGGCACCGAGATGGTGATGCCGGGCGACAACGTGTCGTTCACGGTGGAACTGATCGCCCCGATTGCGATGGAAGAGAAGCTCCGCTTCGCCATCCGTGAAGGCGGACGCACCGTCGGCGCAGGCGTCGTCTCGAAAATCATCGAGTAA
>NZ_JBLBVK010000017.1:0-1379 GCF_047314965.1 Silicimonas lutimaris | reverse complement strand
GTCATAAGCTCGATTTTCTGGCACGTCCGGTGTCGGTGGAAACTGCCGTCGGGGTCGTAGCCAGTTGACGGCTCCAGTGCCTGACTGGCCCGTCGCGATTTTTTTCGACATGCCGCAGGGATGATTTTTCGCCCCCATTATTCCGAGATGATCTTATGATGAAACATCCTGGCCCGGCGATAGCCTTCATGTCGTGTCGCAGGCGAACAGAGAAGGGACGGCAATGATGTCACGGGTTTTGATCTTGGGGGCCGGCTTTGGAGGCATGGAGCTTGCCACGCAACTGTCAGATGCGTTTGGCGAAGCGGCTGACGTAACTGTAATCGACAAGGGGCAAGACTTCGTCTTTGGCTTCTCCAAGCTGGAGGTCGCGTTCGGCAAACAGACTTTGGAGGATGTCCGCCATCCCTACCGGGATTTTCACAAGCCTGGCGTCCGGTTGGTGCATGATACGATTACAGCCATTGATCCCGCGGCGCGTCAGGTGACGACAGAGAATGGCAGCTATAGCGCTGAATATCTTGTGGTTGCGCTAGGGGCAGAGGTCATACCGTCTGCCACGCCGGGACTGGCAGAGATTGGCACACATTTTTATAGCCTCGACGGTGCCGAACGCGTTTGCGCGGCCTTGCCCGATTTCAAGAAAGGCCATGCCATCATTGGCATTTGTGGCTTTCCCTACAAATGCCCGCCCGCTCCAACGGAATGCGCTCTGATGTTGGACAATTACTTACGTCAACGTGGCCTGCGGGATGCCTGTGAGATCACTTTGGTGTCGCCTCTGTCGATCCTTACTCCTGTGTCGCGAGAGCTGTCGGATGATCTGATGCACGCCTGTGATGAAGCCGGAGTGAAGGTCCTTTTGAAAACATTGGTCACATCTGTTGAGGGTGGCGTTGCCACACTTGATGACGGCCAGCAGCTGCCGTTCGATTTGTTCCTTGGCGTGCCAAAGCATGCCGCGCCACAAGTGGTCCGCGACAGTGACCTGGCCGAAGGTGACTGGGTTCCGATTGACCTCGCTTCGATGCAAACAGCTTTTCCAAATGTCTATGCGATTGGCGACATGGCCAAAACCGGTTTGCCGAAAGCTGGTTCGTTTGCCGAAAGTCAGGCCAGCGCAGTTGCCAGCGACATTCTGTCAAAGACCAAAGATGTTGCCGCAAAGCCCAACACGGGCAGCGGAGAGTGTCAGGTCGAATTTGGGGACGGCCGGGTCAGTTGGGCCGATGCAGATTTCCTTAGCGGGCCGAAGCTGGAAGTTGTTTATAACCCACCTTCGCTTGAGGGGCGAAAGCACAAAGAAGCCTTCGCGAAAAGCCGCGAAATGCGGTGGTTTGGGCAGTAGCGATTGCGATAACCCAAAAGGCCCGCATCTT
>NZ_JBLBVK010000016.1:0-4930 GCF_047314965.1 Silicimonas lutimaris | reverse complement strand
ACATCACCACCAGCCGTCAGCTTCAGCTCAATCTCACGCAGCAGCTTCAAGATGTCTTCGTCTGAATGTCGCTTCCTCGCCATGCCCAATCCCCCTCTCGCGGCCAAAGTAATGGCCCAGTTCTAGGGGGGAAGGACACTGGGGTGTCCCAAGCGACCGAGACTGCCCCCACAAAGTCCAGCCAACTCTCCCCGAAATTGGCCTCAAAATATGGCAGCGCCTAAACATAACACTGATTTGCAGGAAATGTTGTCGAACTATCCATCTGGATAGAACCCGTAGCTGACTCAGTAAGACCAGGACTCAGAGCAAAGTCCAAATTTGCCTTCAACAGAAAATGAAAGGGGCCGCCATCCCTTAAAGGCATAAGGCGAAGTATATTGGAACGTTTATTGCTACCGTGCACTGCTTGCGGCTGTTCTTCCGCGGAGCGATCGCTAGGCGAAAGATATGCGATGCTTCCGTTGAGCCCGGAAGCGGCATTACTGACCGGGAAATCTATGCGTCGTTCGCAATCCATCTACTGGATCCGCCGAGCATCCGGTTGGCGCCAAACCGCGCCAACCGTGGTGGTTTGCGCAGTTGGTTTATCCGGTTATCCGGATGATATTGCGCCACTCGATTTCATGTGTTTCGAGCACGGCCTTGTACTCGGCACTTCCTCGCAGGGTGTCATACGTCTTTTCTATTGCGTCCATGCTTGGGTACCCAACAACCAAGAGGCGGTGTCCTGCCGCAGGCCCTGTCAGGATCGTGCAATAGCGAAAGATCATAGCTCCGTTGTTCTCGAAGTGCGGCACCACTGCGCCCATCCTGTCCAGCTCCAACCCGGATGAGATTGCTCTGGTCACCACCCCATAGGCAGGAGCCTCATTGGATGGGCTCTTTAGCCCCAAGTCTTCTATCCTCATTATATTTCTTAAGGTCACTGACACCCCGATATCATTTACGAGGCCTTTGTAAGCGGCAGACTTTTCATACACCCCGAAAGCCCGATCGATCCCGTTCATTTCGGTATAGGTCTGAAACAGGACCAGCTGCCCCGTATGCTCACCAGTAGCCATGATGCCATGCCGTGTGGTGACGGCGCCAGCACCGCTCTTGAGGTCTTTTGCCAAGCCATCCAAGTGTCCGATTGCCTCGCCGTACTGCCGAGGAGAACACTTGGCTACAGTAACCATCATATATTTCGGTGAAGACATTGATTTTACCTCCCGTGGAATGTGCCGCCTAAGCGGCATTCACTGAAGACAGGAAGCTGGCCTTGAGCTGCCAAAGGGGACGTTTCTTCTAACCGGACGCAATTGGATGCGAGCGGATTTCGTGTCTCATACCACAAATGCAGAGATCGCGTCTTAGTATTATTACAGAATAAAGTTATCTCTTCTCGAAAAAAGAAACGACTGCTCCGGGCTCGAAGCGGTCATGGAGCGGTTTTCGCCCAGCGTCTGCTAGGCGGACAAAACTGCCGTTGATCGAAAAAGACGCGACGGCGGCTGCTGGCCCTTTCATACAGTCGACGCAAGCGAACAATCGGAGCCGGCTCGAACTCCCATAACGCGGGAATAGACCGCCATTCGCGCAACCTGCACCAAAGGTGGACCTATTTCGACCGTTCCATTGAAGATCCAGTCCGACCTGCCCATATAGAGGAGACGTTCCGGAATAGCCGGAACTGATTGATGCGACTGTCTAGAAGGCCTTTCGCGCATCCGTTTTTCGAAAATCGCGCCTTTCGCCAAACCATTCAAGCCGGTTTCTTGGCCATCACGATCGATTTTCCCAGTCACCAGCGTGAAAGGATACCTTATGGGTTATTCGTCTCCCAAGAAACAGTTGGATTTGAAGGAATTTCTGAGCCAGCCCAGCAAACCTCGGAACCCTCGAAATAACTGGAAACGTGCAGCAATGCCGCCCTCGAAGACGGCGTCCTCTGGCAAGCCTGTGTCGAAGGTCAACTGACGCGGGATTCTCCAGATGAACATCTCTGAAGTGCTAATCTCAAGAATGAGGCGCTTTTTCGATATACCTTGTCTTTCGTTCCTCAAACGTAACGATGGGCCTGGCCTGTCCGTTGTCAATCATCATCGGACATATGACGCAGGGTGTGTCTGAAAGATATCTCGGCCAGCCCCATGCGGCACCGAGCAATAACGATCATGCGAACAGGGCTATCGTTATTCTTTTTCGAACCTCTGCCTCCGTTCACTCGGCTCTCAGTCGATCGACCCAGACTGAAATTGCCAGGCTGCGGCGTATTGCGGGCAGCGCCAAGGAACAGGAGACCACGGATATGGCCAATGGCACAGTGAAATGGTTCAACACCCCAAAAGGCTTCGGCTTCATCGCACCTGAAACGGGCGGCAAGGACGTCTTCGTCCACATCTCGTCGCTGGAGCGCTCTGGAATGACGGGGCTCGCCGACGACCAGAAGGTGACTTATGACGTCGAAGAAGGCCGCGACGGTCGCGAAAGCGCTGACAACCTGGCTCTCGCCTGATTGCTCATGTTCGGGCGCTCTTAAGCGCCCGAACAGTTCAAAAAGCCAAAAAAGACCCGGTTCGCATGTATCCATAGAGTTGCTCTAATGCAGCCGAGCGCGAACCATAAATCCTTCGATCGTTTCTTCGCCCAAGGCGCGCAGCGCCTCTAGCCGGTGCAATCCTTCGATCAGAACGAAGCGCCCGCCGTCTGCCCGCACTCGGATTGGGGTCGTTTGACCATTCTCCAGTATGTCGTTCGCGAGAGCGATTACCTTCTCCGGGTCGAGGGTCTTTATGCGCTTTGTCGGCACGTAAATAATTTCGATCGGAAACTTTTTCTTTTCGAGCATTCAGATGTCGTCTTTCGGCGAAACTTGCAAAACTTCCATTTGCACGAGCACTCTACAGTGTTTGCCAGACCGCTTCGCGCAGTTCTTTGTGTAGGATCAGATGCAGAGGCACATCGGTCTCGACAGTCTTTCGATATCCAACGAAACCAATGGCTGTTTCCAGTCCGTCACCGTTGCCTATGGACAGGTCCACTCCGAGGAAGTCGGCCATAAGCGCACCTGCTTTGGCAAGAGCCTTGATCGCGGCGTCCTGGGATCTGTATCCTCCTGCGTTCATGATCGAAACCGCGACCAGGCCATCCTCCCCGGCCAGCGCGTGGGCTTTTAGGATAGACCGCTGGGATGCCGACAAATTCGTCTGGCGAAGCGCTTCAAGGAACTCTTCCTGTGTTGGCACAGATGATTCCGACCGCGCCTCCCATCGTCGCGTGGCCTTTCGGTTCGTTTCGCGTTCGGATAGCAACGACTTCAGAGCTTCAATTGCATCGATTTCGGACGCGCCTTTCGCCTCTGCCATCAACCCTTGGCTCCTGGTCCCGTTTTTAGGAAACGCGCGCGCCACAAATTCGCCGTTCAACTGTCCGGCGCGAATTTTGTGGTTTCCGAATTCATCCTCGATGATGGGCCCGGAGCCGATCCCAGCGGCACGCGTCTTGTTCTTCTTTTTCTTTAAATTGGATATGGCCAAGAAACTCTCCATGAGTTGGCGGTGATGTCACGAGCTTCGAATGAGAAGCTGGAAAGCCGCAATCGTGATAGTCAGTATCAACAGCAAGCCTATCAAAACGTTCCGCAGGTCTTTCCGAAACCGAAACGATCTTTTGCCTTTGAGATTTCTTCCAAGGCGGTCGTTTAATGAACTGCCCGCATCGCTCTTGCGCGCTACCACGGCTGCACCGTGCGAACATCGAGACTTTGGTTTCGTGCAGGCAAGATCATGATACCTCCAGCCTGAACCCGCTCCGGGAACAGGGGCTACAATTCCGGTAGAAAACGCTGGAAGCCGAAACAGAATCGGGGAGCACGAACGCAAAGGTGCTTCAACTTACGATCCGAGAGTTAATCGTTCTTACGCTGCGTTGCAATGACGACGGCTTTGCAAATTTCGTTTCGATATGATGCCAAGCTTGTGTGCTCGTATGATTTCGGCTAATGTAAATATGCAACGTTGTTCGCAACGGCACTCTGTCTCTCTCTACATCAGTCTGCTTTTATGGACCAACCTAGCCGGGTTGCCACGTTTCGTGGGCAGCAGGAATGCAGGGATTATTTTCTATGACCAAAGGCACTGTGAAGTGGTTTGATGCCGCTAAGGGATTTGGATTCATCCAACCGGAGAACAGAGAAAAGGACGTGTTCGTCCACAGGACTGCATTGGAAGCAGCCAGGCTTGACGGGCTGGTCGACGGGCAAGACGTTAGTTTTGATATCGTGACGGACGGCGATGGTCGCCAATTCGTCGCCAATATGGCGCTCGCATGAGTCCCTACACACGGTTCTCCAATTCGAGCACGCGCGAAAGGCCATCTGCTCCGCGAGGCCTCAGGGAACACAAGCAGGCCGCCGAACGGTTGTTTCGCGAGGCACCCGAACGCCCTTTGACGCCGGAAGATAGAACCGCTCAGGCTGCTAGGATGATCGTGATGGAAGAGTCTGAAAGGCGGCGAACCCTGTCAGAAGCTCTCAGGGTAGCTCGCCTGGAACGTACCGAGTGTTTTACAGAAAATGCCGAAAACAAGCGCGTATCGAAACCAGACCGATGAGCGTAGCTCTGTTATGAGCACGCTCAGTCTGAGACGTCCGGTCTTGGAGAGCATTTCAGAATGCCGAATGCGCACTCCAAGGGAGGGGCCGGATGGAGAAGCGGCGAGATCGAACCTCGCCGCTTCCTCCTGACCTGGAAAACCGTTGCAAGACATTTTCTTATTCGGATATTCGATACGCTGGTGTCCGCTTTTGTCTAGCCCCCTGTGTATGGGCCACTGATCAGGGGTTTCTCTAATAGGGTTTCAGGAACGGGCGGGCGCATGTTGAGTGCCTGATGCGGCCGGGTGTGATTGTACTGCCTGAGCCAGTGATTGATGACGATCTGAGCTT
>NZ_JBLBVK010000015.1:0-27345 GCF_047314965.1 Silicimonas lutimaris | reverse complement strand
AATGGAAACCGTCGTCCGCAAGGGCGCTGTGCATCGCCAGATCGTCAAACTGGCCGATGAGCGCAACGTGGATGTTATCGTGGTGGAGTCGGCCAACCCCAAGGTTCAGGACTATCTTCTCGGGACCACTGCCAGCCACGTGGTAACGCATGCGAAGTGCTCGGTCTATGTGGTGCGAGGGCAGTAAGTCACGCTATCGGACGCTTCGTCCCGCTTTACCGACATGAAGGCTAGCTTGAGCCAACAGTTGCTCCCAGTAGCAGCCGAGATCCGTGTCGCTCAAGGTGATCTACGCATGCGCACGCGGACCGGTCACTCGCCCCGGTGGTCCCTAACAAACACGAGCGACATGGAATCCTTCAATACCAACGGCCCTCCTTCATAATCTGAACCGATCGACGGAGTTCGCAGCGCCACACGCCAACCTGATCGACCAGATGCATCCTATGAGCACAAAGCGAAAGCAATCAGGCAAGATGCCCCCGCAAAGGTTTAGGACTGGGTAAGCCCAGAAAATGTAATCCCGGAAAGTTCCGCGATCTCGCGTTTCCAAGTTGCGATATCGCGCGGCTGAAATCTCGAGAGATCGTCGTGACCGCAAGCCCGCGCTAGGACTTTCATCAGCTCGGTGCTCGCGCCTAAATATCGGGCGAGACGGTCTGCACTTGCCTCAACGTCGAGACGCTTTCGCAATTCAGGCTTCTGTGTCGCCACACCCGATGGGCAGTTGTTGGTATTGCATATACGAGCCGCAACACAGCCAACCGCCTGGATTGCCGCGTTCGACACCGCAATCGCGTCTGCACCGAGAGCCATGGCCTTGGCGAAGTCTTCGGCAACGCGAAGTCCTCCGGTCACCACCAGCGTCACATCGCGCCCGGCGACGCGGTCGAGATGATGCCGTGCTCTGGCAAGTGCCGGGATTGTGGGGACCGAAATGTGATCTCGGAAGATCAACGGTGCTGCGCCAGTCCCACCGCCACGTCCATCGAGGATGATATAGTCGGCGCCCGCGGCAAGCGCGAAGTCGATGTCGTCCTCTATGTGGTTTGCCGAGATCTTAAAACCGATGGGTATTCCGCCTGACCTCTCTCGCACCCGTTCCGCAAATTTTCGGAAATCTGCAGGGCTTTCGAGGTCGGCGAAAGTACTGGGAGAGACCGCATCCTGTCCTTCTTCCAGACCGCGCACTTCTGCGATTTTGCCTTGCACCTTCGAACCCGGCAGATGGCCACCGGTACCCGTCTTCGCACCCTGACCGCCCTTGAAATGAAACGCCTGCACGCTCTCGACAATTTCCTCGCGCCAACCGAACTTGGCTGAGGCAAGTTCATAGAAATACCGGCTGTTCTCGGCCTGCTCCTCAGGCAGCATCCCGCCTTCCCCGGAGCATATGCCGGTTCCAGCACGCTCCGCTCCGCGGGCAAGCGCGATCTTTGCTTCTTCCGAAAGGGCCCCAAAACTCATGTCCGACACAAAGAGCGGAATATCGAGCATGAGGGGCCGTTCGGCGCGCGGGCCGATTGCGGTTTTTGATGCGACTGGGTGATCGTCTCTAAGAGGCTTCCTCGCCATCTGAGCGGGCAGGATCTGTATGTCGTCCCAGTGCGGTAGATCCTTTCTTGGAACACCCATAGCGCCCATTTCGCCATGATGTCCAAGTTTCGACAAACCGTCGCGGGCCAGCGCATGAATACGCGCCACAGTTGGTTCCTCTGGCGTCGGCCTAGCCCCGGGCGCGCCATTGCTCTCCGCTTCCCGCTGCGGGCTCTCGTCGCCGACCTTGGCGTCTCCGAGCGAGGCATGGGTGCCGTCGCAGAACGGTGCCGAACCGGTGGCCTTGCAACGGCATAGAGTAACCGTCCCTGTGCGTTCGGCCGTGAAAGTCACCGGTTTTAATCCGGTACCTCGGTGCGAGCCGTCGCAAAAGGGCTGGTTCCCGGAGCGCCCACAACGGCACCAAGTGTAACTTTTACCCTCTTCAACCTCAACTTCGGCTGGGGATTTGGCTGCAATGATGGGGGCGTCGGTCATGGAGAGTCCTTTGTTTGGATATTAGGTATGCTAGAAAACTGCAGCGCGGCATTTCACTTGAAGTCGCGATGGTCAGCAAACAATTTTTGCCGAGATGGTGAGTGATGCGCCGAGCACAATTTGTGCAGGTAACCTTGAACAACTCGAATTTCCCGAGGAGTTGCAATAGAGATGTTTCAGCCAGTCGTCCTCTTCGAGCCCGAAGATCACCATATGCCGTAACCTGCCGACAGCGCTTGATCCAATATGTTGTGACAAGAGAAAAAGGGGCGGATTGCTCCGCCCCAGTTTACACAAGGGATAACACAAGCCGGCCGTCAGAACGAATAGACCAGCGAAACGCCGAACGTGTTGTCTGTGTTCTTGGATGGCGCTGTAACTTCCGAGTGGTACTCCGTCAGCACGCTTGTTCTGAGAGCAAGGGTGTCGGTCATTGCAACGCTGAGCGCCAGGTCGTTAAACACCGCGGTATCCGAATCCGACCAGATCACATCTGTATCGTTGGTGATAAAGACCGTATCAGTAAGACGTCGCGCATAAGCCGAGGAAATACCGAAGGCGCCTTCTTCGACATCAGCCGAGGCTATGTCATTCAGGTTGGCCACACGGTAGCCTGGACCAGCCTGCACCGACCAGTTGGTGTCCGCATCATTCAGGATTCGGTAACCGGCACCGAAGGTAACGAAAGTGTCAGACTCGTAAGCCGCGTCAGTTGCGCTGTCGACCGATCCTTGCACTTTGGCGAAGCCATAAGTGCGAGGGTTGAAATCGCGCGTATACTCAAGGCTGTAGAACAGGCTTTCTTCGGACTCTGATGAGTCGTCGTCGCTGAAGGTATAGTTGAGCTCGAGTTCTACGCCGTTCGGCCCCCACACGTAGTTAAGGTCTGTTCCAATACCAAGGTCTTGGCTTTCGGAGTTGCCGGTCTGGGCGGTGCCCCTGAGGGCAAAGGTGCCACTAAACCCCTGCGGACGACCTTCATTCCCGAAACGGTCAAGATCGCGTTCCGCATCGTCCTCGATGGCTTCTGCTAAGTCTTCGTTACGGTCACCTGCCACGGAATCGCGGCCTATCAGGCTTTGCGCCGAAACGGAGGATGCGGAGAGAGCTCCCACAATGGCTATTGCAGCCACACTTGTCTTGGTCGCATCTTTCATGAGATCTTCCTTTCTTTCCAATTTGTGTGTGCGGGTCGACCTAGAAGATTGATCTCCAGCGAAAAGTGAAACGAGACAGAATCTCGCATCAGAAAACCTGATGAAAGGATCACTTTTTGCCCGCTTACTCTGAAACTAACGCTCACGGGCCTGTTTTGTTCATTCTCTTCAAACACATCGTTAGAGCCCCGTGGTTGTAGCTCATTAGAGCTTAGTCCTCACGAAAAGTTGAGAAGAGCTAATACTGTTCTATTGAGACAACAGTTCCAATAAACGTTCAGCGAAAAACTTGCATAATAGAAGTGATATGTGGGGGCGGAGCGAAATCTCGGCTTAATTGACGTTGCGTGGATTTCGATAAGTGTCGTTCCTTTTTCAGAGAACACTTGAGTCATGAGAAACGGTTGCACCTGCCCTTGGCGTCGGCAGTCGAAATCTGCCGAACGAAATTCTTTCAGAACTAGGCGCCTTGTTGTGGCTCTTTTTGGGAAAACAGTCAGAACAGGCGGGTGTCGCGCCAGCACGGCGCGACACTGATTGGCTCAGGTTTCTCAACCGGGAAGATGTTCTTTTAGAAAGTCGGAAAAAGCATTCCAACTCGCCAGGTCGGCTCGCTCTTGGTAGCGATCCGAGCCGAAAACGGTAAATGCATGTGGTGCGTTGGAGTAAATCTCGATCGTGTAGGTGTTGCCAGCTTCCTCGAGCTCAGACGTCAGCGCAGCAACGTCCTCCATCGTGATAGAGGTATCGGCGCCGCCGTGGAAGACGACCACGGGGGGTTCGTCGCCGTCCCAGCTCTGACCTTCGGGTGTGGAGAGCCCGCCATGGAACGTGGCGTACCCGTTCGCCATATTGGCCATTTCACTTCTTGCCATTTCCAAGGCAACGGCACCGCCGAAGCAGTAGCCTTTCACGATCATTTCATCGACGCTTGAACGGGACCGCGCCTGCTCGACCCCTGCCTGTATCAGGGCCCGCATGCGCTCGCGATCCTGATAAAGCGCTCCAGTGGCCGCAATGCGATGATCCATGGTTTCGGTCGGCGTGTCGTCACCGAACATGTCGAGCGCGAAGGCGTTATAGCCCATCTCGGCAATCATATCCGCGCGTTGGCGTTCATAATCGGTCATGCCATCCCAGTCATGAACGATAAGAACAAGGCCTTTCGGATCGGTCGCCTCCGCCCAATAGCCCGTGAAGGCTTCACCATTCACGGTGTAAGAGACATCTTCTGCAAAAGCGGGTGTCGCGATTGATAATGATCCGAAAAGCAATGCTGCCAGTCTCATGATTCCTCCAATTCGCTGATTCATCGGTCAACATCGAGACATGGTGCGATAGTTGATTTCGGCAAGTTCGGTGTGACGCCCGAACAAACATGATGTCCGCTCCGTCCGCGATCCAGTCATAGGCGCGGGACCTGGGCCTGGTCCGCTTACTGCCGAAGCAGACGTTCCGGCCGAAAACCGTGCAGTGATGACCGGTTAGTGGCGCAGACCAGTCTTCTGACGAAAAGCGCCGGATGTCTCAGAAGAGCCCGAAGCAGACGCCCGTTGAAACTTTAAGATTTCAATTTGTCGCGTGAGCCTTACATCGGCTGATCAATCCTTCGCTTTGGGCATGAATGAAGCTGCGATGTGATATCCCTTCGAAGTTGGCGGCATTGGCACTTGGATTCAAAGCTTTCTCAAATTTCCCATGGCCTTGAAGACAATACGCGTTAAAGTTTCATGGATAGCCAAAGCACTACATCGTAGTGCCAACTGCAACACTTGGCAGTCGCGACCAAGGGGAGGGGAAAAGTGCGCGCTCGGAAGGAAGGCGTAACAAAAGATGTTCGTCGCAACACTAAAATAGGGGGCCGTCGTGCCTTTCTGGCTACTGCCGCCACTGGTACCCTGGCCGCACCCTTCATCGGAAATGCACAGGTGGCATCGGGCAAGAAGGTGCGCATCCAGTCGTTGTGGACTGAAGGCACCATCGGCTACCGGACATTCCGCAAATGGTGTGAGAGCATCGTCGAGCTTACCTCGGGCGAGGTAGACCTGATGCCATTTCCAGGCGGCACGGTCTCCGAAATATTTGACATGATGACCGCAACGTCGGCCGGCGTTCTTGATGCCATGCACTGGGTTCCGCACTATGCCGCAATCACCGGAGCCATGCCGGCCGGAGTCTTTTTGACATCTTTCCCCATGGGCCTACCGCATCCGCATCAGTGGGACATGCTGTTCGACAGCTACGGTGGAACCAAGTTGGCGCGGGAGCTTTACGCGCGTCACGGGCTGCACTACGTCGGTCACGTTCATCACGACATGAACTTGATTCACTCGAATAAACCAATCCGTTCGCTAGACGACTTCGAAGGGCTGAACCTTCGTATGCCCGGCGGGCTCGTTGCGGAGTGCTTCGACGCGGTCGGAGCGCGCACCATTGCTCTTGCCGGATCGGAGGTGCGTCCCGCACTTGCGACTGGCGCGATCGACGCCGCAGATTTCACCGGCCCCGCTATGAACTACGATCTCGGCTTCGCGGAAGTCAGCAAGTACATCGTGATGGGGCCGGCATCGACGCCGTGTTTGCATCAGCCGGTGGATCTGACAGTCGTGGTCTTCAACCAAGCGGTTTGGGACACATTCTCGAAGATGACCCAAGCGCTGATAACGGAACTCGTGCGAGCCTTTTCTGCCCAGCATTTCACAGCGCACCAGGAGGCAAATATCGCTGCCTGGGCACGATTTGCCGAAGCCGGCGTCGAGGTGACGCGCCTCTCCGAAGAGGATGTCGATCGCTTCAGAAAGATCGCACTGCCGCTCTGGTTCGAATGGGCCAACCGCGACTCGGATTCGGCAAGAGTCTTCAAGCTCCACCTCGATGTGATGCTCAGTCCCGCTGTAGCCTATATCAGTCCGGACAGCATCAAAGACTACGAGCTCAAGATCTGAGGAATGACAGCACAGAAGGCAGAGCCTCGGTAGATGATTTTGGCGACGGAGAACGCTGACGGCCGAATGGCATTCCTGCCGACGACGATCCGCGGGAAGCTGTTCCTCGTGGTCATCGTCATTTCGTTGTCAGCCGGTGTCAGCGCGCTGATCGCGCACCGCGCAAACAATGTCGTTCAGGAAGAATTGTCCTTGATTATCGAGGAAAGTCTTCCGGCCCTCGTGGTTGCGCACCAGATTTCGGAAACGACGACCAATATCCGGGGTGCGGCGTCGGCCGTGGCGACATCCGAGAATCCGGAGCAATTGGCGACCCGGCTTGGTGAGTTGGACGCCCACCTCCAAAATGTCGGCATCGTCATTCAGGGACTGGCTGCCCGCGGAGTCGCATCCGACGCCTTGGAAGACCTCAGAGCTTCAGCGAGCGAGGCACAGGCCTTATCGGCAGATCTCGGCGCAACTGTTGCCGATCGGATCAGCGTGGCTACCCTATTGAACGACCGCATCCAAGAGATCGCGCGCACCCACGCTGCATTCAACCGGTCGATCGAACCCTTGATCGGCCAGCAGCTTGAGGTCGTCCGCCAAGAGAGCGCGCGTGTCAACGAACGCACGCAGACATCAATCGACTACCTGAACGATCTGGGCGTCCGGGGCCTGATTGCTGTGATGAGCATGCAAGCGGAAAGCAGCACGATCGAGGACGCACTCCTCGGCGCACTCGACGCGCCGGATGAGTCCAGCGTTCAGGACAATTGGCGCCGCTTCGTGACTTCGAGTTCCGTGGCCGCGCGGAACGTCAACGAACTTCGCGACAATAACGCCACGAATGCCGTTATCGATACAGACCGGCTTCTTTCGGTCATCGACGCGATCATTGCTTTCGGCGCCGGCGACCGAAGCGTCTTCGAACTTCGTCGAGCCGAACTTACAGGAAACGCAGATGCCTCTTTCGATGCCGATGGGATCAGGACGGTCCTTCGTGAACTCACCTCCGAACTCGAGATGCTGCTCAGCCGCTCGATCATTCTAATACGCGGACGTGCGGTCACGATCGGCGCGGAGCTCGACGACGAGGTGTCGGCGAGTCTCGATGCAATTAACGACGCCAGCATATCCGGGTACGGTGCGCTGCTAACGCTGGAGGCACTTGGAAACCGTACCATTGGCGTCCTGTCACTGGTCCCCTTTGCCAGCGGTCAGGAAGCCCTCACTGACTTGCGGGGCAGCCTAGAGGCGATCGACGCGGAGTCCGACCAGTTACTGGGACGCCTGGAAGGAAGAGCCGACATTTCCGGCACAGCGGACGTAGCCGAAACCCTGATCGGATTCGGAAAGGGCGTCGGCAACGTATTTGATCTGCGAAGCGAGGAACTGGACACGCTGTCCCGCGTGAGTGAACTCCTCTCGGCAACAAACGTCACGACACTTACAATGAGCGAACTGGCAGGCGAGGTCGTTGCACAGATCCGCGGCAACGCGAATGCATCGTCTGCGCGCGTTCTGACCCTGCTCGAAAGCAGTCGCCTGACGCTCGCCCTGGTGTTGCTAAGTGCACTCGTGCTGATATTCGGCTCCATCGCATATGCCAGCCGCAGTCTCGGCTCGCGGCTGAGCGCATTCAGCACGGCGGCACTCTCTCTCGCCGACGGCAATCTTCGCGTTCCCTTGCCTGAGCCATCTGGTCAAGACGAGGTCGCGCGTCTTATGCGGGCGCTCACAGTGTTTCGCGATACCGCCGTTGAGATGGAGGAAAGCAACCTTCGCGAGATTGCCGAAGCCCGGCAACGCCTTATCGATGCGATCGAGACGATTTCAGATGGGTTCGCGTTTTACGATTCGGACGATCGGCTCGTGCTTTGCAACACGCGGTACCGGGACTTCTTGGGCGACCCCGAAGGTCGCATCGTCCGCCCCGGAATCACCGCCGAAGAGCTTGCCGAGCTTCTACCAAGCGGTTCGGGATTGAGAGTGAAAGCGCAGTCGATCGATCAAACGGCTTCCGCCGCCTCGGCGTCGGATAATGTTCGTAGGTTGCCGGATGGACGTTGGGTTCAGATCGACAAGCGCCGTACGACCGACGGTGGCTCGGTCGTGGTCTACTCGGATATCTCCGAACTTGTAAGGCGCGAAGTACAACTCACCGAAGCCAAGGAGGAAGCGGAAACCGCAAACGAGGCCAAGAGCGCGTTCCTCGCGGCCATGAGCCACGAGATCAGAACGCCGCTGAACGGAATCATTGGCATGAGCGGGCTGCTGGCATCGACGCGTCTCGATCCAGAACAACGGGACTTCGCAAATACCATCGGAGAGGCCGCGGATACTCTTCTGAGAATCATCAACGACATTCTCGATTTTTCGAAGGTCGAGGCCGGCGCTCTTGATCTCGAAGAAATCGAGATCGACTTATTCGAGACGATAGAAGGCGCGGTCGAACTCGTTATGCCGAAGGCTGACGAGAAGGGTATCGAGCTTGCCTGTCGCATCCACCCTGATGTTCCGCGAGGCGTGATCGGCGATCCGACACGGCTAAAGCAGGTCTTACTGAATCTTCTCAATAACGCAGTCAAGTTCACGGAAAAGGGCGAGGTCGTCCTGAATGTCTCGCGCAAAGCCCCGGAAGTCGCAGATAATGGTGCTGCATCGCTCACTTTCGCCGTTCGGGACACGGGCATCGGCATTCCTGCTGACCGCATGAGCCGACTCTTTAAGTCCTTCAGCCAAGTGGACGCCTCGACGACACGTCGCTACGGGGGAACGGGTCTTGGCCTGGCCATCAGCAAGAGCCTCGTCGAAAAGATGGGCGGTAAAATCGACGTCGAGAGCGAGGTTGGAAAAGGCTCGACCTTTTCCTTTTCCATCGACCTTCCGGCTTGCGTCCCTCAGGACCGGAAAGACCGGCGCGCAAGGATCGACAACCTCCGCGGCCGAACCGTTCTAGCGGTTGATGATAATGCCACCAACCGAAAGATCATCGGCGAACGCCTTCGCGACTGGGGCATGGTGCCTGAGCTTTGCGGCACTCCGGAAGAGGCTTTGGATGCCCTCAGAGCCGGGCATAGTTTTGATGTGGTTATGATCGATTACAAGATGCCACACATGACGGGCCTGGAACTGTCGACGGAAATCAGGCGACTGTTGGGCGAGAGCACGCCCCCATTGATCCTTTTCACTTCACTGACCCCGACGGAGCCCGAGTTCTGGTCTCGCGTCCGGGAGGCCGATTTCTCTTCGATCCTTACAAAACCTGCCAAGTCCTCACAACTGTTGCATTCTCTGACTTCCGCCGTCGCGGAGGCTGGTGCTGCAGACGAGCACGAGTACGAGTACGAGGTCGGGGTCGCAAGGGACCAGCAACTGGTGCTCTCCATTCTTTTGGTCGATGACAACCGAATAAACAGAAAAGTTGGACAGAAGCTGTTGGCAAAGAACGGCTATGATATCGATCTCGCCACAGGCGGCGCCGAGGCGGTGGGCATGGCCGCCGACGGTAGGTATGACGTTGTGCTCATGGATATCGAAATGCCAGAGATGGATGGCATCGAAGCCGCCCGCAAGATCAGGGAGACGCTCGATTCCGAACATCGTCCATTCATTGTCGCGCTCACCGCGAACGCACAGGCGTCTGCGCGCGAGACTTATCTCGGTGCCGGCATGGACGACTATCTCAGCAAGCCTGTAGTCGAAGCGGACCTTCTAGCTTGCCTAGAACGCGGCGAAGCCTTCCGCGCGTCTCAGGCGCAGCAATGACGGAAACCAAAGAACTGAGAGACATGATGGAGAAAGAGGTCATCGATCCCGCAGCCCTCCGGAAACTGCTGGATCTACTCGGCGGCGACCCGGAAGACCTGGACGAACTTCTCGCCGATTATTTCGACGAGGCGCCGCGCCTGTCCGCCAGCATTGCCCGAGCCGCAACCGACGGGGACACGGATGCTCTGCGGATTTCCGCCCACACACTCAAGTCGAATGCCCGGGATTTTGGTGCCGAACTGCTCGCCAGTCTATGCGCCGAACTGGAACAGGTCTGCCGTCAGGGTGATCTGACTAATGCGACCGACCTGGCCCAATGCATCCACACCGAAGAAATTGCCGCACGGGATGCCCTGCGCCGGATCGACAGCCACGAGCTTTCGAGGACGACGACAGGTTGAGAATGGAAGACGCGTCGGAACGGCAATCTCCTGCATCGATCCTTGTCGTCGACGACAGCCGCGTCAGTGGGCGTAAGCTGGTCAAGGCTGCAACTGCGCTGGGACACAAGGCCTACCACGTCTCGGACGGCGTAAAGGCACTAGAGGTGCTGCAGAGGGGGCCGATTGACGTCGTCCTTCTCGATATTGTCATGCCGGACATGGACGGCTACGAAGTCCTGAAAGCGATGAAGGCGGACGCAGCGCTGCGGGACATTCCGGTCATCGTGGTTTCATCGCTTGATGACGAGATAGGAAGTGTCGCCCGTGCGATCGAATTAGGGGCCGAGGACTTCCTGCCAAAGAACTTCGAACCGGCCATTCTGCGCGCCCGGGTAAACTCCTCTCTGGTCCGCAAGCGATTCCGCGACCGGGAGCTCGACTACTTCCGTGACATCGAGCGGCTCACACAGGCCGCGCAGGTCATAGAGAACGGCGCGTTTCGCCCCGACGAAATGGATGTCGATACGGTTGCAGCACGTCCAGACCCACTCGGCCGCCTCGCGGCAGTGTTTCGCGGATTGGCAGAGGAAATCTATGACCGTGAGCGACGCGCCGATCTGACCGTTAGAACGCTGCGCGGAACGCTCTTGGTTTTAGCGGCGGGCAGCATCTTTGGCGTTGCGCCTGCGCTCGGACGGCTCGCATTCGGGATCTCCGTGCCACCGCTCGGTCTTGTCTTCTGGGCAAATCTCTTGGCCGCAATTCTCTGCATCATCTTCTCAGTAGCGCGATCCGGTATCCCGCGCCTTCACATTGGCGATCTCCGCTTTCTGTTACTTTGGGCAATCATACTTGGAGGCTTCTATCAGGTCTTCACTGTCGTCATCTCTTCACATGTCGAGGCTACGATGATCGCGCTGATAGGAAGCTCCCGCGGATTCATGGTCTTTCTGTTGGCGGCAATTTTCGGACTGGAAGCGGCAAGTCTGCGGCGTTTCCTTGGACTTGGCATCGGTTTTGCTGCAGTCGCACTGGTCCTTCTTTTGCAAGGTTTGTCTGGCGATGGAAACGCGCTTGTCTGGCTGGCTGCAGCGCTCGTGCTGCCGTTCTTGCTGTCCCTTCACACACTTCTGATGGCTTCGCGACCGAAGCATCTCGATGCCGCGATAACGGTCGGTCTGATGATGACGCTGTCCACCGCCCTGATCCTGCCCGCCGCAATCGCTCAGGATGCCCTGTTTCTGCCGTCGCCCTCATTCGGCGAGCGAGAGATGCTAATTGTTGCGCTTGGCGTCTCCTCCGCCATCGCCCTGGTTTTGGCTCTTGACCTCGTGTCGACAGCTGGCGCGGTCTTCGCGGGACAGATGGCCTATTCGCAGACACTTGCGGGCATTATCTGGGGAATGGTGTTCCTTGACGAAAACCTGTCCGTTTTCGCCTGGGGGTCGCTGGCGCTGGTCATTCTGGGCTTCTGGCTGGTCGAGCCAAAACGTGTTGGCGAGGATTTCCGCATCACCCTCCGCCTCCGGGACCGTGGTAGAAGAGAGAAAGGGTAAAGTGGTTAATCGATGAAGCACAGAATTTGTTTCGGGACGACCGCTCTGTCCGCAACTCAGTCATTATTCGGATTTCGGTAAATGTCAGCTGCCACCAGAAGCGGTCATTCGGCAATTCACTGACCTATAGGGA
The DNA here is from genome assembly GCF_047314965.1 of Silicimonas lutimaris. Lineage (NCBI taxonomy): Bacteria > Pseudomonadati > Pseudomonadota > Alphaproteobacteria > Rhodobacterales > Paracoccaceae > Silicimonas > Silicimonas lutimaris. The sequence continues at coordinate 15,384 of NZ_JBLBVK010000015.1, read as the reverse complement.
TCAAAGAGGCTCGCGATCGGGCCTGGACCGAGGGCGCTTGCCCGGCCCCTCCCCTGGTTCCCGTTGATGGGGTGGGGTGTAGCGAATTGGATGCCCGAAGTGGCCCACTGTTACCGCTCGCCATAATGGACCCTATCGGAGTGGAGCAATTGTGTGGTCTGCCGACGTTATCCGCAGCAGGAGCCACCTTCCTGGATCGGTGGGCAATCCACAGTACCGTACGAGCAATAAACGCAGCAATCACCTGGTAATGGCTTCAGTACCTCGCCGCATGAAGTGCACTCATAGAACCACTGGCATGCGTCAGTTGGCATAAGCTCTTCCGCTGAGTGCCCGCATTTAGGGCAAGTGATGGTACTGTTCAGTTGGATTTTCACATCGACCATTTTGCTCACACCAGTACGTCCAAGACGATATATCTTGGGTTGCATCGAGAAACATAGCACAAGTGTCTTGATACCCGTTGAGACTTTCCAATTGGCCAAACTCGTAGGCTAATTCCAACCAGTGGCTTCACGGGCCTCCTGTTCGACTTTCCGAGATGTCCCGACGTGCATCACGTACAATGACCCAAGAAGACTGGAGAAACAGTCCTGCAATCGCGAAGGCGACTATCAGGTCGGGCCAGGATGTGCCGGTCCACCCAACCAGAACCGCCGCAACCACCACAGCAGCGTTGCCAATCGCGTCATTCCTCGAAAAAAGCCAAACGGCCCGGACATTGGCGTCCCCGGCTCGATGGGGAATAAGGGCCAGCGCGGCGCCGACGTTCACCGCGAGGGCGACCAAAGCCAGCGCGCCCATGAGTTCCGCCTCGACAGGCTGCTGTGCGAACACGCGCCAAATGGTGTTTGCGAGGACGCCAGATCCGAGAACGCCGAGAAAAAGACCTTGGATGAGTGCAGATCGCGCTCGCCAGAGAAGACTCCAACCAATTGCCAGAACGCCCAGGAGTGTGATCAACCCATCGCCAAGGAAATCCAGGGCATCCGCTTTCAATGCCTGTGAACCAGCCAGGAAGCCCCCGATCATTTCGATGACGCCGTAGCCAACGTTCAGGATGATGACGATCCAGAGCGCCCTGCGATATACAACGGCCAAATGAGGCTTAGCCTCATCCGATCTCTCTGATGACTCCGACGGAAGCCGATCGAGGTGGTAGCCGGCATTCGAGACGGCAAGTTCGACATCGGCGAGGTGCTCATCACCTGGCGCGACGTCCAGTGTCAAGATTTGCGATGCTGTCGAAATCCTTGGGCTAGTGACGCCAGCCGAGCGCACGGCCTTTTCGACCTTCGCTGCACAGGACGCGCAATCCATGCCCGTTACGCGATATCTTACGGTTTCACCCAGGGGATATCTCCTCTCTACCAAGTTTAGAATCGACCCTCCTGATGTGGCAGCAATTGCCACGAAATGAACCCCATAGCTGATCCAAGACGGGTCATGAAGGCGCGCGGTCGGGTGCATGCGCCGTACCCCTAGATTACAGGCTGGCTTCCCGACCAGCGGACTTTGGCTGTCGCTATGCGGACAAAAGCATCCCGTGGTGTATTTCGCTGTGAGCAGCTTTGATTGACCTCGCTCAAGGCCAACCGTGAGCAAAGCATGCGAACAGCATCCACGCCAAGCCATGCGCTCAGAAGCGTCAGTGCGTTATAGGTGCAACCATCCAAACAGAGGAGCAATCCGATGAAGGCCGTGGTTCAGGACAGATACGGCGGGCCGGAACACCTACGTCTCGAGGAATTGCCGATGCCGGAACCGCGCGCGTCTGAGATACGAGTAAAGGTTCTCGCCTGTGCTGTGAACTTGTCGGACTGGGAATACCTTGTCGGCGACCCGCTCTACGCGCGGCTTGTCGGCGGCCTTTTTCGCCCGAAGAACCCGGTGCTCGGGTCTGACATCGTTGGCATCGTCGAAAAGCTGGGCGCGGGCGCAAACAGATTTGAAATTGGCGAAAGAGTAATGGGCGATCTAGTCATGGTGCGTGGCGGTTTCGCCGAATATGTCTGTGTCTCCGAGGCCGAAATGATCCGCGTGCCGGACGGTCTCTCGGACGAAATGGCCGCGTGTTTGCCTCAGGCGGGAGGAATTGCCCTGACCGGAACTGAGGGACTCAAGCAGGGCGACACGTTCTTGATCAATGGTGCCGGTGGCGGTTCGGGTACAATGGCTTTGCAATTGGCGAAGGAGGCAGGTGCTCATGTCACCGCGGTGGATAATGCGAAAAAGATCGCGTGGCTCGAAGAATTGGGCGCGGACGAAACGATCGATTACAGGGAACATGATTTCGCTCGCTTGGGAAAGAATTGGACCCGGATCCTCGACATGGTTGCGACCCGTGGCCCATCCCGGATTGCCAGGTGCCTCACAACGGACGGTGTCTACAGGGCAGTGGGCGGTCGGGTCAGCGTGCTGCTTTCTTTGTTGTTTGGTGGGTTGTTCTTTCGCCCCGCCAAAAAGTCCATCGGCATGCTAATGGTTCCCAGCGGCCGGGATCTGACTGAACGCGTCGCGCGCGCAGCGGTCGAAGGGAGGATTTCACCGCATCTGGAAGCCGTGCTGCCCCTCTCGTCTGTTCCGGAGGCGCTTCGCCGCACAGGTTCGGGAGAAGTAAAAGGCAAATTAGTCATCAAGCCTTGAGACGCGGCATCTCCGCAATACGGACAGGCGCAAATCCCGGCCGATGCTCACCAGCGGCCGCCAGACAATGATGCTGCCCTGATCAAGTGGCTTCCAACAAACGTCTACCACGACGATACCAGTCTTCTGTCCGTTTTCGACATAGCGGAATGCATCCGCGATCTCGTCCAATGGATACCGCCGATCGAATACACCCCGGACTTTGCCTCGGGACATCAGATCGGCAAGCTGTTGAATGAAACCCGCCGCGTCTTCGGGAAAGGGTAGGCAAGCTGAAGGATCGGTCCGCGGAAGAAAGCGCCATTGTCTCTTGGCGGTTTCCCAAAGACTGGTAGGTCAGTTGGCGAGATCGTTCGCATCGAAGGGAGTGTGTCTTGCGCCATGAGAAAGAGAAGACGCGCCGTGACTCAATGTCTGTGGTCGGACCCTATGCCCGAATACGGGCGGCCGTGGCCATTCTAATCTTTCTCTTGGCCCTTGGCGTTATCTGCTATCGAAGTTTCTTCGGATGACCGCTTTGCTAAAGAAGCTGGTAGGGAGCGGGGCCAGGATGACCTTTGCTCAATCTTCGCTTCGGAACTCCGCATGACAGGCATTGCAGGCTGCCGCGACATGCCAGGCCGCGAATACGGAGCCAGACTGCCGCATCATGCCGCCACCTTCCATCATGGCTGGGCCCATTTCCGCATCTTCCCATCTTTTTGGCAGGTTGCCGCGAGGTTGCATTTCGGCCTGCTCCGCCAGTTCCGCTGACCAGCGTTCAAGCATCAGCGCAAGATGCTCAAAGGATTCGAAATCTCTCCAGATCGCATCTTTCGCTTCACTTGGCGTTTCATTTGACCCCTCCGGGAAGAGTGTCGTCATGTGCTTCCCTGCACCTTCCTGGATTTCCGAGGCTGCGCGCCGCACCGCTTCTGCATCGTAAGTCAGTTCGCCGTGCATCATCGCGAAGACTCGTTCGATTAGCTCCTCGAAACGCTCCATCTTCTCCATGCGCTCTTTGACCACGCCAGTCGCTTTGTCATGCGCGATCGCCACAGAGGCGAAGCAAAAAACGAGTGTACCTAATAGTAGCCAAGACCTCATAGTGATTCCTCTAGGCCGGGACAAAAGACGCCTCGGCCAATATGCAGTCGAGAATCGCTTTTGTCACACACGGATAGCAGATCAAACGTTCGCTTCGTGCTGATTGTGTTGAAAAACTCCGCTGCCCGAAAATCAGGTCGATAATCCAGAACTCTGTTCCTGAAAACGATCCGTCAGAAAGCAGCGTTCACCAACTGTACGCCTCGCGGGAAGATGTTCCGGAGAATCTGCCTTGCTCACCGGGACGCTGAGTTTTTCAACACAATCTGCTCTGAGCGGCCGTTCGCTGCGCTCGTCTCAAACGGTTTCTTGCTGGTTGCGTGCAAGCTTCGCGGAAGCTGAACTTATTTTCAGGCGTCGTTCGAAGCCAGGCTACGTGTGTTTGAGGTGGGTTCGATCCCCGTTGGTGGGGTGGGGTGACCGCTCCCGGAGTCGGGTGGGGGAAGTGGCCGCGATCCGAAGGTTCGAGCTCACATAATGGAGCCCATCGGCTCCTGGTAGTTAGTACTCCAGGCCTCCGAGGCTCTGAATTTTCGCACTGATAGAGGCAACCTTCACTTGATATGCTTGTGTGACGCGTGCAATGCGACAGCTTTAACGGGCGATCGGGGCGCCAAGCGCCGCGGCCATCCGTGCAATTGCCGAGGGTTGCTGCGCGTTCCTGCTAAGGTAGTCCGCGCCCGTATAACCCCACCAGTCCCAGCAACCGTTGGGATTACCAGAAAACCAGTTATGCCAAGGCGAGGGCACAGCGGTGGCCTGAGGGTAGAGTACGACGATGTTGTTCGTCTCAGCCCAGCCGTTAAAGCCGGTGAGGCGCACATAGTCATCGCCGATCGCCTCGCGGCCCTGGTTGCATCCGTGCAGGGAGATGTGCAGACGGCATGTTTCTCGAGCGCGGCAGGCGGAGGGCACGTAGACGAAGGCAACCTCGTCCATCCCCGCCGCACCTTCCAAATAAACTGATTGATCAAACGTAAGGAGGTTCCCGGAAACGGGCGAGACGGGCGGCACAAGTTCGCCGTAGAGCCAGTTGAGAATATCGCCGGCCTGGTCGAAATCGCAGTCGACCAGGTACTCTGGCGATGTGTCCGCGCAGCCCACCGACGCATTTTCTGTGACGAAGCCGTGCCCAGCCTCAACAGAGGAGACGTAGTTGATGGCCACTTCGGATACGCCCAGCGCGAGATACGTCGCCTCGAGAGCATCCATGCTAGACCGTGCGACTGTCTCGTCCTGCGTTCCGTGGAACATATAGACGCGGTCGGATGCTACTCCGTCGAGCCCGTCGATTTTCTCGGCTGAAGCCATGTCTCGCATCGACTGAATCGACTTCTCGGGGTCTGGTCCCCTGAAGAGAGGGTCCATGCAGACGTTCAACGCCTGCCAAACTGAGTTATCTGCACAGTTGAACGGTCCGCCAGCAACTACCGCGGCACCTACGATGGATTGTGAAAAAGCGATTTGTAGTTGCACCGCCATGAAGCCACCGCTGGAAAGACCCGAAACCGTTGTCTGGCTGGGATCAAGGTTAAGCGAGGGAAGCGGGTCCGCACCGGCACAGCTAGCCCAAGACGCGACGGCGAAGGATATGCTCGACAGATATCTCAATTCTCATCCAGCCTTTCTCTATAAATGGGGCGACGGGCCGTATCTTGGGATACCGTGTTCTTAAGTTGCCCCTTGACGCTAGGTGGAAGACGGCGAAGCGCTTTCGGGCAGGACCAGCTCGATGCTGACACTTCTCATGTCGAACTTCAAATGGCGCAACGGAGTGAGCCAGCGTTTTGATGGCCCGGTTCGGATATTCCCGAGCCTAAAGCGGTGGGGCCACGTTCGCGAAGTGGTCGCTCGGGCGTGCCTGAGCCCAAAAGACCTGAGCATCCTCCTCAGATGATCGCTCTGAGCCCCCTTTTTTTTCTGACCACTGGCGAGCGCCTTATAAACAGCCACTTCTGAAAAACGCATGCGTTGTGGCTCTGAACGCAGGCAGCGTTTGTCAAATTGCGCTACGGCGGTAGAAACCGTCGCTCGCTCTATCGAGCGACGTTCCTTTTTTCGATTGATTTTCGAGACTTGGCCAACGCCTGACGCCATGCAATTTTTCCGACCGCGACCGCATTCATCGGATTGCGTGACAAGCGAGCCATCTCGGCGCGGGCGGCCGCGGCGACCGCAGCAGGTGCTGTGTTCATGTGCCCCGCATTCTGCGGCGGCCGAGGGTCATATTCGAGCATCAACTGAATGCGCTCAGCTGTTTCGCGGCCTGCGATCACTTCAGCCAGGGCGTAGGCCAAGTCTATACCCGCTGACACGCCAGCTGCGGTCCAGATCTTGCCCGCCCGGACTATCCGTTCGTTCGGGCATGGCGTGGCGCCAAAGCGTTTCACAATATCCATCGCCGCCCAATGCGTTGTGGCGCGCTGTCCTTTGAGCAGGCCCGACGCAGCCAGGATCACGGCGCCTGAGCAGACCGACGTTGTGTAGCTTGTATGTCGGTGAACTTTGCGCAGCCAATCCGAAAGAGCGCCGTCAGCCGCTGCCACGCCGGTCTGGGCCTCCGAGCCGGGCACAATCACCACGTCGGGGTCGGGCGTTTCAGCAAAGCTGTGCGTCGCCCCGACGACAAGAATGCCACGGTCCGTTGATACGGGACCCGGAGCATGAGCGACAAAGCGAAGCTCGGCGCCGGGGAGCATCTTCAAAACTTCATAGGGCCCGACCGCGTCAAGCGCGGTAATACCTGGGTATAGGACGATGGCAATTTTCATGCGACGTGCCCCTCGGTGTGATCTCGCGTGATGTCGATGTCCTCGGCACCCGCCTCATCGAGGCAACGGTCTTCGACCTGCAGGGTAACAAGAAGAAAACCGAACTCGTCACGCAACAGGTCGTGTGCCGCCTGCAGGACCTCTCCCGGCTCATGGCCGGTTTCCATCCGTATGTGACCGGAGAATACATGCCTGCCGCTGGTCAGCGCCCAGGCATGAACATGGTGCACGTCGCTGATGCTCTCGAGTTTCTCGAGCGCAGAGGTCACCTCTCGAAGGTTCACATCCTCCGGTGTTCCCTCCATCAGCATGTGAATGGACTCCCTCAAAATTCCCCAGCTTGCCCAAACGAGAACAAACCCGAACGCCATACCAAGCAGCGGGTCGATCAGCAGAAACCCGGTGAACCGGATCACCAGAGCCGTGATGATGATGAGCAGACTGCCGACGAACGTCTGAATGATATGCCAGACGGCACCGCGCGTATTCAGATCGCTTTTCCCATCTTTCCAAATCAATCCAAGTGAGATGAACTCGGTCACCAGGCCGCCTGCCGCGGCCCAGAGCATTGGACCCGTAGGTAGGTCGATCGGAGCGGATAGTCGCATGGCGGCCATCCCGATCACAAATAATGCCATCGCTAGAAGGAACGCACCATTGATGGCCGCTCCGACGACCTCAGCACGGTACCAGCCGAAGCTGCGGTTCTTGTCGGCGGGACGACGGGCGATCCGGGCCGCCAGAATGGCAACAAGGACGCCGCCAACCGCAGAGAACGTGTGAAACGCGTCGGAGATCACGGCGATGGAGCCGGTCCATAAGCCAATTCCGAGCTCAACGACGAAGTAGATACCGGTCAACCAAGCAGAGATTGTGAGCGCCCGACCTCCGCTAGGCAAATGTCCCGAATGTCCATGTTCCATGTGAGAGTCTTTCTTTTGGATTTTCCAATATTGCCGCAGTCAGTAGGTACGGCATGCTTGGGTTATCTGGGTAACGCCTTTGCCTGACCGACAGCGCCTTGCCGGGGCCTTGGGGGCCGCGATGCGTCCTGACTATCACTCTTCTCCAGATCGGCGATGATTGGGCAATCCGGTCGGTGATCGCCGCTGCAGGAGTCGATCAGCGTCTCAAGCGTTTTCGACATGGCTTCTAGTTCTTCGATTTTGCGGCGCAGGTTGCCCAGGTGGCCCTGTGCGAGTTGCCTGACATCCGCACTGCGACGTGCGTCATCTGTCCAGAGTTCTAGCAACTCGCCGATCACCTCGACCGAAAAACCCAGATCACGGGCGCGGCGCACGAAGCTCAGGAGGTGAACATCCCTCTCGCTGTAATCGCGGTAGCCGGACTCGGTGCGATGGGCAGGTGGGATCAGGCCAGTCTGTTCGTAGTACCGGATCATCTTCGCCGAGACGCCAGAGAGTTTAGCCGCTTCACCGATGTTCATGTCCGTGCCTCCTCGTGCAGTTTAAGGGTGTCCGCGATCCTCGGCTTCTGGTCGGCGAAGGTTCCATAGGTGAACCAGTCTCCGATCACGGCGATCGGCGCGACGCGCACGCCGTACCGCGCTTTCGCCTCTTCCATGATCTCGGGATCGCTTAGATCGCGTTCCTCGAACGCGACGCCCGCTTGTTGAAGCCACGACTTGAGTTGGCGGCAGTCGGGACAGGTCGGGGTGGTGTAGATGATGAAGTCGCCGGTGTTCCTGGTTTGCGGATTCATTGATCAATTCCTTCTGTCTGTTTTGGCGAGGGCCCAGGCCCTGAACGGCCCGGGCACGCGTGGTCATTCCGCCGGGATTGCCGCCGGTGTGCGAACCGGGTGGCTTGCCGGGATATCCGTTGGTGACGGCGTTGCGAACCGCTTAAGCCGCAGCGCGTTGCCAAGAACGAAGACGCTGGAAAGCGCCATGGCCCCGGCGGCAAAGACCGGCGACAACAGGATGCCGAAAGCCGGATAGAGGACGCCTGCCGCCACCGGGATCAGCGCCGTGTTGTAGGCGAAGGCCCAGAACAAGTTCTGCCGAATGTTCCCGATGGTCGCCTGGCTGAGCGCGATCGCGTTGGGGACGCCCTTGAGGCTGCCCGACATCAGCACCACGTCTGCCGCCTCGATGGCCACATCCGTGCCGGTGCCGATGGCAAGGCCCACATCGGCCTCCGCCAGCGCCGGCGCGTCGTTGATGCCGTCGCCCACGTAGGCCAGCCGTCCCAGGGCCTTCAGGCGCGTCACGGCATCGACCTTGCCGTCGGGCAGGACCTCGGCCACGACCTCGTCAATGCCGAGCCGGCGGGCGATGGCCTGTGCCGTGCGGGCGTTGTCGCCGGTGATCATCGCGACCTTCAGTCCGAGGGCATGCAGGGCGGCGATGGCCATGGGCGTCGATGCCTTGATCGGGTCGGCTACGGCGATGATGGCCGCAAGTTTGCCGTCGATGGCGGCGTAAAGCGGTGACTTGCCCTCGTCGCCCAGGCGCTCCGCCGTCTCGGTGAAGGCCGCGGTGTCGAGGCCCAGTTTTTGCATGAAGCGGTCGGCCCCGATCTGGACACGCTGATCGCCGACGGTGGCTTCCACGCCGTAGCCCGTCACCGAGACGAAGCCCTCGATGGTCGGACGTTCGAGCCCCTCGGCCTCTGCGGCCTCGACGATCGCCCGGGCAATCGGGTGCTCGGAGCGTGCCTCGACGGCAGCCACGCGGGCCAGAACCTCGGCGCGATCGAAGCCTTCGGCAAGGTCGAGATCGGTCAGGGCAGGCTTGCCCTCGGTCAGCGTCCCGGTCTTGTCGAGCGCGATCACGCGGGTCTCCTTCAGAAGCTGCAGCGCCTCGCCCTTACGGAACAGCACGCCCATCTCGGCCCCCCGGCCCGTACCCACCATGATCGAGGTGGGTGTCGCGAGGCCCATGGCACAGGGGCATGCGATGATCAGAACTGCGACCGCATTGACGAGGCCGAAGGTGAGTGCCGGATCGGGCCCCCAGATCAGCCAGACGCCGAAGGTCAGCGCTGCCAGTGTCATCACCGCCGGGACGAACCACATTGTCACGCGGTCGACCAGCGCCTGGATCGGTAGCTTGGAGCCCTGCGCCGCCTCCACCATGCGGATGATCTGCGACAGCATAGTGTCGCCGCCCACCGCAGTTGCGCGGAAGGTCAGCGCGCCGTTCTGGTTAATGGTGCCACCGACAACCTCCGCGCCGGCACTCTTTGCAACCGGGACTGGCTCGCCGGTGATCATCGACTCGTCGACATAGCTCTCGCCTTCGATGACTTCGCCATCGACCGGCAGGCGGTCACCGGGGCGCACCTCGACGATGTCGTCAGGAGCGACCTCGGCCACCGGGACTTCCACGACTGATCCATCGCGGCGCACGCGCGCCGTTTTGGCCTGAAGCCCGACCAATCGCTTGATGGCCTCGGAGGTACGGCCCTTGGCGCGTGCCTCGAGATACCGGCCCAGCAGGATAAGTGTGACGATCACCGCTGCGGCCTCGTAGTAGACATTGACTGTGCCTTCCGGCAGCACGCCCGGCGAAAAAGTAGCCACGACCGAGTAGAGATAGGCGGCGAGGGTACCAACTGCGACGAGGCTGTTCATATCAGGGGCACCACGCAGAAGCGCTGGGATGCCTTTTGTGTAGAAGCGCATACCAGGCGCTGCGAGGACGAAGGTCGTCAGCGCGAACTGCAGGAGCCAGCTTGCCTGATGCCCGATCGTGGAGCCGACCAAGGCATGCATGCCCGGAATGACATGACTACCCATCTCGATCACGAAGACCGGCAGCGCGAAGGCAGCCGCCAGCCCGAGATCGCGCTTTAGAAGCGCCTGCTCGGCATCCTTGCGAGCAGCTTTGGCCTCGTCCTCGCCGGAATCTTGCGCGACTTCACGCGCGGTGTAGCCGGTCTCGGCCACGGCGGCGATCAGTGCGGCGACATCGGCGGTGCCCACCACCATCGCCTGCTCTGTCGCGAGGTTCACGTTGGCAGAAGTGACACCAGGAACGGCCCGAAGCGCGCGCTCTGCCCGGCCAACGCAAGATGCGCAGGTCATGCCATCGATGGAAAGTTCGGTTACTTTACCAGGAACGGCGTAGCCCGTAGCTTCGACCGCAAGGATCAGGTCAGTCCGGACAGAAGGGTCTGAGACCCGGACCTCGGCACGTTCTGTCGCGAGGTTGACGCTCGCGGACACCACGCCCGGCACCGCCAGCAAGGCCTTCTCTACCCGGCCCACGCAAGAGGCACAGGTCATGCCTTCGATCGGAATTTGTATCGTCTCGGCCGTGAGCCGAGTGGTGTATGTGTGAGCATTCATAGCTTATTCCTCTCGTCTTCGAATCAGTGCTCACATGCCGAGATAAGGGTTCCAACGATTGGAAGGTCAAGCATGAGAGGAAATTTTCTGCACTAACTGGCGCTTGCGTCTCCTACTGCTTGGTGAATTCAGCTTTCCAGAGGCGGACATCTTACAAATGAAAGTTTCATCCGATTGCTTTACGGCTTCTCGAGCGCTGGGTCAGCGACATCAAGGAATTAGATTTATATACTTCTTATCAGTACGTTACGAGCAGAATAACGTTAGGTTAGCCAAGGGCTCTGGGGTGTCCTAATAGCGTGATGAACGACAGCTTTGCGGATACTAAAGGCCTTTCATGGCGTCGCCAGAAGCGCTGCCTCAGCAAGCCCTGTGATCCGGCTCTCATAATCTGATTGCGACCAGCCACAGTCGCGAACCAAGTGTTCCCAGTTTTCAACCGACAAAAGCGTCCAAAGCAGATCGGTTGCAACTTCCTCATTCAGATCCTCTTTTAGCACCTTGTCCGCTGCCAAAGCCTGAACTGCGGTGGCGCACCCATGCCGGACCGCTTGCATCCGGTCATCCCATGCTGCTGCGGCCTCCGCATCACTGTCTTGCATGGCGCGAAGTGCGACGGACATGCCGTGGATTTCGGGAATGTAGCCGCCCCATGCGCTGATGAAGGCCACAAGCCGTTCCCTGCCAGAAGTTGCAGCCCTGCTGTCGGCCAGACGCGCATCCACGTTCTTGACGGAATCAATGTGACGAGTCGCGGCCACAAGTAGCTCTGCTCGCGTCGGAAAATGCAGGTATAGCGCCTGGCGAGTGATGCCCGCCGCTTTGGCGATATCGGACATACGAACCTTTTTATCCCCGGATTCCAATAGGTTCCAAGTGCAATCGAGGATACGGGCGCGGGTATCGGATGAATTTCTTGACATCGTGTCAAGTTACCCTTTATTGACACCATGTCAACTTTACACCGTGTCAAGTGAATGGCCGGTATCAACCTAGAAAGGAGAATCCAAATGAAAGTCATCGTATTTGGCGCCACAGGGACCGTTGGACGTCTCGCTGTCAAAAGCCTGCTGAAGGCTGGCCACACTGTCACGGCCTTTGCCCGTTCGCCCCAGAGACTGAACCTGAACGACCCCAAGCTGCGCCTCGTCGCTGGCGACGCGATGAAGCTCTCTGACGTGACAGACGCGGTCGCAGGGCATGAGGCGGTCGTCGTGACCCTTGGCGCAGGGATGTCGCGCAAGAGCAAAATTCGTTCGCAAGGTACGATGAACGTCATCAAGGCTATGCAGACCCATGGGGTCCGTCGTCTGATTGCGCAATCGACTTTGGGTGCTCGTGATAGCTGGCCCACGCTGAACTTCTGGTGGAAGCGCGTGATGTTCGGCGCCCTGCTGGCCCCTGTTTTCCGCGATCACGAGTTGCAGGAGCAATTGGTCGAGGCGAGTGGCCTGGACTGGACCATTGTCCGCCCTGGTGCCTTCACCGACAAGGCCACCGCACGCCCGGCGATTGAGGATGTTCCGAATACGGCACGTGGCCTTGATCTGAAGATCGCCCGCAGTGAGTTGGCCCGTTTCCTGACAAGCCAGCTGTCCGATCGTCAGTACATCGGCCGCGCCGTTGGTCTGTCGAGCTGAGGAGCAAGAACCATGGAATGGATATTGATGATCGCTGGACTTGCCGTGGCACTGGTTGCCGGGGTGTTCCTTGGCTTTTCCGACTTCATCATGCGGGGGCTGGCACAGGCCCCTGCAAACCAAGGGGCGGCAGGCATGGTGGGGCTGAACCGAACGGTCTATCGGTCGGTCTTTATGGTGCTGCTTATTGGGTTAGCGCCAGTGTCAGGATTTCTCGGTCTCTTGGCGCTCTGGCAGTTTGAAGGCGCGGCACGCGCGCTGACTTTGGCAGGAGTTGTTGCCTATCTGATCGGTGTATTTGCCGTGACCGGCATGGGCAATGTTCCGATGAATACGCGCCTCGAAGCAATGGACGGTCAGACACGCGAAACCGCAAGTTACTGGCCGCGCTATGCACAGAGATGGACTCGGCTGAACCACGCAAGAACCGTCTCTTCGGCGCTAGCGGCACTTTGCTGGCTGACAGCCGCACAGATTGTCTGAGACAGGCGGATAGGAGGCGTTCCTATTCGATGGGTCTTCTCGCAAAGCGGTCACTCGGCTGTGGCTCAAAAAAGATCAAATTGGCTCGCCATCGGCCCTGGACCGAGGGGGCTTGCCCTGTCGGCGGTTCGAAACCCGTTGATGGGGTGGGGTACCCAGGGTTTGCTGTGTTTACGGGGTTTGATTTGGCAACGGCGTAATGCCGTCGAGCGCAAAGCGCCGTTAGTAGGGGATTAGTAGGGAATGTACGTCAAACGTTCTCTGGCCTGGTCCGACACCGTCCAAGAAGCCTCTTGAAAATAGACAAGCAATCATAGGGGGTTATCCGGTACTAGGCTGTGCTATCGGGCTGCGTCCAAAACATGGACGGCAAAATTCGTAATGATGGGGTCGGGGGTTCGAGTCCCTTCAGCGGCACCAGTTCTTTAACAAAATCAGGTTCTTAATCAGAAAACACTCGCTTGGCTGATGTCGAGTGTCTGCTTTGATCCCCAATGCAGACATGCTTGTGCGGCTGCAGCAAGAGCGCGAAAGCTGCCTTTCGCTCGGGTGTACGCCAATGTCTCAGTTGCGGACCAAGCGGACCTAAAGGGCCCTCGTAGGAGCGGCAGCATTGGTGGGACGCTCGTCAGCCTCGCTTCCTAAACAATGCGACCAATGCGGCGACACCGATGTTCAAGCCGACATAGACATAAAGCCCTGACTGCGGGCCCTCGGTATCGAGGCGGTAGACCGGTAGGACCACAAGCACAGTGTTTTGCACGCCGTGCATGATCCATGGAACCGAAAGCTTGTAGCCGGAGAGTTCAAACAGCCACAGCATTTGAAGCGAGAACGCCATCGTGAAAATTACGAATACCAAGAAAGGTATGTAGATGTGCGGGTCTCCGGGGATGATCCAAAGAGGCAAATGCCATAGACCCCAAATCGCCCCTAGCAAAAGACTTCCCAAAACGAAGCCAAATCGCGATTGCATAGGACGCTGAGCGTAACCGCGCCAACCAAATTCCTCTTGGCCACCGCCGAAGATCATCATCGAAAGAAAGGCTGGAATCAGCCAAATAATAGCCGGATATCCCAAGTCTGGGGGAACCATGCTTCCGGGTAGTTCGTCAATTCCAGTCGCAGAAACTAGTGCCACCGCCACCCATGCAAGCGCGATTGGCAGAAGAAATGCAGCGGCGAGGACAAATGGATTCGTGCGAAAGTCGAACCCGCTCTTGATTAAGGCCCAGGCCATCCGCCAACCGCCAATTCGGCCAAGCAGGATGAGCGCGGCGATCGGTGGGCCAAACGTAGAAAAGAAGCTTGCGAACCCATTGTATCCGTCACCGCCAATCGGCGTCGAAATCCCAATCCACGTTAGAAAGGTCGGGATGAAAACCAGCCAGGAAATGACGAAAGTCAGAGCAAAGTAGTTCAGTAGCGAACGCTCGTCCTGCATGACTTTCCCCCTTCCGCAACAGGACATACTATGTCGCGTGCAGACTGTCACCGGGCGCGAACCCCGTATTGCGACGATGTCTGGGCGCATGCTGCCCGCTCATTCGCAGGCGGGGCAGGGCGTGTCGCTGCTGAGGGATTTCAGATCGACCTGTCCCTGCCGAAAATTATCCCCAGCAAGTTCTCTTTGAGCCCTTCGATTATCGGCACTTTGACCACTAAGGTGCGCTGAAAGACGGTGCCGACGATCATATCGAGTAAGAAGGGCAGGTCTTCAGCCGAGATTTCACCCCTTCCTCGCGCGCGCTCCAGAGCTTCAAATGCCGAGACACGCCAGGGGTAGACGAACCGGTCACGAAAGATCTGCGCCATCTTCGGATCACTGCCACCTGTTGTGATTGCTGCGAAGATGACGATGGAGGCCAGAGGGCGCGTGAACGTGTCTATGAGCTGAGCTATGGCGGCATCCATGTCTGCCCTGGAATCTCCGGTATCGGGGACCGTACCAATGGCGATCTCTTGTTCCGCGGCTTCCAGAACCAATTCACCCTTGGTCTTCCACCAGCGGTAGATGGTTGCCTTGCTGACACCTGCCTCCTGCGCCACTGCCTCAATGGTCAGGTTCGAATAGCCGTCTTTGAGCAGCAGCTTTCTAACTGCTGCGAGTATGGCGGTTTTGGATCGCTCGCTGCGTGGACGACCACCGCTGCGACCTTCACCGTTCTTGTTCTTGTCGCTCATTTGTCCGTCTGCTCCGAACCTGCCTCATCCGTAAAGCCGAATTCGAAAATCTTGACAAGTAATGAAACGAAACGCATCGTTTATAAAAAGAGCATCTGCATTGGAGGGTCCGATGGATGCAATTCGCGGTTTCGCCGATAGGCACCCGTTCTGGTTTGTCGTCGCAGTGGCCGTTCTCCAACCGATCATCGCGGTGCCCTTCGTGGTGGTCTCCAAGGTGCTGGGAACCGAGATCACCCCGCTCCGCCTGATCATCCCCA
>NZ_JBLBVK010000014.1:0-1137 GCF_047314965.1 Silicimonas lutimaris | reverse complement strand
TTCCCGCAAGCAGGGACGTGAATGCCGAAAGCATACTGAAAACAAGAGACCTGATAGTCATGGATCATGACTTGTGCTGACTAGGCCCTTTTCCCGGTCAGCGTTGCTTTCGTCGCGTGGCACGCCAGTGGTGACGAACAGAAAGTTTATCTCTTCACCATGCTCTGCCTCCTGGCTCCGAATGAACTCAGCCTTCTCCTCTTCAGACATGCTTTCCCAAACGACGACGTAGCGCATTGCTTCCCCAGTCTTCGCCTCAAGGCGCTGCAGCCTTCGGCCCAAACTCCTGGCGGTCATTGTTTTGCCTCCAGAGCTGCCAGCCGGTCTTCGATTTCTGTCGTCTCCAGTACCCGCCGATAATTCTCGATCAGGCCCATCACAGAGGCGCCCTCGAGCGGGGTGAGTTGTTCTTCAGAAACTGCCCTTAGAATGCTGGACGCGGCTGTGGCCGCCTCCTGAGCGTTGCTCATCGTCGGCAAGTCGAAGTTGACGGGTGCATCCTTCCGGAGCGGTGCAATCCGCTCCATGCAGAGGCGCAGGGCTGTCGTGTCTCCTTCAAGTGCCATATCGACAGCCTTCTGTGTAATTGCCTCGGCAGACCCATCCATAAGATGCTCGACAGCCCTTGTGGCTTTGTGGCGGGTTCCCTTGGGCTTGCCCGGATTGCCTGGAGCAAACGTGCCGTCCGGGTTTCTACCTTCCGATTTCCGTCCGCTTTTTCGGTTCGACATGGCTTACCACCGATCTATTGTTCGTGTTTTGTTCTATCACATTCAGACTTGAAAATGAAGCTTCATGCCCGAGCGCAGAGGACGCAAAACCGGCGTTGAGACCTTCATTCCCGGCGACCGCCGGGCATGGGCGCATGAGATATGGGCTGACCGAGACGAAGTCGCCAAGCTGCCATCCGGCGCGTGGATGCTGCGGGAAGCGGCGAAGGTGCTGGGGTTGGCCGAAGAAGCGGTGGACGAGATGTTGAAGCGATGAGCCGCAACTTCCGTTCCACATGCCAAACCGGACATCTGACAAAGAGACTCGAATGCCGCCTTCGAGCCCTTTCCGGAAGTGACCAACCAGAAGCCCTCGCAAATGCAGCATGAACACCTCTGAGCCTGACCGCTGCGGCTCAGAAGGAAA
>NZ_JBLBVK010000013.1:0-11995 GCF_047314965.1 Silicimonas lutimaris | reverse complement strand
ATCGACCTCGACGCGCCGATCGAAACTTACTTGGGCGGCTGGACCCTACCGCCTTCCGAGTTTGACCATTCCTTAGTGACCGCGCGCGCCATCCTCGCTCATGGTGCAGGATTGTCGAAAGGCGGGGATTCAGGCGTTGATCCTGGCGAGGTGCCACCTTCGCTTCCTGAAGCCATGAATGGCGCGACCATGGAGTACGGCCCCGTTCGAGTCACGCACCCACCGGGAGAGGCTTATCACTACTCGTCGAAGGGATTCACCCTTCTTGAGTTGGCGGTCGAAACTGTCACGGGCGAGCCATTCAGTGAGTATGTCGCAAGGGAAATTCTTCGCCCTCTAGGCATGAGCAGCTCAGCTTTTGGCTGGACGCCGGAACTAGAGGTCCGTGCCGCGTGGGGGCACGACTGGTATGCCAATCCCTTGCCGCACTACCAGCATGCCACCAAGGCGCAAGGCGGTTTGGTGGCCACCGCAGGTGACGTGGCGAGGTTCCTTGCAGCCTCGATGGTCGATGGCAGCGGGGCTGAACCCGGCCGCGGGGTGATCTCGCCAGATGCGGTCAGGGCCGCCTTCGAGCCCTTTCCCTTCACCGACGATACCAGCGAAGTCGGTCTTGGATACAATTTGCACCTTGGCGGTCAAACGCTTGTCGCGCGTAAGAGCGGCGATCATCGCGGCTATAAGGCCATCGTATTTCTGATGCCCAAAACCGGTGCCGGGTTGGTAATCCTCGCCAACAGCGACCGCGCGGCGCCAGGAATCTTCGCTGACATCGCTTGCCCCTGGAGCCGAGCGTTACAGGATGACCCGCTGGAGGGCGTCTGTTCGCAACTCGGACTGCTGCGCGGGGCACACGTGGCAGCCGGCCTATTGTTATCGGTCACCGGCGCGACTGTGATAGGGGCTGTTCTATTGGGTTGGCGAAGGGGCCGCCGCGCCCCACCTCGAAGTTACTCGGTCTGGCGCAAAACGGCTGCAGTCCTGCCAATCCTCGTCGTCACCGCTTGGTGGTCCTACTGGTACTCCGACATACCGCTTCGCCTGCAGGGCTTTCCACCCACGTTCTACACAGTCAGGGCAACGCTTTGGCCGACGGCTTTTGTTTGGGTGAGCCTAGGTGCCACGGTTCTGGGACTGTCGCTGGTTCTTCTCACAATTCTGCCGACCGCAAATCTACCACTCAAGACTAGGGCTCCGGGTCCGACACGCCTTTCGTAAGTCTCAGTCCAATCGTCCGCTGAGGGCTCGAAGCAGCCGCTTAGCTGAAACCGCTCCATGGCTGCTCCGCGGACGAAGCTGCCGCCAAGAAAAACGAAACGATCTATCTTCGAGTCCTTTAAGAGTTATCTATTGCTTAGCAACAATTGTCCCAGAAATGTCGCGAGAGATTGGGAAAAGTACGTCACCCGAAAACCTTCGTGTTCCGCGGAAGAACCCGACAATGCCCTCTAGGTCATCCCCATGGAAGGTTCCCCAAATCTGCCCACTTCCATTAACGATTTCCGTCCCCCATTCACTTGTGTTTCGGTACTCGTCCATCGTGAGTGCCTCATGGAATGAATTTCCAGTAATGCCGTCTGTCCACGAGGATCGGTCAACTCTGAAGACTATGGGCGGGCTATAGGGGCCATCCGGAGAATATAGCGTGAAATTCGAAATCACGCCTGAGACTCTGCCACTCGTAAAATCGGCGGCTAAACTTACGTCTGCATACGCCGGTCGACGGTCGACACCTGTATATTCGTGAGACCCTGAGAAATAGCCAGAAAAGCTTACGCCACCAGAAGCTGGAATTTCTTCAATCGGCGTTTCACCCAGTGAAAGCAGCTCACTTTCCCAACTTTCGACTTGCGCGTCGCGGCTATCACCTCCCCCGCCACCGCCACAACCAACGGTTGCAAATGAGAGAGTGACCAAAATACAAAGCGCTTTGAAAGTTCTTCGCATAGTTAAAACTTATCGTTTCGATCAGGGTAATCATTGACTCAGGTCAAGCGGTTTCACCTCCAAATACGACCACCAGAGGGACAACATATCCGACCGCAGTGATCAATGCAGACTAAAATTGACCAGGACACCCGGTCGGTTTAAGTGCAATTGTCACAGTTGTCCGCCTTGGGTTTGGAGCGGACGCTTGGCCGCAACTGCTCGATGACTGCTCAGCGGACAAAGCGTACACCGGCAGGAAACGGCCAAAGTGAACCGTGAGCCGGCGAAATGGCAATCTTGTGCAAGCCGAAAATGCTAAGTTTGTAGGAATACGACTGGGTAGGTCACTCGGCCATCGACTTTAAGTATGCCACGATATGCGAGACTTCCTCGTCGCTCCATCCATCGTGCCAGTTCATCCTCGTACCCGGAATTGTCAGCATTGCGTCGACGGCAAAGTAGTACAGCATATCAGTGGTCCAAGTGCCTCCAAACTTCCTCAGCGCTTCAGAATAATCGAAGTCATCGCGCGCCCCAATTGGGCGACTATAGACGCCAACAAGCGACAGACCGTGTGTTTCGCGCGTGATAACCTCCTCCTCAGATTCAACTTTGTGGCATTGGTCGCAACGCTTCTTGGCAAGCTCAAGGCCCAGATCGGCGTTGGCGGACTCAACCAGAGCAGACGCATCCAGTGGCGGCTTTGGTCCGGCTCCGGCCTCAACCAGCACATCTGCGACTTCGCCGTGGCCTTTCCACTTTGCGAGATGCAATGCGTTGACGTTGCCATAACCTCCTGAGCCGTTGGTGCGGGCGAAACCAATGGCATCTACATCTGCCGCTCCAGCGATAAGCGCGGCTGCGGCCCGGGCGTGACCAATTGAAGAAGCAATCATTAGAGGAGTGAATTGGTCCTTGTTCCTCGAGTTGGGGTCCGCGCCGGCATTGAGCAAAACCGCAATAGCCTCGGCATATCCCTTTTGGGCGGCGGCATGCAGAGCGGTTCCCAGCATGGTGCTCGTGGCTTCGATATCCGCGCCTCGGTCTATCAATATCTGAACAACGTCGACGTGGCCGTTAAAGGCGGCGATCTGCAAAGGAGCAATGACATTTGGCTCATTGGCATCCGCGCCATCGTCCAGAATACGCACAAGGGCTTCGGTATCTCCGGTCTTGGCGGCATCGAAGACCGGGCCAGCGCAAAGGTGTGTCGCCATCAGGCTGGCCAGAAAAGACAGGGCAAGCATTGGTCGCATTTGCAAAACTCCATCATTTTTGGGAGGCGGGCATTGAGGCCGGCCAAGGAGGCCGGCCCCGCAGCCTGGATGTCTCGTCACTGACCTGCGAAAAGGCCATCAACCATGTCTTTGTAGGCTTCGATATCAGCGCCCGTGCCATAGAGAACCGCTGACCAGTTGCGAACATATCCAGCGATCGCCGCGGCCTCCGCCAATTCTTGATCGGTCGCTCCATACGACTTCGCCGCTGCGCGGTGATAGTGAGTGCAATATTGGCAGGGCACTTGTGCCGCTACCGCCAGAGCGATGAGCTGCATCGTCTTCAGGTCCAGGGCGCCTTCGCCATCCTCGACATCATTCATCCATGCCCAGGCGCCTGCCAGCATGCTGTCGGGGTAGTTCTCGATTTCGGGCAAGGCCGCACCAAAGGTCTCTACGGCTTCTGAACGGATGTTCGCAGCTGTTTGGTCCTGTGCGATCGCGGGCAAAGCAATCACCGTGGCGAGCATCATGGAAGTGATCAATTTCATGGTAACGTCCCTCGAGTGTGTCGTTTGCTTCGAGCCGAACTTGCCAGAACGACCCATCCGCATGCAGAATGCTGCTGCGGGTAGGAAAAGGTTGAGCCCTTACGGTGTCTCTTGTCCTGAAATCGAGGTGAAACCGTGCGAAATTCGCGTGAAATCCGGTTGGGTGGCGTGTTTTTCGACACGCACACTCATGAGTTGCGCGACAGAACCGGAAGCCGCATCTTTCTACGCAACAAGTCCACCGAAGTGCTGGCCTGCCTCGCAGCGTGCCCGGATCAACTCGTAGCGAAGTCCGAGATCATGGACTTGGTCTGGCCCGATGTGACGGTATCAGATGAAAGCCTGACACAGTGCATCGCGGATATTCGGCGTGCCATAGGTGACAAGGACCAAAGTGTTCTGAAGACACATATCGGACGGGGATATAGCCTCTCGTTAGGTGAGAACCATGCGGCTCGGCCAAGGCTGAAACAGATGGTGGCAGGAGCGCTATCTGCCGTCGCGATCGCAGTTACTGCTATCATGATCTTTCCGCTCTTGCAGCCAACACCATCTGGAAATGGTGTTCCCAGGGTGGCGGTTCTGGCATTCGACGATCTGAGCGCTGGTGAGGAAAAGGGGTGGCTCGGCGATGGGATTGCAGAAGGGGTGATTACCGAGCTTGCTAGCTATCAGGAGTTCTTGGTTCTCGCCCGAAACTCGAGTTTCAGCTTCCGAGACCGCCCTACAGAGATCTCAGAGATTGCATCCAAGCTGAATGCTGACTTCATCGTTGAAGGCAGCAAACAGAAGTCCGGCGACCGATTGCGTGTTACGGTTCAGCTCATCGACGCGAGTGATGGAACACATCTTTGGGCTGACGAGTATAATACTGATATAGGTGAACTGTTCGAGGTTCAGTCGAAGATCGTGCGAAGCATCGCGACTCAGCTGGGCCGAGAACTAGCGTGGAGCCCGCCGCAGAAAGGTGGTCGGGAAAAGGTCAACGCACTGCACTACTATTTCCTGGGAAATAAAGCCTTTTCGGAGCGCAATCCCGAAGCCCTTCGCCGCGCTATCGATCATTATGAAAATGCCATTGCTGCGGACCCGGAAGCCGCCTTCGGCTATATTGGAATGGCGACAGTGATCTGGCACGACATCACCCAGGGATGGGTCTATGGTGATGTGCCCTATCAAGAGCTCCTGCAACGAGGCATCGACTACGCCGAAGCTGCGATCGCTGCAGACCCGACAAACTATGCGTCTCACATTTCTAGGGGAGATCTTCACACGAGCGCAGGCCAACTTGAGGATGCGATTATTCGCTACAAGATGGCGGCTGAGCTCAACCCCAGCAGCAGCACGGCTATGGCTGTGGCGGCCGAACCGTTGATGTATCTCGGTCGAACCGACGAAGCGATCGAAATGCTTGAGCGAGCGATGGACGTGAATCCGATTGTCCCGGGTTGGTACTACAATACACTCTCGCGCGCATACTGGGACGCCGGACGCTGTGAAGAGGGTAAACAGGCGATCAAAAAACGAGCGAGCATGCGGGAATGGGATCTTCGCGCGTTGATCGTTAACTTGGTTTGTTTGGGAGAGCTCGACGAAGCCCAGGCGGCAGGAAAGAGACTTTTGGAGTTGAACCCTGACTTTACTGTCGGTGGACACGCAGAGCGCGTAAAGAAGGTAATGGCGAACGAGAGGTATTTCGAGCGCTGGATGGAAAGTCTGCGCGCAGCAGGTCTACCAGAAGCCTAGTTTAAATAACAGGCGGGTAGCCAATGTAAGGTCAGGGACAAAGATCCGCATTGCTCGAGTGTTTCATTAATGATGTTCATCCGGGTCTTCGTCTTTGTGGATGCTCGGCATGGGAGATCATGAAGCAATGACAAACGATGAAACTGTTGCGGCAATCCTTGATGTCGTTGAAACCTACGTCACGGCCATGACCGCTGGCGATCGTGGCAGCCTGGAGCGCGTGTTCTTCGAGCGGGCAAGCGAAGTTGGTCACTACGAAGGTGAACTTCTTTGGAACTCCCGCGATGCATTCATCCGCATGTGTGAAGAAGCGGGGAGCGCTTCGGCCAATGTAAGCTGGACGATACGCAGCCTCTCTGTTCATGGAGACATTGCAGTTGTCCATGTGGAGGATGACTGGGCGGGGATGCGCTTTGACGATATCCTGACCCTTATCCACCATGAGAACGTTTGGCGCATCGTTTCGAAAGTCTACCGTATCCAGCCCTGAACGGTTTGTTGTTGGTGCTGCTGTCGCAACGCCTCAGTTGAAAGCCAGCACTGCGAACAGGACGATCAAGACAGCGAGACCGATATTGATCATGCTGAGCATCGGCATCCTCGCCGCGGCCTCTTTATCACCCGCCATAGCCCGTGCGCCGGTTTTGCCAGCAATGACAATCCCAGCGATCAGCGCGACAACAAAGGCCATTTTCAGCCAGAAAACGAACAGCCCTGAGCTCCACAAACCTCCGGCTGTCGCCATTATCACGCCCGAGATCAACAGAAGACCAAGACCGATATGACCAATCCTCTTGATCGGACCTACGGCTTGCCCCAGCACGGGTTTATGTTCTGGCCCTGCCTTTCCGGCCAGTGCGCCAATCACGGGCAAACCAAAAGCAGAAGCGCCTCCCATGAACAAACCCACCAGATGAACTGTCAGCGCCAAGTCGTTCGCTAGTGACATATCATTCCCTCCCTCGCCTAAAGCGTTCAAGCTGCCAGAAGGAACGCGTTGGAAGCAAGGTTTGAATACCCCGCCAGTTCATGAACTGTTCATCCAATGTGCGCCGAAACGAAGGCGCGCGGTGAATTCTTTCCTGTGTTCTAGCTGCGCAGCGACCGCATGGGCCTGAAGGAAACACACCGCTCAGAGGTCGTAGGGTTCGACCGGACCACCTGCCTCTTTCCAGGCATTCATGCCTCCGACGTTGATCACATTTTCAAACCCCATTTCCATCAGGGTCTTACCGGCCATTGCGGCCATGAGGCCGCCGCCGCAGACGATACAAATCTGCGCATCCTTCTTGAAAAACGGCTTGTAGTACGCGCTTTCGGGATCGGCCGAGAGTTCCACCATGCCGCGCGGCACGTGGTACGCACCAGCAATTGTTCCGGTCTGCCTCAAACTGTTGCTGTCACGAACGTCGATGAACACAGCATTCCCTTCGCTGTGTATCTCCATGCCCTCCTGTGGCGTCACACGCGGCACAACCTCGTTGGCTTCGTCGAGATAGTCTTTCACTGTCCTCATCGTCTCCACCCCAGTTGGCCATAGTCATCGTTGCCAATTAGGCCGCGAATTGATCGTCGTGTCCATTCATCCATATTCGGCGTGCATTCTTTACTTGGCTGAATTTGCGGGTCCATCTTTGACGGTGGGCGAGCGCTTTGGCTCAACGAAGATGTCCGAGCCAGATAATATGTGCTGCCCGCTTCCATGCGATTTGCTCCGCGCAACATACAGTCAGGCCGTGCTGACATCCAGCACGAACATTTCCCGCAAAGATCAGAAACATCCTTGTTGCGGCATTCAGCAGTGACAATGGCCTGCCAGATAACCCACGATTTTTGGAGAATTCGGCTGCTCGTGCTAGTGTGTTCCTATAGCGGAGGGCGTGTCATGGCTTTGGACAAATCAGACGATACGGAATTCGTACGCTTCTGGAACGAGGTTCTGGAACCGAAGTTCACCAAGTACCGGCATATCTTGCAGGGTGGTCTATCGCGCCATTCGGCCGCCATTATCCCAGACCTTCCGATTAAGGAGGGAATGTCAGTACTCGACGTCGGATGCGGTTGGGGTGACATGTCTTTGCAGGTCGCGGATATGGTTGGTGAAAAGGGCCGCGTCGTTGGAATCGATTGTGTCGACGCCTTTCTCGAGGAAGCACGCAAGGATGCCGCTTCAAAGGGAGTTGCCAATACAGAGTTTCAACGAGGCGATGCGGAGATCGCTTTGCCCGAAAACGAGTTCGACTATGTTGTCGCTCGTTTTGGGACCATGTTTTTCACAAACCCGGTCGCGGCATTGAGACGGATGCGGTTGGCCCTGAAGCCGGGCGGCAAGATGACACATATCGTTTGGCGCCGCCGTGAAGATAACCCGGCCTGGCAGGCAGCGAAGGATATCGCACTTCACCATCTACCCCCTCCCGGTGAGGACGCCGAGACCTGCGGCCCGGGTCCATTTTCCATGGGCAACAAGGAAACTGTTGGCATTATGATGAAGAGCGCCGGCTATGACGAAGTTAGTTTTAAGCGCGTCGACGAGAAAATCATGGTCGGGACTACACCAGAGGAGTGTATCGCGTTCGCTTTGGCCATTGGTCCCGCCGGCGAGGTGTTCCGCGAGGCGGGGGAAGAACTGGCGGAAACCAAGAGATCCGCGATTGAAGCCGACATGAGGGAGTTTTTCGAAAGCCAGGAGCGGGATGAAGACGGCATCTGGGTTCCAACCTCCTCATGGGTGATAACCGCCCGGAATCCAGGTTGAAACGAGGAAGGCTTTCTATCGAGCAAAAACCTATTTCAATTATTGAAGCAATACGGAGCCCGTGGCAGCCACAAAGAAACCTATTCAGTGGAGCTTGTCGCGGTCATTGATAGTTCCCGAAATCCGTAAACGGAAATTGCTGTCAGAAGTGTGAACTCGCGTTCCGATCGCTAATAAGCAATGCCATCGGCGGCTCCCATATCCACGGCTTTGGAAAGTGCATCATCCCAGGCGCCATCGATCACGCCAGGCTCGTAGCCAAGCTCGGCTAAAGCTTCTTCAGCCTGACGAAATAGATTTTCCTGCCCCTGCACGGCGAATGCCCAAATACCGACGAGCAGAGATGTTGCAACCAGTCTCATGGTACCACCTCTCTTGCTCATCGGTTGTTAGACGCGCCTATACGAGTTTCGTGCTGACTATTCCGGAATGGTCTCTCCGGACCCTCCGAACTCGGACGGAAAATCCTTCATCTTCGGAAGGCCATCTTTCATCGGTAGCACTGTCTCCGCATAATTAACGTGGATGCCAGGCTGAAACTCGACGCTTGGAATGATCGCTGCATAGACGTCGATGAGTTTGAGCCCCTGGTTAGCCTGATCTAACTGGTCCATTGTTATTGTTAGTGCATGACTGGTCTCTGGTCCATCAGGACGATGGTTTCGCGGGCTGGTGGCTGATAGCCGAGTGCGCTGTGCGGCCGTTTGGTGTTGTAGTGTTTCCTCCATCCTTCGATGATGCTTGTTCGAGAGTTCGACCAGACTCACCGCCAATTGATTGAAGCGGCACCAATGTTCTTTCTGGCCACCGTGGATTCTGAAGGGCGTCCTGACGTGTCCTATAAGGGCGGGCGACCCGGATTTGTGCGAGTGACGGGCCCGTCAGAACTCGCGTGGCCGTTTCGATCAATTTTCACGAAAACTGTCTGATCCTGTCTTAGTGCTGCCCCATCGCGTTGCGATAAAGGCAGCGTTGTAAATGTTAACCAATGTAGTGAGTGTCCGATGAGTAAAATCGTTGCGCCTTCCTTTGCCCGCATGTCCCCCGTCTGTCGATATGCCTACTTCATCCTCTCGAGCCTGACGCTACGGAGCTATTCTGCCTGGAAGCAGGACGGCGAACCCAATCCCTTCGTCCGCCCATGCTACGAGATGCTCAAAACCATGCGGTCAGAACTCGTGTCCCTGTTTCCGTCGCATCTGACCTCGCAGGTTTAATGCCAGGGACTCCGCAAGGACCAAAGTCTGGCATCACCTTGGGGTGATCCTCCTCTCGACGACATGGGCCGGAGACCAAAGTCGGCATCAAATGGTCAAGAAGATAGTCTGAAGACGCCCTAATAGGGCCGCCTTGTTCGGCGACGCTATAGAGGTTGTAACGAGTGAGTGTGTTGTCCTGGGGTCGCCGTATTTGGCGGCCCCTTTCCTTTGAAGGCCTGACGATCCCATACACGATCGTCGCTCTTCCTTCCCCCCACGTAAACTTGCCAATTGGGGCGTGCCTATGTCGCTCTCTGGGAAATTTTGTGCACAGAAGCTCGACTGGCTGCCTCGTTCGCGGAGCAGTACCATTGAATTTTAGGGTGGTCGTCCGCGCCAATCGCGAGCGGACGGTATTTCTCACCATCGACATTCCTCAAACGAGGCCGTTAGCGTAGCCCCGCAAGACCTAGGTATCTTAGAAAATGCTCGTGTTCGTCCCGGTCCGAGTAAGCCACCCAATTCCGAGCATGCGCCAGCGTATAGGCGGGGCTGGCGGACCTTACTTCCGCGACGGTTTCTTTGGCCTCATCGATGCGCCCGCAGGCGGCGTAGCAGGCGGCGGTGTGTGCTAGGGCGTTTGCATGATGGGGTTGAGAGGTACGGATGCGCTCCAGCCTGGGCATCGCCTCTTCATATCGCTGGAGATTAAACAGGGCACGGCCGTAAAACACGTGGAATAGTTCCGGGTAGAAGGGATTTAGGCGCATCGCCTGATCAAGGGCAACCAAGGCTTCGTTCGATTTCCCCGCATAGGTGAGTGAAAACGCATACATGCTACGGAATTGCGCGTTCCCAGGATTTGTCTCGATTGCCCGTCGCTGTTCTTCGAGACCACGCGCGAAGGCTTTGTCGCTCCACATATAAACCCACCCCAGAACGGCATGAGCAAAAGGTTCGTTGTTGTTCGCTGCGACTCCAGCCAGACCAGCGGACTTCGCTTTGTCTAACGCCTCGCGTATGTCCTTCGCCCATGCGTTGGATGCTTCTGAAATGTGCGTCCAGGCCAAAAGTGCGTGCGCCCGCGCGAACCCGTGATCGCATTCGAGCGCTTTCTTCGCCTCATTTCGCGCTGTGCGAGTCATGGCAGGGACCATCTGGTAGTTTAGTTCGACCGCCCTGAGAAAGTGGTCGTATGCATTTATAGCTTCTTCGCTCTTTGCAAGTGACCGGCTATGCTGCTGCCTCTCAATTGCACCGACCAGAGTATTGACGATTACCGAGGTAATCTCGTCTTGTACCTCAAAAATGTCCTGGATATCGCGATCGTATCGTTCGGCCCATAGCTCGACGCCTCTGGTTGGATCGATTAGGCGTGCCGTTACCCGGATACGCTCTCCAGATCGCCGGATCGAACCTTCGACAAGGTAATCTACGCCAAGTTCGCGGGCGATTTCGCCAGCTGGCAAGGGTGATCCCCGGAATGCAAAACTCGAATGCCGCGCGATGACGAACAACTCGCCATAACGCGATAACTCTGTGATAATGTCATCGGTGATCCCGTCTGAGAAATAGCGCTGCTCTGGGTCTCCCGAGAGATTTTCAAACGGAAGAACTGCAATCGATGGCCTTCCTCCTGTGGCTAGAGTGGTCGCCGAAGCCGGCGGAGTGCTCTCAGAGGTGACCTCCGCTTCGAAGCGAAAGCCACGCTTCGGGATTGTCTTGATTAGACGTTGCGTCGCCCCGTCGTCGCCCAGTGCGGCGCGCGCGGCGTTGATCCGGGACGAGATCGCTGAGTCCGATACGATCCGCCCGTGCCAAACTGCCTCGATCAAGTCGTCCCGGCTGATGACTACGCCCGGCTTGAGCGCAAAATGGGTGATCAGATCGAGGACCTGTGGCTCGATCTGAATCGGCATACCACCGCGTGAAAGCTCGCCACGCGCAGTGTCCAGCCGGAAATCTTCAAACACCAGGACATCGGTCATTGCGTTAGAACAGCATGTGACCTTTCTCAAAGCAAATGGACAATTTCAGGACGTGTTCTGGACGCTGGCTGAAAGCGCCGCGGGCTTCAACATGAGACAAGGGATCATCGACAACGCAGACAAGGACCAGCGCCATGCCTCTCCAGACCAAGGACCTCTTCGAAAACGCCACGCACATCGCTGAGACGCGCATTAGTCACGCCCGCGCCGAACAAACCGCGCTCTTTTGGGAGATGGTCCGCGCCGCTGCCCGCGCCCCTTTTGGCAAAGACCGAACGACCATCGAGCCCGCTCGCGTTTCCGCTACCGCCGAGTTCTGATGTCTACTGACCCCGAAGCTTTGTCCCTACCTCTGGCTTCTGAACAAGGTAGCACTCCCCGTTTATATGATTCTCGGCCTCTGCTTGTTCCTCCGATACCGCCTTGAGCTGAGCCAAGAGCGAACGGCTGCTAGGTCCGCGTTGCAGTCATAAGCTCGATTTTCTGGCACGTCCGGTGTCGGTGGAAACTGCCGTCGGGGTCGTAGCCAGTTGACGGCTCCAGTGCCTGACTGGCCCGTCGCGATTTTTTTCGACATGCCGCAGGGATGATTTTTCGCCCCCATTAT
>NZ_JBLBVK010000012.1:0-2324 GCF_047314965.1 Silicimonas lutimaris | reverse complement strand
ATCGACCTCGACGCGCCGATCGAAACTTACTTGGGCGGCTGGACCCTACCGCCTTCCGAGTTTGACCATTCCTTAGTGACCGCGCGCGCCATCCTCGCTCATGGTGCAGGATTGTCGAAAGGCGGGGATTCAGGCGTTGATTCAGGCGAGGTGCCACCTTCGCTTCTTGAAGCCATGAATGGCGCGACCATGGAATATGGTCCTGTTCGGGTCATGCACCCACCGGGAGAGGCTTATCACTACTCGTCGAAGGGATTCACCCTTCTTGAGTTGGCGGTCGAGACTGTCACGGGCGAGCCATTCAGTGAGTACGTCGCAAGAGAAATTCTTCGTCCTCTGGGCATGAACAGCACCGCCTTCGGCTGGACGCCGGACCTGGAGGCCCGCGCCGCCTGGGGGCACGACTGGTACGGAAATCCGTTGCCGCACTATGAGCACGCCACCAAGGCGCAAGGCGGATTGGTGGCGACCGCCGACGACGTAGCGCGCTTCCTTGCCGCCTCGATGGCGAACGCGGAGGGAGGTGAACCGGGCCGGGGAGTAATCACACCCGAGTCCGTAAGGAATACTTTCGAGCAGTTTCCGTTCGCCGAGGACGCCAGCGAAGTCGGTCTTGGCTACAACCTGCACCTTGACGGTCAAGCGCTTGTCGCACGCAAGAGCGGCGACCATCGCGGCTACAAGGCAATCGTGTTCTTGATGCCCGAAACCGGGGCCGGGTTGGTAATCCTCGCCAACAGCGACCGCGCGGCCCCAGGAATCTTCGCTGACATCGCCTGCCCCTGGAGCCGAGCGTTACAGGATGACCCGCTGGAGGGCGTCTGTTCGCAACTCGGACTGCTGCGCGGGGCACACGTGGCAGCCGGCCTATTGTTATCGGTCACCGGCGCGGCTGTGATAGGGGCTGTTCTATTGCGCTGGCGAAGGGGCCGCCGCGCCCCATCTCGAAGCTATTCGGTCTGGCGCAAAACGGCTGCAGTCCTGCCAATCCTCGTCGTCACCGCTTGGTGGTCCTACTGGTACTCCGACCTACCGCTTCGCCTGCAAGGCTTTCCACCCACGTTCTACACAGTCAGGGCTACGCTTTGGCCCACGGCTTTTGTTTGGGTGAGCCTCGGTGTGACAGTTTTGGGACTGTCGCTTATTCTTCTCGCTATTCTGCCGACCGCAAATCCACCACTCAAGACTAGGGCTCCGGGTCCAACACGCCTTTCGTAAGTCTCAGTCCAATCGTCCGCTGAGGGCTCAACTCAGACCTTCGCTGCACTTCACGGCAATGACAGCTCTAGAAGTCTAACCGCTCTTTCGTGTGAACGACCGCGGGTCTGCTATTGGGTTGAGAGCAGACATTCAGCCTCGCTCCAAGAATGCTGTGCGCTGATCGTATCAAGCGGATCGTCACTTCGAAAAGGTGTCAGGCCGTGGTGGAAACTGACGCAGACGCTCTGCAAGACAACGAAGCTGGATTAAGACCGTTGCCATTCTCTCGTAGCTTTCAAGTGCGATGCTTTCTGCGGTTAGGCGCCTAGGGTCAGCGAAAACTCTTGACGCGGCTGCTCGCGCGCCAGCAAGGCTGCTTGGACCCAGCCTGATTGTCGGATTGTGTGGGCGAGTGCCCGTTGGAGGGGGCTCTCTTAGAGACTACACAGGGTTTGCAGGGTCTGCCGGGTTTACCGCCGCAGACGCAGGGCAAATAAACCCGTATTACCCGGCAAACCCTGTAGGTACTAACGACGCCGCCAAGAGCTTAGAAAGCGTCGTTTGGCCGCTCAGAAGGCTCGACATACTCGACCCAATAGAGCCTGACGCCGGCCCCATTGTCTTGGGCACGAAGTGCGCGGTCACCAATCACGCGGTCTTTTCGCCGACCGAGATATCGACCGATACTGCGGGGATTGAACACGTCTTTTAAGGACCGTGAGATCAACGCAGAACGTAGCTGAGCAAGGGAACTGTCACTAGCACCAGCCTGGCCTTGTTCGTCGATCTGGGTCAATGTGAACTGCTGTCCGCCGGGCGCAGCGGCAGCCCAGACTTCCAACAGCTCGGCCAGGTCGCTCTTCTTCGGATCATCGGCGATGAGGCGCTCCCGAGTGACGAGGGGATCCTCCTCACCAAGCCATAGTAGCGTCTCGCGGACCAAGTCCCAGTCGGTAAAGGAACCCATCGGTTTGCACTTGACGGGCTGTCTAGCCCCCTGTGTATGGGCCACTGATCAGGGGTTTCTCTAATAGGGTTTCAGGAACGGGCGGGCGCATGTTGAGTGCCTGATGCGGCCGGGTGTGATTGTACTGCCTGAGCCAGTGATTGATGACGATCTGAGC
>NZ_JBLBVK010000011.1:0-1035 GCF_047314965.1 Silicimonas lutimaris | reverse complement strand
TCATCGATAGCCGTCACGACGATGGCGTCGTCAGACAGGGGGATGGTGTCGCCGTCGAAGTCGGTCGCCGTCATGGCGCCGCCGAGGTTGAGGGTGAGGATGTTCTCGCCCTGAACGAGGTCGTGGTCGAGCGCGGCCTTCAGCGTGAAGGTCCAGACCCCGGTCGTCGGGTTGATCGACAGCTCGAAGACCTCCGTCGTTCCGGCATAGGCCTTGAGCGTGTTGCCGGAGACCGTGGCGGTGTCGATTGCCACCCCGCCCGAGTAAAAGGGGTCGCCCCCGTCGAGATTTGCGAGCCAGGTCGAGGCAGCCACATTCTCCGAGCCGTCGCCAGCCCAGGCCAGCGCATAGCCGCCGCCTGCTGCCGGACCGTCGGCACCGAAGTCGACGATGTCATCGAGATCACCCGTCGCGGCGTTGGTGGTGATGTCTAGGCCGCCCGCGCCCGGCAGGGTGTCGTCGTCCAACTCCCCGTCGATGCCGCCCGCACCCGCGCCGTCGAGCGTGTCTTCGTTGCCGGCGCTGGAGAGACCCGCGTCCTCCTCCTCGACCACGCCCGTGGTGCTGTCATTCGCCTCCTCAGGCTTGTCGTCGATCACCTCGACATAGACCGTGTCCGCGGCCAGGTCGACATAGTCGCCGTCAAAGTCCGTCGCCCGGATAACCGTCGAGAAGTCGATGTAGTTCACCGACCCTTGGACAACTCCGGAGCCGTCCTTGCCGTCGATCAGCGCCAGGTTCTCTTCCGAGGCAGGGCTCGCCTGGTCGATGTGATCAAGCACCTGGTATTGCGTGTAGGTCCAGGTCGCGTTGTTATCTCCCGACAACTCGAACTTGAGCACCAGCGTGTCAGACAGCCCCGTCTCCGCTGAGGCAACCGTATCGTAGCCCGCGTCGTTCGAGTCCGCCCCGGGATCGCCCCTCTCGATGTAGCCGTAGAGAATGTTGTTCGTCGTATCGAGGTCGTAGACAACCGCCTCGCCCCCCGAGAACAGGTCCGGAAGATCCCCAAGACCCGACGACGTCAGCGAGAAG
>NZ_JBLBVK010000010.1:0-22773 GCF_047314965.1 Silicimonas lutimaris | reverse complement strand
AGCTCAGATCGTCATCAATCACTGGCTCAGGCAGTACAATCACACCCGGCCGCATCAGGCACTCAACATGCGCCCGCCCGTTCCTGAAACCCTATTAGAGAAACCCCTGATCAGTGGCCCATACACAGGGGGCTAGACACCCTGGTTTCCCGTATCCGGCGCAGCATTAAGCAAAGTGATCATTGGTAACCCCGTGTTAACGCTGACGGTCATACGGGGCTCTTGCGGCCCTGTCCCCGCCGCAACCGGCGAGGACATTTTGCAATCGGGCAGTCTGACCTAGACGAACGGATAGGTTCTGCGATCCGAAGCGCAAGACCGGGGAACAGAATCGCCTTTTATCCCGGTGCTTCAGACCAGGTTCCGGTCCCGTGCGATCATGGCCGCATGTGTCCGGTTTCTCGCACCAAGCTTCTTGCAAAGAGTCTGGGCATGCAGCTTGACGGTCGCCTCATGGAGATTGTGGTCCCGGGCGATTTCCTTGTTGGAAAGGCCCTGGCAGATCCCGTAAAGCACGTCGCGCTCGCGGTCGGTAAGCAGTTCCGAGCTTTCGTCGCTCTTGCGCTGCATGAAATTGAATGGCGCGTAAATCTCGCCTGCGGCCATGAAGTTCGCGGCACTGATCATGGATTTCGAGCCCAGCGTCTTCGGAACGAATCCAGCTGCCCCAGCGGCGATGGCATCCTCGGCAAGCACCCGTGTCGTCGTGCCCGAAAGCAACGCCACCGGGCAGTTCCCGCTGGCCGTTATCATCTTCTTCAGACCTTCGAGCCCGTTCATCCCCGGCATGTTGTAGTCGAGCATGATCAGATCAAATGGTCCCTTGTCCTTTAGAACGGTCATGGCCTCGGGCAGCGTACCTGCCACATCGACCATCGCGCCGCCTTCGGATGCGAGGAATGCAGCGATGGCCTCCCGAACCAGATCGTGATCGTCGGCCAAAAGTATCCGCATGGCAGTCCTCCTCCAGTGTTTCGGGAATCACCACTTAATTCAAAGTAAGCAAATCGAAATAGCCAACTTCAATTCCAAAGACGTCATTTCATACTTTATTTACCAACTAACGCCCGTAGCAGTGGTTCGAAACCGTTTTGCGCCCGAATCTGCGCAGCATTCGCAGCGTGATCCCATCCGAAAGTATATTCGCTGGTGTGCCGTTGCGGAAAGCGTGGAACACGAAGCATGCTTCCTCCTTTCAAAGTTCGTCGAAAAACGGTCATGTCTCGCATGCAAGGCTCGCTTGGTATTCGCCTCGTTCATATCCTTTTCAGCCTTGCCTTTTTGGGCACGTCGTCGGCTATGGCGCTTGAGCCAGCAAAGGGCCAGGTCGTTCTGACCGTTAGCGGAGAAATCTCCGCCGCGAACAGCCGAGATGTCGCCGAACTCGACCTTGATCTCCTGCAGTCGATCGGAACGGTGACCTTCCAGACTACCACGATCTGGACCGAGGGCGTGCAGACGTTCACCGGCGTCGAACTCGTTGATCTTCTCAAGGCCGTGGGTGCCAACGGCCGCGTCCTGCGGGCATCCGCGATCAATGACTACTCGATGGAAATTCCCATGAGTGACGCAGTTGAAGGTGGACCAATCGTTGCATTTCTCCGAAACGGTGCAACAATGAGCCTGCGCAACAAAGGCCCTCTGTGGATCGTGTATCCTTATGATGAAGATTCTGACTACAGGTCGGAGTTGATCTATTCGCGCAGCGTGTGGCAACTGGATCGTATAGAGGTTCTTCGCTGAGTCAGCCATCAGACACTTCCCGGAACCGCAATACCCGGCCGTCACCTCCGTGGCGGTCGGCGGTTGCTGTTGCGGTGGCTGGCGTGTTGATGATCCTCTTGGCCGTCCTGCCGCTCATTCAGATGAACAGCGAGGTCCGCGAGCAGATTGACGCGCTCGCCACGGCCAATTCCGACAGCAGGCAATGGTCGCTTGCGCAGTCGGATGTCGAACTTCTGGTGCTTCTCAATGAAATGGCCAAAGCAGCGGCCGCGCCCTCCGCGCCGCTTTCGGACCTCCGTACCCGTTTCAATGTGTTTTACAGCCGGGTGAACTCGTTATCGGCAAGCCCGATGTTGCATTCCGTGCGGGAGGATCAGGAAGTCACCGATGCCCTGGAAAGGCTCCGGACCTATCTCGACGAAACGGTTCTCCTGATTGACGGTGAAGACTCTGTGCTCCGAAACGCAGTTCCTCAACTCATGGAAAAGACCGAGGCTGTGAGGGCGGATGTGCGGAGGATCAATCTTTCCGGAATAAAGATCCTCTCCGAAGAGGCCGAAGCGCAGAGAAGCAGCGTTATCAATACCCTGACCTTGGTTTCCTTTCTGTCCCTGGCCTTTTTCGCCGTATTGGTTTTCGTTGTCGTGCTCCTCATACATTTCTACCGCCGGGCACAGGAACGGGCCATTGAAGAGAGCCTCGTGCGATCGCGCCTCGCGTCGATCATCTCGACATCTCTCGACGCGGTCGTCTCCGTGAACAGGCAGGGCATGATCATCGATTTCAACGGAGCCGCAGAACAGATCTTCGGCTATTCGCGCGAGGAAGCGATCGGTCAGAAGATGGAAGAGATGATCGTTCCCGAACATCTCAGGCAGGCGCACCAGAACGGGATGGACCGGTACCGGAAGACCGGGGAAAAACATGTAATCGGAAAAGGCCGTGTCCAGCTCGAAGCACGCCGCAAGAACGGCGAGATCTTTCCGGTCGAACTTTCGATTTCGACGGCAGAGTCCGAAGAGGGCGAGATCTTCGTCTCTTTCCTGCGCGACATTTCTAGGCGGCTTGCGACCGAACAGGGGCTGATCACGGCCCGTGACAAGGCCATCGCAGGCGAGAAGGCAAAAGCGGACCTGATCGCGGTCATGAGCCACGAGATGCGGACACCGCTGAACGGTATGCTCGGGACGCTTGAACTGATCGATCCCGAAAAGCTCTCGGCAAAGAACAAGGAGTACTTCGAAATCATACGCGCTTCGGGCAAGCTCTTGCTCCACCACGTCGATGACGTGCTTGAAATATCGCGGGCAGAGTCGGGAAGGATCGAAATCGCTCGCGTCCCGTTCTCGCTACCCGCCCTTGTGCGCGAACTCGTCGACAGCCAGCGCGGAGTCGCCGAGCACCGCGGCAATACACTGTCTCGGGCCGTCGAGACACTCGAGCGCGACTATGCGCTGGGTGATCCGGTGCGCATTCGCCAAATCCTGCTCAACCTGATCGGAAACGCGATCAAGTTCACCCGCAACGGGTCAATCTTGGTCGAAGCCTCCCGCCTCGCGGGCAGCGACATGGTTGAATTCCGGGTGACGGATACCGGGGTGGGAATTGCCGCGAAGGACCGTGAGCGAATATTCGAAGACTTCGTCACGCTGGACTCGTCCTTTTCCCGCTCGGTCGGCGGAACCGGGCTTGGTCTCGCCATCGTTCGGCGTCTGGTCAAGGCCATGGACGGCGAGGTCGGGCTTGAAAGCACAAGCGGCTTCGGCAGCAGCTTCTGGGTCCGCCTGCCACTTCCTTCTCCAGACGGCGAAATCCCATCGGCGCGTCCGTCGAACACGGTAAAGGACCTGGTGGAAGATATCGGTCCCGTACCCCCGATGAAAATTCTCGTGGTCGAGGACAACAAGATCAATCGGGTCATCGTGCGCGAGCTTCTCGAGCAGGATGGCCATGCCGTGGACGAGGCCTTCGACGGTCGGCAAGGTGTCGAGTTCACCCGGAAAAACGCGTATGATCTCGTGCTCATGGACATTTCCATGCCTGTTATGGACGGCATCGAGGCAACGCGAGCAATCCGGGATTCCGAGCCCGCAGGGACGTACTTGCCCATTGTTGCTCTGACAGCGAACGCCATCCCGTCCGAAATGGACAGGTTCCTTGCTGCGGGGCTAAACGACATCCTGATCAAGCCCATCTCCCGGAAAGGTCTGCGCGAGATCCTCGCCAGGTTCTCGGCAAAGGTCCACCTTCACACCGATGACGAGCCAGGAGATGACAGTGGTGCGCCGGACTCACTGGTAGACCATGCGCACCTCACCGAACTCGCGAACGCGCTGGGTGCCGAAAAGATCAATCGCCTGATCCAGAATTTCATAGATGAAATGCAGGAGACGATTGCCTACGTCGAAAAATGCGCAAAGGCGGGCAAGTCCGAGCCGGGAATGCGTGAAAAGGTCCACTATTCAACCGGTTCGTCTGCCCTGCTCGGAGCCGAGGCACTTCGTATTGCGCTCGCCAGCCTGGAAACCCGGCTTGCCGAAGGTCTCGATTGCGATCCCGCGGACGGCGAGAAACTCAAGGACATATGGGCCGCGACCGCTACTGAACTGAAGGTCCACACTCGCCTGTCTTGAAGCGTCAGGTTTGCATGCCGAACCTCGGAAGACGACCACGGCTGCGTTGCAGAGCGGCGTTCGGCATGAGCCAAACGCCAATTGGGTCTGGGCATCGTCTCTTTCGCGGACGGTCAAGACCGAACTGCTGGAAAGGCGCCGCCGCGACAGAAAGGATTTTAGGGCAAAGGTGAAATATTGGTGGACCGTCAGACAGTCGGACGGATTCCGACCAGTCTCCGGCTAGGGCGCAGGTACGGTTGGCCTTGAAAGAGATCGGCTGGAGAGACGGCGTCCCTGTTTGAAATAGTTCGTGACAGAGGCGTGGGCGGCGGTGAATTTTGAAGACTTCGCATACGCCGGAACCGAAGCATCGCCCGCTCCCGTCGTCGAGATCAGAGTTGCGAATTCTTCGCTCGATTGTTGAGCCAGCGGCCTGGCTCGTGGCGGTTGTCTGCTCCTGAACCTACCCGGAAAAGAGTTGGAGCCACTCGGCCAGTGCCGCGGTGCGGTTGTTCTTGAAGTCGGGTCGACCTGAGAGGCTGCGTTCCTGATTAAGGCGATGGTGGACGGAAGCGTGAACGGAGTCGAATTTCTGCAAACTTCACATCGGCCTGACCCGCACGTACAGCAACACCGCCAGGCTGATGACCTCACGGCTCGCTTTGAAATAGCGAAACGGATCGGATTTGGTCATCCTCCGACGTCAAAGAACCACCCTGACTGTCTCAAGATAGTTTGCTCTGAATGCACCCACCGGAGGGAACGCCGACGCGCATCCCCGACCTTCCTGTCAACACCGGCCACGGAACGCCGGGCTGGAAGATGGCCGGGGGCGCGGCCAGAGCGGTGGGTGACCTGATGATGAGCCGCGCACCCGAGATCCACAAGGACTGGCTGACCGCCGCGCGTTACGGCTGAACGGCTCGCGCGAGCCGCACTGCGGTCTTCCCGGGCCAGAGCCGGCGC
Organism: Silicimonas lutimaris; assembly: GCF_047314965.1. Taxonomy (NCBI): domain Bacteria; kingdom Pseudomonadati; phylum Pseudomonadota; class Alphaproteobacteria; order Rhodobacterales; family Paracoccaceae; genus Silicimonas; species Silicimonas lutimaris. Next base: position 17,467 of record NZ_JBLBVK010000010.1, on the reverse strand, counting down.
GACGGCATGATCAGAACGGTCGGGTCATGCGGCGCATGCACCGGCTTTTCGCCGTCCCAGCCGATCAGGCGGCCCTGTTCCAGGTGCTCGAAACCGCGCCAGTCCTCGGCAAAGCGGAAATTGTCGGTCTCGATGGTGACGGGGCCCGAGACTTCATAGAAGTTCTGTTCGGGCAGGGGCCGCGTGGCCATCCGCTCCTGCTCCCAGTCGGGGGCGACGGCGCCGGTCGCGCGCAGGAAGCCGGTGACGCAATCCTTGGCCACCTCGGCGGAGTCTGCTTCCCAGTGCTGGCCACATTCGACGAGGGCCGCATTCTTTGGCGACGCAGGATCCGAGAAGCCCTCGAAATCGCGCATCCGCATACCCTCGGCGTGGCCCTTGTCGGTGACGACGATGCCGGGCCAGCGGATGTCGCGGCCAAGGCTGCGGCCCTTGAGGGCGGGACCGGCGATGATCAGGGGCTGCGTCTTGTGCTGCATCGAATGGATGTCGAGCAGCATGTCCACCGTGCGCAGCCAGGGCCGGATCTCGCGGGCGCGTTCCACCTCTGGCGTCACGCGGCGGTCGGGATCGTCCAGAACGCCCGGCCCCCAAAGTCGGTTAAAATCCTCCTCGACCCAGCGGGTTGCGTCCGGCAACTCGGGGTCGAAGGCCTCGTAGGCGGCGATGTTGATGAAGGCAAAGGACAGCTTGCCCTGCACGGGGCGCAGGTTCATCCCCATCAGCCAGACCAGTGCGATGGCGCCGCAGGGCTCGTTGCCATGCACGATGGCTGTCAGCGCCACATGCGGGCCGGCGACACCACTTTCGAAGGTCCAGACATAGGGAACCCCGGTATTGCCCTTGGCATAGGCCGACAGGTCCGGCGGGGTCAGTTCGACAGCATAGATATTGGGCAGGCCGGTGGCGGAACTCATGTCATCTGTCCTTCGAGCGCGGCTTCGACGAAGCGGGCGAGGTGGCGGGAAAGATTGGTGAAAGTGGTCTTCAGCGCGTCGTAGCCTTCGTTCGGCTCGCGCGTGGCTTCGTCCATGTAGAGCTTGCGGTTGACCTCGATCTGCATCGAGTGGCGCCGATCGCTCGGGGCGCCGTTGGCACGGATCAGTTCCATCCCTTTGTAGGGGTCGTTGATCGCTACAGAATAGCCGCGCGCCGCCAGGAAGTCGGCCACCGCCCTGGTAAAGGCAGGCGCGCATGACGTACCGTCGCGATCGCCCAGCACGAAATCCGGGCGCGGCGTGCCGCGCTCCTGCGTCGACATGGCCGAGGCGACCTCCTGCATGGAATGGCAGTTGATGTGCCAGACCTCTCCCCATCTCCCATGCGCCTGATCCAGCAGCGCGCGCAGGCGGGCCTGGTAGGGCTGGTGGTAGCGGGTAACGCGGGCGTGGACCTCCTCCGCCGTCAGCTTGCGATCATAGAGTGGCCCACCCGCCGGCGGCTCGCGTGTCCAGCACAGGCCGATGCCCAAGGTGCTCTTGATCGAAGGGTTGAGGGGCAGGGGATAGGAGTCCGCGATCTGATCGGGGTCCATGTCGTCGGCGGCACGGTTGGCATCGACGTAGGAGCGTGGGAAATGCGCGTGCAGCAGCACTCCGCCCGCATCCACCGCACCGCGCCATAAATCGTGCACATGGGTGTCCTCGGCATGGCGCAGGCCCACGGGATCGACCGCGTGATTGAAATCCGCTGGATAGTCTGTGCCGGAATGCGGGCTGTCGAGGACAAGGGGAATGCGCTGAGTGTCCAGCCCCTCGACGCTAAGCACGCCTGGGATGTGGTAGGTCATGCGACGCCTCCGTCGTTCAGGTGACAGGCCACGCCGCGTGGTCCGTCATGGATCAGGCGCGGTGCCTCGGACCGGCAACGCGGCCCGACCAGCGGGCAGCGCGGGTGGAAATGGCAGCCGGGCGGCGGGTTCAGGGGCGAGGGGATCTCGCCCTTGATCGTGTGGTATTCGCGCCGCCCGGCCTCGAGTTTCGGGACCTGGTCCAGCAGCGCCTGCGTGTAGGGGTGTTTGGGTCCGTCGAACAGTTCGCCCGTCGGAGCGATCTCGACGATCCGCCCCAGGTACATGACCACCACGCGGTCGGCGATATGCTCGATCACGCCGAGGTCGTGGCTGATGAACAGGTAGGTCAGGTCCAGCTCGCGGCGCAGGTCCTGGAAGAGGTTGATGACCTGCGCCTGGATCGACACGTCGAGCGCGGCGATGCTTTCGTCGCAGATCAGGAATTCCGGCTGCACCGCAAGGGCACGGGCGATGCCGATCCGCTGCCGTTGCCCGCCCGAAAACTGGTGCGGAAAGCGCTGTGCGTAAGACGGGTCAAGCCCGACCTTGGCCATCAGGTCGGCGACATAGTCGGTCATCTCGCGTTTCGTCGTCAGCCCGTGGAACACCGCCGCCTCGCCGACGATGTCGTTCACCCGCATCCGCGGGTTGAGCGAGGACATCGGGTCCTGGAAGATCATCTGCACCCGGAGACGCGCGGCCCTGGCGGCCTCGGTGCGGGCGTCGGTCACGTCGATTCCCGCGAAGCGGATCTTGCCGCTGGTCACGGGCAGAAGCCCCGCCACCATGCGCCCCAGCGTGGACTTGCCACAGCCCGACTCGCCCACGAGCCCAACGACCTCGCCGCGCGCGACCTCGAAAGAGGCATCATCGACGGCGTTCACGCGGCTTTCCGAGACATTGGCGCCCAGCGTGCGTGCGAGTTTCTCGATGGAATCCAGCTTTTTCTCGAAGACGCGGCTGACGCCCTGCAATTCCAGCATCGCGCTCATGCCAGGACCTCCGTCAACGGGTGCAGGCAGCGCAGTGCGCGGCCCGCGCCGGATTCCGTTACCACGGGCGCAGTGGTCCGGCAGGCGTCCGCGACGCGCGGGCAGCGCGGGGCAAAGGCGCAGCCGGGCGGCAGGTGCGCCATGTTGGGGGCCATGCCGGGGATTTGCGTCAGTCTGTCGCCCCGCCGCCCGTGACCGGGGATCGAGCCCAGCAGACCGGCGGTGTAAGGATGCGCCGGCGCGGTCAGAATGGCCGAGGCAGGACCGCTTTCGACGATCCGGCCCGCATACATGACGGCGATCCGGTCGGCCAGACCCGCCACCACGGCCAGGTCATGGGTGATCCAGATCAGCGAAGTTCCTGTCTCGCGCGCGAGCTCCTGCACCTCGGCGAGGATCTGGCTTTGAATCGTCACGTCCAGCGCCGTGGTAGGCTCGTCCGCGATGATCAGGTCCGGCCCGTTGAGCAGTGCGATGGCGATGGCAACGCGTTGCCGCATGCCTCCCGAGAACTGGTGCGGATAGGCGTTCAAGCGTTCGGCGGGTGAAGGGATGCCGACCCTTGCCAGCGCCTGCACCGCCCGGTCGCGCGCGGCGGCCCTGCTGACCTTTTCATGCGCCTGCACCGCCTCGATCATCTGCGTGTCGATGCGCAGGACCGGGTTCAGCGTCATCATGGGGTCTTGGAAGATCATCGCGATCCGATTGCCGCGAAGCTTGCGCATCTCGCGTTCGGGCAGGGCGGCGAGGTCCTGTCCCCGGAACAGGGCATGCCCGCCCGTCACCCGCCCCGGCGGATCGACCAGCCGCAGTATGGAAAACCCGGTGACGGTCTTGCCCGATCCGCTTTCGCCCACCAGCCCAAGTACCTCGCCCTCTTCCAGCGAGAAGCTCACGCCGTCGACAGCCTTCACCACGCCGGCGTCGGTGAAGAAATGGGTTTGCAGGTTCTCGACGCTCAGGACGGTCATCGGCGCAGCCTCGGGTTCAGCACGTCGCGCAGCCGGTCGCCGACGAGGTTGATGGAGGCCACGATGGCCAGCAGGGCGACACCGGGATACATGCTCATCCAGTATTGGCCGGACAGCATGTAGTCGTAACCATTGGCGATCAGCAGCCCCAGCGAGGGCCGCGTGATAGGCACGCCCACGCCGAGGAAGGACAGCGACGATTCCAGGACGATGGTGTTGGCGATCTGCACGGTCGAGATCACCACCAGCGGCGGAATACAGTTGGGCAGCAGGTGCCGGAACAGGATGCGCCGCGATGAGAGGCCGAGGCCGCGCGCCGCGTCGATGTATTCCTTGCGCGCCTCTGACAGGGCGGTGCCGCGCACGGTACGGGCGTAATAAGCCCATTGCACCACGATCAGCGCGATGATGACCTTGTCCAGCCCCCGCCCGAAGGCCGCCATCAGCATCAGCGCCACGAGGATCGAGGGAAAGGACAATTGCAGGTCGACGATCCGCATCAGGATCGTTTCCACCCGCCCGCCGGCCCAGGCGGCATAAATGCCTACGACGACGCCGATCGCCATTGCCGCCACGGTGGCGACGATAGCCACCATCAGCGACACGCGCAGCCCGTAAAGAATGCCCGACAGGATGTCGCGGCCCTGTTCGTCGGTGCCAAGGTGATAGGTCAGCGTCCCGTCGAAATTGGTCGAGCCGGGTTCCAGCCGCCCGTCCATGATGTCCAGTTGCGCGAGGTCATAGGGGTTCTGCGGCGACAGTTCGGGCGCGAAGAGCGCGACGATCACCAGCACCAGCAGGCTCGCCGCCGCGAGCCATGCCGCCGGGCCGTTGAAGAAGTGCTTCATCCGGCCCTTGAGCAGCCGCAGCGCGAAGAACACGGCTGCGACCAGCAGGATCAGGCGGGCGGGCAGGCTGGCCAAGTCTGGGGCCAAAACCAGCGCGGCGACGGCGGCCACGGTTAGCAGCCCCGCGATCATCGGCAGGCGGTCGCCGCGCTCTGGCGCGTTGGTAGCGGGGGCGCTCATGTCGAGGCTCCGGAAATACGCACGCGCGGGTCTAGCAGCGTGTATATCACGTCCACGATCAGGTTGATCGTGATGAAGATCAGCACGGTCATCATCAGATAGGCGACGATCACGGGCCGGTCGAGCGTCTGGATCGAGTCGATCAGCAACTTGCCCATGCCGGGCCAGGCGAAGACCGTCTCGGTCACGACTGCGAAGGCAATCATCGAGCCCAGTTCAAGTCCCAGCACGGTGACGATCGGGATCATGATGTTCTTCAGGACATGGACGAACAGGATCCGGGTTTCCGAGACGCCCTTGGCGCGGGCGAATTTCACATAGTCCTGCACCAGCGCCTCCTGAGTACCGGCGCGCGCCAGGCGCGTCACCAGCGAGGCCTTGTAGAGCGCCAGCGTCAGGGCGGGCAGGATCATGTATTGCAGGCCGCCCGGCGCGAAGATCGACAGCCGCATTCCCAGCACCTCGACCGTGTCGCCCCGGCCCGTCGAGGGCAGCCAGCGAAGCTCCACGGCGAAGATCAGGATCAGCAGCATTCCGACCCAGAAATTTGGCAGCGAGAAGCCGAAGATCGAGCCTGTCATGATCGCGCGGCCCTGCCAGCGATCGGACTTGTAGCCCGCATAGACCCCCAGCGGCACGCCAATCAGGATGGAAAAGATCAACCCAAGCGCGGCAAGTTCAAGCGTTGCCGGCATGTAGTGCAGGATCAGCGACACCGCCGGTTCGCCATGGACGAAACTGCGGCCCAGATCGCCCTGGAGGGCGTTGCCCGCAAATGTCAGGAATTGCCGCCAGATCGGCTGGTCGAAGCCGAAACGCGCCATGGTCTCCTCGATCTCGCGCGGGGTTGCGTCGGGCGAGATCAGGATGTCGACGGGGTTCCCGACCAGGTAGATGCCGAAGAACACGATCACCATCATGGCCAGGGCAACGAAGATGGACTGGGCTATTCGTCTGAGAAGGTAGACGAGCATGGGATGCGTCCTCGGAAAAGGGCGGCAGGCCGCGCGGGGTTATCCCCGCGCGGCACAAGGGCCGAGACCTATTCGCCCTGGCTGACGAAGTAGGGCAGCGTGTACTGGTCCACGCGCGGCGTGTACTTGACTGTGCTCCGCATCGCCCAGGGCGTCACCTCGAAATGCAGCGGGATGATCGCCCAGTCCTCCATGCCGATGCGCGAAGCCTCGCGCAGCAATTCCTGCCGGGCATCGTCGTCGACCGTGGCCAGGGCCTTTGTCAGCGCCTCGTCCAGCGCGGCGTTGGAGTACTGGCCCCTGTTGGTGCCGCCGTAGCCGCGATCGGAATCGCGGGTGGCCAGCAGCGCTTTCAGCGGCGAGGACATCTCGCCGGTGCCCGAGCCCCAGCCTGCGAGGTAGGCCGAGAACTCGAAGTTGTTGCGCCGCGAGAAGAAGGTCGAGGCGGTCACGGCGTCGATCTCGGTCGGGATGCCGATCCGGGCCCACATCTGCGCCACGGCCTGGGCCACCTGCGCGTCGTTGATGTAGCGGTCGTTCGGCGTGCCGATGGTGATCCCGAACCCGTCCGGATAGCCCGCTTCGGCCAGAAGCGCCTTGGCGCGCTCGGCGTCGTAGGCCGGCGGCGGCATATCGCCGTCCTCGTGGGCGCCGAACATGCCGGCCGGCAGCAACTCGCCCGCCGCCACGGCCACGCCGCCCATGATCCGGTCGACGATGGCCTCTCGGTTGACGGCGATCGACAGGGCCTCGCGGACGCGGGCGTCCTTCAGCGGGTTTTTCCCGTCGGTGCCGGTGATCATCGGCGACGGCTCCTGGGCGTGATCGAGGTGGATATAGATCACGCGATTCGAGATGCCCTGCACGACCTCGAAGCCGTCCGTATCGCGGATGCGCTCGAGATCCTGCAGCGGCGGGTTTTCAATAAAGTCGACATCTCCAGCGAACAGCGCCGCAACGCGCGGCCCTGCCGATGTCAGCGGCTTCAGCGACACGCGCTCCCACGGCGCGGCGTCCCCCCAGTAACCGGGGTTGCGGACCAGTTCGATGCCCTCGCCACGGCGGAAGCTCTCCAGCAGGAAGGGGCCGGTGCCGATGGCGGCGCTGCCGTCGTTGAAGGCCTGGGTCTCGGGATAGGCGATGTCGCCGCAGCCGTCGGGGCTGAAGTCGATGGTCGACGCGTCCACACCATTCGCCTTGGCCGAGATGATCCCGAAGGTCGAGATCTCGGTCGGCGTCAGCGGATAGGGCGCGGCGGTGTGCACGATCAGCGTCATCGGATCCGGAACTTCCAGATCGGAGATGAATTTTGTGTAGGTGGTGAAGAGCGACGGCGAATCCGGCACGCCAGGGATACGGCAGACCGTGTAGACGAAATCATAGGCGTCGAAGGGCGAGCCGTCCGAGAAGGTCACGCCTTCGCGGAGCTTGAACTCCCAGCGCGTGTCGTCGAGCGGCTTCCAGCTGACCGCAAGCTGCGGGAACAGCTTCTGTGTCTCGTCGGTGCCGACAAGCGACTCGAACACGTTGCGGCGCAACTGGTTGTTCGGGCCGAGATTGTGGAAATGCGGGTCGGCCGAGCTGGGCTCGGAGGCAAGCCCGATGCGTAGCTCCTGTGCGGCCAGCGGCATTGCCGCAAGGCCCAGCGCCACCGCGCAGGCGGTAAGGCGCAAATGTCTGGTCTTCATGGTCGTCTCCCTGTTTGCCGGACTTGTGATCTTGTCCGTTTTCGCCGTTTCGGCGGATGCAGGCAGCGTAGCAGACGCGATTTTCATGGAAACAAGGGACATGATGCGCTTTTGTCATGTAACGAAAAGCAGAACGCATAGGTGGGCCGGGAGGGTGAAACGATGCGCAACAACTGGCATTCGATCCGCGAATACGAGGCGCTGCGCGCGGTCATCTCCTCGGGCACGACGAATGGCGCGGCGCGTTTGCTGGGCGTGTCGCAACCGGCGGTCAGCCGGGCCATCGCGCAACTCGAGGCGCGGCTGAACCTGGTGCTGTTCGAGCGGCGCGGCGGGCGCCTGCGCCCCACCGCCGAGGGGATGCGGCTGAACGGTAACCTTGACCGCCTGTTCGACGCCATCGCGATCCTGAACGGCGCCGACCCCGAGGAACCGGGCAGCGGCACGCTGCGGCTGGCGGCGCCGCCCTCGCTGTCGCAGATGGTGGCGTCCCAGATGGCCAGTTTCATCGCGCTCCATCCAGGACAGCGCCTGTCGCTGGAGACCTGCACCTCGACGGGCCTCGTCAGCCGGATCAACGAGGACGCGGTGGACCTGGGCTTCACCCATGCCGACCTGACGCATTCTTCGATGGAGCTGATTCCCTTCCACGAAAGCGTTGCGGTCTGCATCCTGCCGCCGAACCACCCGCTGTCGCGCCACGCGGTCATCACGCCGGAATTGCTGCACGGGCAGGACTTCATCTCGATCCTGCGGCGGCACATCGTGCGGTCGCGGCTCGATCGGCTGTTCGCCGAAGCGGGGGCGGTGCCGAACCGCGTGGCCGAGGTGGCCACCGGACTCAGCGCGGTGACGCTGGTGCGGGCGGGGACGGGCGTCTCGGTGATCTGCCCGTTTCCGGTGGTGCGCGAGGATGACCCGGCCTTGGTCGTGCGCCCCTTCCTGCCGCGCTTCGTCTACCGGACATCCTTTGCCGTCTCGACGGCGCGACCGCTGACGCGGATCGCGCGCGCCTTCATGCGGCACGTCAAGTTGTCGCTGGCTTGACGGAATGACGGTCAGCGCCGCGCCACCTTCGGCCAGCTTGTACCGACCGATACCGGTCCTGATGCCGCTCCAGGCCGCCACAATCACTTGAGAATCCCTGAGAGGCACGAAGGCAAATGGAAGGTTGCCGCGATTTTCCACATCTGCAATCGCATCGGATACCGTTCGCACAGACGTACGCCGCATGTTTGAGCGCCTGAACGTCACTAGTCAGCCTGCGCTGATCCTGACCCTCCTTAGGACCGGGCTTCCTTATCTCCAGGTCTTTCCCGAGCCCAGTTCGAGATGGGTCCGTTTGGGACCTTGGCGGTCATCTGAACAAGCCGGTTTGATGTCAGGATCGACATGATTGACCGGAGCGTGCGCGGCAACCAGCAATGGCCCGCCGTCGGACAGAGCGGTCCTTGAGGCAATGAGGTCCAGTTCCAGATATTCATTGGGAGGCCGACGATCTCTTTACAGATTGCGGACCCATGGGTGCGCAAGTCGCCGGCATTTCGGCAAAAAGTCTGTTCAGAGATGTACGGACCGCCCGTTGGGGGCGGCCCGTTCGCGATCATCCGACTTTTCTAATTGGCGGTGGCCGCTACTTGAGCGAAGCGATGAAGGCATCGACCTCCGCGAGCGACAGGTACTCGACTTCCTGGGTCCCGCTTTCATTGAAGGACCAAACAACCGCCGGAGCCGAGACATCGCCATTCGCGTCAAAGCGAACGTCACCGGTCGCGCCCTGGTAGGCAACGGTACCGCCGCCGGCAAGTATCTCTTTGGCCTGGGCAAAGCCTTCGGTATCGGCAGTGATTGGTGTGCCATTCGGGTCGGTGACCTTTGCAACTGCCGCAGCGATTTCCGCGCCGCTGGCGCCTTCACCCGCAGCTTGCATTGCCAGAAGTCCGATCATCGCCGCGTCATAGCTGTTTGCAAGGCCCGGACCATTCGGTTCGGAATTGAACCGCTCGATGTACGCTGCGCGGAAGGCATCGGCGCTTTCGGAACGTGGCGATGCCGTGTCTGTACCCAGAGCCGAGCCAAGATACTGGAGGCCAACGTTATCGCGGAATTCGTCAGACTTAAGCGAATTCGCCATGATCATTTTCTGCGTTCCTCCGAGCGAAATCCATTCGCGTACGGCTGCGGTGCCCTCGGCGGGATAAAGCGCAAGGTAAAGCGCCTCCGGCTGGCTGGCGAGTGCCTCGGTGACTTCGCCGCGGTAGCTTGGCTGACCGTCGTTGATGGCGACAGAGGCCGTGACCTCGACACCCACTGCCGCGAAATCGGCCGCGATCAGGCGGGCCATGTCCTGACCCCAGTCGTCGTTCTTGTAGAGGACGGCAATGGACTTGAAACCCTGATCGCGCGCAACCTTTGCCGCGACGGCGGACTGGACGCCCGTTGTCGCAAAGGTCCGGAACCAGAGACCATTGGTCTTGCCCTCCTCGGCCAGCTTGGTGAACGCCGTGGACGACGAGCAGCAGGACATCTGCATCACGCCACTCGGGACCGTTACTGAGGTCAGGATGGGCATGGAGACACCGGACGAGACCGCGCCAAGCAGAAGATCGACGCCCTCGAGATCGACAAGCGCCTTCGCTGCGTCGACACCCACCTTCGGGTCCACTTGCGTGTCACGCAGCACCATCTCGATCTGGCAGCCATTCACGCCGCCTGCCGCGTTGACCTGATCGACGGCAAATTGAGCGGTCTCGGCGATTGGGCGACCCCAATCCACGGAGGTTGGCAGAACCGCGCCGATCTTGGTCGTGCAGTCTTGTGCAAGGCCGACACTGGGCTGCGCTATCAGCCCGAGTGCTAGACCAAGAGCGGCCCATAGATATTTCGTCAAAGACATTCTATTCTCCCCGTTTATTCACAAGGTTTGATCCTTGTTGTGATACGATAAGCCGCTCCGGCAACAGACCTTGCGGGCGCCACACCAGCATCCCGACAATGACCGAGCCAATCAAGACGAATTGGATAGATCCGGTGTATAACTGCGCCTCTACCGGCGCAAATCGGGACAACGCCCATCCGGACGCCGTCCAGGCACCCCAAATCAGGAAGGCGCCGAAGACCGCGCCGCGATTGTTGCCTGCACCGCCCACAATAAGCATGGCCCAAATCTGGAAGGTGAGCGTCGGCAAAACGTCTTGCGGGCTGACGAAAGCGTAGAATGTGCCATAAAGACCTCCCGCGAGCCCCAAGATCACCGACCCGGTCACAAACGCCGTCAGACGAACACGCGACGGGCTCTTCCCAAGGGATCGAGCCGCGTCCTCATCCTCTCGGATCGCGCGCAGCAGTCGACCGAACGGAGACGCAACCAGACGCTCCAGAAACATGTAGGTCGCAATCAGGGTGAGCAGGACAAAGGCAAAGAACAGCAGGTTGTAAAGGAACCCGTCGCCGATCGTCTCACGGAGCGGACGCTCGAACCCGCGCACGCCTTTCGCGCCACCGCCCAGCCACTCGGCATTCCGCATCAGGTTTTCGAATGCGACCGCAACTCCGAATGTCGCAATGGCAAGATAGTCGTGCCTCAATCTCAGAGTGAGAAGACCGACGATCCAGGCCATCAGACCTGCCGCTGCCATGCCACCCAGGAGGGCCAATGGATAGGCCAGGCCGAACCCGCCGATGTGCCCGTCTTGAGCAGTCCCGCCAAGGATGAGCGTGCCGTATGCTCCGGCACCGAAGAACGCAACAACGCCGCCGTTAAAAAGGCCTGTGTTCCCCCATTGAAGGTTCAGTGCAAGGACGGCAATCGCGAGTATCGAGGCCGTGGTTGCGAAGAAGACAAGATATGAGATGGTTCCGATCACGCGCGGGCCTCTCCGAACAATCCATGCGGCCGAAGCATGAGGACGATGATGATAAGCAGGAACGGAACTGACGGCGTATAACCCGAGGGCAGGACGACGAGTGCGAGATTGGCCGCAATGCCGACGATGAAACCACCCAGAACAGCTCCGTAAACGCTACCGATGCCACCGACGATGGTCGCCGCGAAAATCGGCAAGACCAGATCGCGGCCCATCACCGGGATTAATTGATGGCTGAGGCCATAGAAAACTCCCGCGACAGCGGCAAGAGCGCCGCCGATCAACCAGACATGCATGATGGTCCGTGACAGGTTCACGCCGTTGACCTGCGCCAGCGACGGGTTCTCCGCAACGGCTCGAAGCGCATAACCGAAAGTCGTTCGCGACAGGACCAGATGCAGGATCAGCATAAGGATCAACGCGGCAAAAAGCACGAACACCTGATCCGGTTTCACGAGGATCAGCGGATCGAGGCTCAGCACCATGGCAAAGGCAATATCTTTTGAATAGAGTTCGGGGCTTAGCCCGAAAACAAGGCCAATGACATTTCGAACGACAAGCGCCATGCCGAAGCTGGCGAAGACCATCGAGAGCTCCTGGCCTTTTTCCCTTACGCGCCTGAAGATGAAGCGGTCGATTAACAGCGCGCTTATGCCGGTCACGATCATCGATAACGGGATGGCAATGAGAAGGGCCCATGTCAGAGACAAGGGCGCCAATTTCACGGCAAGGGCGGGAACGAGACCGGAGACGAGGGCGTCGAACACAAGCGCTGTATAGGCTCCCAGCGACAGCAGTTCGGCATGCGAGAAATTGGCGAAACGCAGAATGTGCATGACAAGCGTCAGCCCAATCGCCCCGAGTGAGATGTAGGAGCCGGTCAAGACGCCATCGATCAGGTTCTGGATCATGCCGATTTCACCCGACGGCCACCCAGGTAAATCTCTCCCACGACCTTGTCGTTCAACAGGTCGTCTGCGGGACCATCGATCTGATTGCGGCCCTCCGCAAGGATGTAGCAGTGGTCCGACAGCCGCATCGCCTGATTGACGTTCTGCTCGACAAGCAGAATGGACACACCGCTGGCTGCCAGGGTTCGGGCATGCTCCAGCACCTCTTGCGCCGCCTTGGGAGAGAGCCCGGCAGACGGTTCGTCCATCAGGATCAGCCGAGGTTCAGCGGCAAGCGCCATTGCAATCGCAAGGAACTGGCGCTGTCCGCCCGAGAGCGAGCCGGCCTTGTCCTTTTGCTTGGCGGCAAGCGCCGGGAACTGCTGAAAAAGGCGATCCAGCACGGCGGATGCGTCCACGTCGGCACGACGAAGCGCAAGCTCAAGATTCTGGCGGATGGTCAGGCTGCGGAAAATGTTGTCATTCTGCGGAACATAGGCAATCCCGTGGGATGCAAGCCGGTCGGTCCGAAGCCCGGTGATATCGTCGCCCTCAAATGTAACTTGCCCTGCGGAGATCGGGACCAGACCGGCGATGGCCTTGATCAGCGTCGACTTTCCGGCGCCGTTCGGGCCAATGATCAAGGTGATCTGTCCGCGCACCGCTTGCATCGAGACCCCGCGCAGGATTGGCAGGTCGGGAACATAGCCTGCCGTCAGGTCACGAGCCTCCAGAACCACCTCAGTCATCGACGGTCGCCCCGAGATAGGCATCGAGCAAGACGGGGTTTGCCAAGGCTTCGTCACTGGTGCCCTGAAACACGATCTTCCCTTCAGCAAGAGCGATGACCGGGTCGCAGTGGCGCATAACGAAATCCATGTCATGTTCGATGATCAGGAAGGTTTTGCCTTGCCGATTCAATTCCTCGATCTTGCCGATCAGAGTCTCGGTCAGCACCGGGTTCACACCTGCGGCCGGCTCATCCAGCAGGATCAAGGCGGGATCGCCCATCAAGACGCGCGCAAGTTCCAGAAGCTTCATCTGGCCACCCGAGATCTTGCCCGCCGGATGATCCGCGAGGGGCCCAAGCGTCATGAAATCCAGAACTTCAAAGGCCTTTTCCCGGATCCGCTTTTCCTGTTCCCGCATGCGCGCGCGCCTCAGGAAGGGACCAGCGACCGTCTCGCCGACCTGCGCCGTTGGCGCAATCATCACGTTCTCCAGCACGCTCATCCGTGCGAATGGCCTCGGAATCTGAAACGTACGGCCCAGACCAAGGGCGAAAAGCCGGTCGGGCGACAGGCCGCTCGCGTCCTGTCCATTCAGCTTTACGCTGCCCGCATCAGGCTTGAGCGCACCCGTCAGCAAGTTGAAAAGAGTGGACTTTCCCGCGCCGTTCGGACCGATCAGGCCGGTGATCGAACCGGCGTGGATCTCAAGCGACACATCGTCCACGGCCTTGAGGGATCCGAAACTTCTTGTCAGGCCGTGGGTCGAAAGAATGACGTCACCCACCGCCGAACACCTTGTCGTCAGGTCGCGTGTTGAGGTTGTACTTCATGATCCGCCCATGGCGTCCGTTGCGGTCCCTTTCCAGACCGAAGACGGGTCCGTCCGGAGTGGACGCGCCATCCAAAACCGCCTGAATGGCCGAACGGTCCTCCGCATCAAGCGCGAAACCGAAGACCTCGAGCGTCTTTGGCAGGTGGCGCGAATAACGGGCACCAACTATTGCGGCGGCAACCTGCGGCCGGTCAAGAACCCACCGTGTCGCGACGCTCGACAGCGAGACACCATGCTTGTCGCCCACGGATTTCAGAACTCGGAGAAGTTCCTGAAAGGTTGCCCATGGTCCGAATTCATCGATGATCAATCGGTATTTGATCAGGCTCCTGTTCTCGAAGACGAAGCCCGGATCGGGCTGATCCAGCCAGGTTTCAGTCAGGAAACCTCCGGCAAGCGTTCCATAGCACAAGAGCTGCATGTCATTCCTCGCAGCCCAATCGGTCAAACCGTTCTCCGGGCGCCGGTCCAGAAGCGAGTACTGCACCTGCGTCGCTACCAGATCGCAGCCCGCGTCGAGGAAAGGCTGCGTTTCGGCGACGTCCCAGTTGGTCACCCCTATATGTGCAACCTTGCCCTTCGCCTGACACTCCTTGAGTACCTCAAGTGCCAGGAACGGATCGCCGAGCGACAGATCCCACCAGTAGTACTGCACAAGATGCAAGCGCTCGATCTGAAGCCGCTTGAGCGAACGGTCGATGATCGCTTCGACATCCTCTGTCCGTATTGACTCTAACAGTCCCAGATCCGGGACGAGCTTGGTATGGACCCGGACGCGGCCGGCCACTTCTTCGCCTCGACGTCGGCGGACGTCCCCGATGAAATCGCCGATCATCTCCTCGACGCCGACGTAGATGTCTGCGCAATCGAATGTCGTGATCCCCGCGTCCAGAAAGGCTTCCATATCGCGTACGGCTTCGGCGCGATCCACTGCGCCGTGATCGCCGGCCAGTTGCCAACCGCCCTTTATTACGCGGGATATGTCGTATCCCGGCCTGAGTTCCGCCTTCTCAACCGTCATGAAACGTCGGACCGCCAATGGGGCTTGCCTCGGGCGTCAGGTAATCCCGTGGTTCCGGAATGGGTGAACCTGCGCTTTTCAAGTCGGGTAACCCGAAATCGACCACCGCAGTGCGGATCCGGACAGGCCACCTCGGCATCTGTGCTCATCCAGTCGTGGTCGTCTGTCGGCCGCTGTTTGGCGGGCAAAAGCGGCAAGAGGGCAGCAAGTGCATACATCGACACGCGGGTTTCCTCTTCGAAGACCAGCGCTTCTCCCTCGACCCGAAAACTTTCGCCTTCGACATGCCTGCAAACCGGGGTGCGGCCGTCAAGCACTGTCTCGACCTTCAGATCATAGAGCCAGAACTCGTCTTGTTCGTCGTTCTGCTCCATCTCACCCCTTTCGCTGGACTGCGCCTAGCGCCTTGCCTTAAGTCAGCAGGTTAATGCATGTGGCGAGACCCTCAAGTGCCATTCGCCCTTACTTCTCAACTGGACGGACACCGCCATGGACAAACCTAGCCGACCGGATCGCCTCCGCCTCTCCGACAGGCTCGAAATCTCTCGGGTTCTGACGGGGCTGTGGCAGGTCGCTGACATAGAAAAGAATGGCGAGATCATCGATCCTGAAACCGGTGCCGGCTGGCTCGAAGCCTATGCGTCTCAGGGCTTCGACACGTTCGATATGGCGGATCATTACGGCAGCGCCGAGATCATTGCGGGTCACCTGCTTGCACGTGGGGCAAGTCCACGGCCACTGGTCTTTACCAAGTGGTGTCCCGCGCCAGGAGACATGACCCAGGACGTCGTTCGCGCCGGTGTTCAAGAGCGGCTCGATCGCCTGGGCGTGGATAGGGTCGACCTCCTGCAATTCCACTGGTGGAGCTTTCAGCATCCGGCATGGCTCGACGCGCTCCACGAATTGAACCGCCTTCGCGATGAAGGTCTGATCGCCGAAATCGGGGTGACCAATTTCGATGCCGCGCATTTGCAGGTCGCCTTGTCGGACGGCATTCCGATTCTGACAAATCAGGTCTCATTCTCTCTCTTGGATCGCCGCGCAGCGGGTCCGCTTTCCGATCTTTGCAAGAACACGGAAACAAGGCTTCTGGCCTACGGAACACTCTGTGGTGGGTTCCTGTCCGACCGCTGGCTGGGAAAGCAGGAGCCCAAGGAAATCTCGGACTGGTCCAAGATGAAGTACAAACGCTTCATCGATACGGCGGGCGGGTGGGAGGCCTTCCAGGGCATCCTTCGTGCGGCTGATGGAATTGCCAAGAAACGTGGGGTGTCGATCTCCAATGTCGCGACCCGTTGGGTCCTGGATCACGCGGCTGTCGCGGGTGTGATCGTTGGAGCGAGGCTTGGGGAACGCGTTCACGCATCGGACAATCTTCGGCTCTTTGGCTTTTCGATGGACCACGAAGATCACGAAAGACTCGCCGAAGCCTTCAAGGACACGAAGAACATCCCCGGCGATTGCGGGGACGAGTACCGTCAGCCACCGTTCCTGACGGCTTCAGGGGATCTCAGCCACCATCTTGACGCCATGCCTCTGTTGCACAAGGCCGAGCCGACACCGCATCGGGCCCGGGGCGCACAGGTTCTGAGCGGCTCGAAGTGGGAGGATATCGCCGGGTACGCCCGCGCCCAGAAAATCGGTGACCGGATTCTGGTCTCCGGCACAACTGCCACCGCCGGCTCCGATCGTCTCGTTGCAAGGGAGGACGCCGGAGCGCAAACGACTTTTATCATCGACAAGATCCTTGCCGCGCTCACAGCGCTCGGTGCCTCTGCGAAGGACGTGGTCCGCACACGAATCTACATCACCGATGAAAAAGACACCGCGGCCGTGTCGAAGGCGCACGGCCGGGTATTCGGCGAGATCAAGCCCGCAAACACGCTCGTCGTGGTCGCGGGCCTCATAGGGGGCTACCGTGTCGAGATCGAGGCGGAAGCGATTATTGGCAGTCCAAACTGATCATGCCGCCGCGCGGCCGAACCGTGCCCATGCCAGTGGTGCGGGGTTTCGATAGATCGACCGTCGCCGGGGCAAAGGCGGTGCAGCAAAACTTGTCGAGATGCAGCGTGGCGTGAGCGGACCGGATGGGTGCGGTTGAGGTACAGGGCTGCAACTAGAGAGATTATGTGGCGGTCTTCGGTGGACACTTAATCATCGGACACTCCGGCAACCTTTTGCGTCAACCACCTCCACCCGGCACTATCCGTCGAACGACTCTCTCAATTTTCTCGCCGCCGAAAAGAGCGGTGCCAATCAAAGCACCAATTGCCGGCACCCCAAATAGCAATCCTACGCCAGTAAAGATTCCAATCAGTCCACTGCGCCATACGTTGTCCGTGACTTCTTTGACGTGATCTTTAGGTCAAGATGAAAAGTGCTTTTTGTATTCAAGCAAAGTGCTACGTACTTCATCCAAGTCGGCTTCGGTAACATCTTCGCCCTCTTCTGGAACAAGGCTCTCAAGTTTCGAGATATGGCTACGTGCAGTCCGAAGAAAAGCCAGTTCGTTTTGCCAAAGCTTGCTTCTCTCTGGATCGTTTTGTCCTTCCCCCCTAGAACTGGGCCATTACTTTGGCCGCGAGAGGGGGATTGGGCATGGCGAGGAAGCGACATTCAGACGAAGACATCTTGAAGCTGCTGCGTGAGATTGAGCTGAAGCTGACGGCTGGTGGTGATGTG
>NZ_JBLBVK010000009.1:0-2749 GCF_047314965.1 Silicimonas lutimaris | reverse complement strand
GGAGGACCCGGAAACGGCCGTGTCCGTCATCGCCCCGCTGGAGTGGTTGGGCATCACCGCCTTCGGAGACAGCGCCGTCATGCTGCGTGCGCGCATCAAGACCGTGCCCGGCAAGCAATGGGCCATCGGGCGTGCCTACAACGGGTACCTCAAGACGGTCTTCGACGAACGCAAAATCGAGATCCCGTTCCCGCAGCAAACTATCTGGCTCGGTGAAGCCAAAGATGGCAGCACCCAGAAGTTCATGATTGAAGATGTGTCCAAAGGGGCCAAAATAGGGGCCGAAAGCTAAGACCTGGGAAATGTATTGCTATACAGCTTGTCCGAATGGCGGCTTTTCTCGCAGCAGAGTAGCAACTGATGTCGCGGCGTTGCCGCGATAGATTCTCGGCGTGCGCACTTAGCGAGAATCCAACAGGTCCGCTTCGGGCTCGAAAGAGACATCTGACTCAATTTGTCAGATGACCGCCCTTCAACAAACAGCGGTCATTGGGCCACGTCAGAGTTGCGGGCGTCCAAACTGTCCGCTTATCCAATTCAGGAGGCGCTCTGGACAAATGGAGAGTTTGGACAGGGTCTCATAGGGATCGTAAGCGGCTGGTGTACGGCTAAAGATGATGCATCAGCTGACAAGCTCGGAAAATGGCAGCCTCGTATGGTCATCGTTTATATGCCGCCGGAACTTTCATCTTCTTGCTTATATTATCACGTTGATAATTTCGGGGTACACCACTTAAGATTTCATTGCTTCTTCCCGTAGAAGCGAAAAACCTCAGCCGTATCGATGCAAGTCCTCTTCCCACGGCTGGGGTTTGCCAGCGTGTCTCGGGCAAGGTACGAAGACCAACACTGCGCCAACCTTAACCCCTTTTTTTGGCTACTACTGTGCCAGGCAATAATGATGCTTCGCTTGCTCTACACAACGCTCGCCCTCGTCCTCGGAACCATTCTGACACACGCCGCCGAAATCAAGGGACGCGCCGTGTCATCGATGGCGACACCCTCTGGCTTGGAGACATCAAGGTCCGCCTGAACGGCATCGATGCCCCAGAGCGGGATCAGGCGCGCTACAGAGCCGCGACACGGGCGCTGCAGGGATTTGTGGCAGGCAAGACGGTGGTCTGCCAACTGAATGGTGAGAAAAGCTACGACCGCTACATCGGCACCTGTTACGTTGGCGAGTACGACCTTGCCGCCTCCGTCATCGCCACGGGCAACGCCCTAGACTGCGCGAGATACTCTGGGGGGCGGTATCGCGAGTTCGAAACAGATGACGCTCGTCGATACATTCGACAAGCGCACTACTGTTAATAATTGGCTTGCCCTGGTGCCGACTAGATCACCGATCTTACTGTGGCGTGGATCGAAAGTGCCAAACTATTGATCGTGTGGGGACGCGTCCTTGATGTCCGCGAAAGCATCACTGAACTGATTAGATCCGCTGGTGCGCTAGCCCCCACGAGACTTGGGGCAGCGAACAGAACCAATCACCAAAAAATCCCAGTTCGCGAAACAATTCATTTTCCGACAGGAAACGCAAAATCTGGTAAGTCTGTTCTTGGGGAAGAGAGCGGGGCATCGGTGTGTAGGTGTGTAATCCGAGAAACTCTCTTTCACACTGATTTGCCGATATTCCGCCTGATCTCAATGGTCCCCGCGTTGCGGTGTGTCTCCACATACTTCTGCCAAGGAGACCGCCGAAGGACCCCGGAGTAGTTGTTGGGGTCAGGAAGGAGTTTGTTATGGCAGATGATCGAAAGGGCACTCTAAAGACAGCCCCACTTCCCAAGACAGAACTTGAAGATGTCGAAAAACGACATAATCGAGAAAGCGTGACGTCCAGACCATCGGAGAAGTTACGGGAAACCAGATACGTGTTCACGGACTGGGCGCTGATATAGCTAACCGCCTCCCCTTTTGGCAAACGGGTCCGCCCAATGGACTCTTAGCTGCCCATAAAATCTCGATAAGACTAGAATCTCTTGCTTAGAGAGTTCTTAGGGATGCAAGCTTATCTCAAAGAGTTTAATCGCACAGCACCTGCCTCCTGATCGCCTCCCGCAAAAACTCAGAAAGCCCCCCTGCCCCCATTCCAGTATATTTATCAATACTTTTGCAGTAGTCTTCGTAAGTCACGAACACGAGCCTCTCTCGATACCCTTCCTTCAAAACATTTTCCCGAAATGCATGAACCTGCGAGATAAGTTTGTTCGCGAATGCTTTGGGCGCAATAGTCAACACAGCGAAGTAATTTCTTTGAAAACTTTCGGCGAAGGCGGCGGCGAAGAGGAAGTTCCGCATAAGTTGGTAGTTGAACCCTGCAAAAGGACACTGCTGTCCGCTCGACTGAGGCAAAGAAACCTCCTCCCTGAAATACCGCTTTCCGGTTGCCCAGTATGTGCGAGGTGAGCGTTTTCGTTCCCAATTCTCGAGCCGGCACCATGCCGAAGTTTTGGTTGAAAGGTCCGAACCCGGGCCGTGGAAACCAGCGCACCGTCTTCCAACCTGGCCACATCCACCAAATCCATGCGCAGCATCTGTCACGAACTTCGACTCAATCGCGATGACCTCATTGTTCGACTCCAAGAGGATGTCGATGCTTGTGGGCTTGTCCTTCCCCCCTAGAACTGGGCCATTACTTTGGCCGCGAGAGGGGGATTGGGCATGGCGAGGAAGCGACATTCAGACGAAGACATCTTGAAGCTGCTGCGTGAGATTGAGCTGAAGCTGACGGCTGGTGGTGATGTGG
>NZ_JBLBVK010000008.1:0-21350 GCF_047314965.1 Silicimonas lutimaris | reverse complement strand
AAGCTCAGATCGTCATCAATCACTGGCTCAGGCAGTACAATCACACCCGGCCGCATCAGGCACTCAACATGCGCCCGCCCGTTCCTGAAACCCTATTAGAGAAACCCCTGATCAGTGGCCCATACACAGGGGGCTAGACAGTACACCACTGCACATCGCGGCTAAGAACGGTAACGAGCAGTCCACCAAACTTCTGATTGAAGCTGGCGCCGACGTTAATTTTAGTCGTGTTGGTCAAGGAGACAACTCATACAAACTCGGGGAGCAGACACCCCTTCATGTCGCACTCCATGACAAACATCCGCCAGTGGCGTCTCTACTAATCGACGCCGGAGCGACGCCGATGCCGATCATTTCCGCCGACGATATTTTATCTTCTGCTGACATCGACAACGGACGTGAACTTGCAAGAGTGTACTGCAAGGGTTGTCATTCCATCGAGGCAGGAGATCCTCCGCCTGCGGCGCTCGATCACGGCCCGCCGCTCATCGGTATTTTCGGCCAAGAGGTCGCTCGGGATGCTTCATTTGAATACTCGCAGGCGCTCAGGGAATTCGGCGGTGAATGGACCCACGAACGGCTCTATTCTTTCATATATCGCCCCATGCTGACCGTCCCCGGTACCTTGATGGGACACCAGCTAGTGCAAAAGCCGCAGGAAACCGCCGATATTGCGGCCTTCCTAATTTCTCTAGCCTACTAATCTCAAAGAAGGATCTAACTTTCGAACCAACGATCGTTTCGTCCCGCTCACCGGACCTCGCTCCTCGTCACACCAAAGTCCGCTGACCGAGCCAAAAGGGACATCTGAGTCATTGTGTCGGATGTCTCTGGTGAGCCCCAGACCGTCGTTCGTGCTAGAAGACTCTCTATCAATTCATAAACCGTTGGCGGGGATATGTACTCGATCCAAAGGATCACGCTTTCGGGTTCGCCCCAGAGGCCAGAAGAAGCGTCATGTCCGCATCGACGCTACCATCAACCGAAAAGCCCTCGAGACATTCTCTGATGTCCTTCCAGGCCGCCTCTCGGTCTTTTTCACTCAGATCAGCCAGTAGGGCGCGATAGACCCCAAATGCTTCCTGCATCATGGTGAGCGCTTCGTCGACGGACGCAACCGACAGCCGGGCGGAGACCTGTTCAATCTTTGTGTCAGCATATCCGGCTTTCTCGAACAGCTCTAGCAGCCTTTCCGGATCGGACAGCGCGAATAGCCCCGGCGCTCCTGGCGGTGGCGGGGGCTTCCCTGCATGGGTCAGTGCGATCATCAAGGTCTTTGAAAGAAGCGGGTTGTCCTTTGGCGAAGCGAAAACAAGCACCGCGAACCGCCCGCCTTCTGTCAATACGCTTCGCACCGCGTCTAGCGCATCTAGAGGCGCTTGGAACAACATAAGGCCGAGCCGGCACGTAGCGGCATCTATATGCAGGCCGCAGCCCGAGAGGCCCTCAGCCGGCCCGTGCAACGTCTCGACATTCGACAAGCCAGCTAAGGCTGCATTCGATGCCACGAAGTCCAACATGCTTGAAGAGATATCGTTCGCTATCACTCGGCCAGAGGCACCCACGCGCTGAGCCGCTCGAATGGTCTGACTTCCCGCTCCGCAGGCAAGGTCCAGAACATGCATGCCGGCATCTATACTGGCCGCATCGAGCATTTGCTCCGTGGCATCAGTCAGTGCTTCCATTAGGGCGAATTCCCACTTCGCCCATCCCGCCGCCGCGGAGTCCCAAATACTTTCATTGCCGTGTCTGTCGATTTCGGCCATGTGAGCCTCCTTCTCCCCCTGCTGCAACAACCTCAGCCTGCAATGCATGCCGCGAAAACCAACATTCAAACCCGTCGGCATGGAAGGAAAAAACAGCCTCAAACACACCGTGGTGAGAAATTTAGGCCGCTCGAAGGCGGTCTTTTTTGCCTGCTATAGTTTGGTTGCGCCAGTTTCGAGGCGCGTGATCTTTCCGTCGCGGAGCGTGTACGCGGCCAGCACTGCTTCACGGCTTCCATCTGGATAGTCGTTGATTGAGTGCACGACGAGGATGTCGTCATTCTCGTATATCTTCCGGCGAGTCCCCATCGTGGCACCGTTCGCCATCATCTTTTTGAGCATTTCCGTGGTCTCGGCCTTGTTCATCGATGTCCCGTTCTGGTGCCGAACAAACGTGAAATCGTCAGCCATTAGGTCAGCGTATGCCCCGGCGTCGCGTGCTTCTGTCGCCGCGGAAAGCTTGTCGAACAATGACATGATTGGTTCCTCCCTTCGTTGGATTGGCTCAGGAATGAAAACGAGCCAACGGACAAAGGGTATCACAGAACGTCCGGCAACGCCCTGTCGAATTTGAAAGCGCCTATGGGACCGCGGCGAGCGGCAGGTTTGTCCGCTCAGCGGACCTTGGTAATGATCTCGCGGATGGCGGTTTGCGCCTGAAGCGGTCTTCGGAGAAACCGCGCCAACGACTGCTACGCGGACTAAGCAGACGGTAACGATGAGGCTGTCGAGTTATCGCCGTGGCGGTCGGGCAATCATCAATCTGGAGAAGAGTTAAAGCTTCAGCCATGGTGATCGGTGCCAGCGCGCCCTGTCCGGGCACGCCTCGGCGGCACGGCAGAAGTGTCCGCGTCTCTGGATCGGCGTTTGAGCAGCGCGTCACTTGGTTGCGAGATAGGCGATCAAATCCTCGATCTCGTCTTCCTTGCGAAGGCCGGGAAAGGACATCTTCGTTCCGGCTATCAGCTCTTTCGGGTTCCGAAGGAACACTTCAAGGGTGTCTTCGTCCCACACCAAACCCTCCCCCGCCTTTTCAAGAAGCGCCTCGGAGTACTTGAAGTCCGGGTTCTGGCCAGCCTGGGCGCCTACGATTCCGTTGAGAACCGGCCCGACCTTGTTTTTCGCCGTCTCGCCAACTGCATGACAGGCCTTGCATTTGTTGAAGACCTTCTCGCCCTTCGCGGCATCTCCATCGGCAAGTGCGGGCGACGCAAGGGTTGCGAGCATGGCGCCTGCCATGAGTGTCTGCTTGAGCATATTTTCTTTCCTTTTCTTTTGAGGTTTTGGGCTCAGATATCGAATTCCAAACTTGTCCCCGGGAACGCGTCAAGAGCTTTGGCGCGTCGGGAACCGGACATGAGGGAAAGCGCCGTGGACAACCCGTCGGCCAGATCGGCGCGGGGGGCAGACACGGAGATGACCGAAGCGGAGGTCGCTGCTATGCCGGTTGTCGGGTCGAAGATGTGGCCCAGTTGGCCGGCAGGATCGAGCAAAGTCCCACGTGGCGAGGACGTCGCAATGGCGCGGTCGGTGAGCAGGATACGCTTTTGGATGGTTCCGTCCGTGTCCGAGATGCCGACACGCCAGGGGCGGTCGTTTTCGCCGCGTCCGACCGCGACCACCTCACCGAAATCGACAAGGACATCCGTCAGTCCACGCGCCTTCAGAAGGGCCGCTATCCGGTCGGTGATATAGCCCTGCGCAATGCCATTCAGCGTCAGAGCGACACCTCTGCCCTCCAGCCGAACCTCGCTTTGGTCGAACCGAACCTGGTCCCAGCCGACAAGGCTGCGCGCCATGGCAATTTCGTCCTCCGTCGGCTTCCGGTTTTCGGCAACCGCGCGGGCACTTGCAGCGAAAAGCGGCTGAACGGTGGGATCGAACGCGCCCTCCGTCGCCCGGTTCAGCCGGGCCGACAGGCTGAGCACCTCGAGAAGTTCTGGCGACGGATAAGCGAGTACGCCTTGCTCATTCAGCCGCGCAAGCTCTGAATCTGGCCGGTACAGGTTGAAGATATTCTCTAGCCGGATGAGCTCGCGTTCCATGGCGCGAAAGATCGGCTGCGCCCCATCGTGGGAAAGACCTGCAAGACGGATGCTGGCCGCCGCGCCCAGGGCGCTGCCCCGCCAGAATGCTGTCTGTGCGACAGCCCCCTCGGCCCCAAGACCGGACAGAACGGCCGCCGCGGCCGTGATCGAGAGAAAGCGGCGTCGGGTGTGACCACGTTTCATTCCGGAACCTCCAAGACCGTGTCCGTATCGACCGCCGCCAGAACGACGTCGTCCGGGATATCCTCAAGCCCGACAAGCCGTCCGCCGTAACGGGTCACGAATGCCTCGGCATCCGGGACATTTCGGAATGGCACGATCTCGGGCGCGCCCATCCCGCCGGCGACATTCGCTTCAATTACGAATATCGCCTCTTCCGCTTTGATCCAGTTGGTGTCACCCGGCTCGTTCCAAGATGTCGCCGCCCCCATGTCGCTGACATAAGTTGCGGTGATGCGAGCATCGCGCTCAGGGCTTTTCATATAGGCCATACCGTCGCGTACCTGTGCGAAGAACAGGGGCACCGGCATTCCTTCCAGATGTATCTGGGCCTTGGGACCGCCATGCCCAAGAACTTCCATCTGGCAGAAGAAACTGACGCTTTCCTCTGTCAACGGAGCGGGCGGCGGGGCTTCGGCCAGCTCTTCCTTGCATCCGGAAAGAAGCGCTGCGGCCAGCAGGGCGAACATGGCCGTCTTCATGGCTCCACCCTCCGGAAGGCCGCGCGCGCGGCAAGAAACCCGAGCGCGGGCCAGACAAGCAGCGAGAGCGGCGCGGCCCATCGCGGCAGAGTGTCCGCGACGCCACTCATGCCGGCGGCGACAGCCACGGTTTCGGTGCCGGCGATGTTCCAGAGCCGGAAGGCGTCAGCCGGGTTGGCGGTCATGATCCAGGGAAAGACGGCCCGCGTGAAGATGCCGTCGCCGTCCATCACCACCGCCGCGAGAAGCCCGAGATCGTAAAGAACGACAAAGACCAGCCATAGCGCCGCGGAAAGTCCGGCGGCAGCGGCAGAGGATCCCGCGACAGCCGAGATCACATACCCCAGCATGACGAAAGCCAACCCGAGAAGAACGCTGGTCGCCATGAGCCGGCCAAGCGCCAGCAGGCTCTCTGCGCCGACGCCGCCAAGGCCCGCCGCGATGGCCCCGGCCACGCCGAAGCCTATGACGCTGGCGATGGCGAGGGCAGCCACATGCGACGCCGTCTTGCCCAGAATGATCTCGGCGCGGCTTGCCGGGTAGGAGAGGAATAGCCCAAGCGTCCCGCGGTCCCGTTCACCTGCGATGGCGTCGAAGGAGATGAGGAGCGCCAGCAAGGGGATCAGGTAGACCGCGAGCGTGGTCATCGAGGCAACCGAAACGGTCAGCATATCCACCCCGAGCGTTCCGGTGGGCGCGCTGCCTGCAAGGGACAGCGCGACCGCGAATACCACCATCATCAACGTGGCGACGCTTAACCAGCGGTTCCGTCGCAGCACCAGCATTTCAGTGCGTGCGACGGCGAGGATACGCGATGCGGGGTTCATGTCAGGCCTCCCGAGTAATGCCGGTACAGGTCTTCCAGACCCGGTGGCGTGATGTCGATATCGGCAACCGCAGCGCCCAGACCGGAAAGGTGTTGAAGCGCGGGCATCTTCTTTTCCGCCGGACAGCGGATTTCTACGGACATGCCGTTGATGCGCGCGCCGCCGGTCTCGGATGCGATACGGTCGGCCACGGCGATTCCGGTTGTCCGCACCCGAAGCACGATCGGCAAACCAGCGGCCCGCGCGAGGCTTTCGAGTGTATCGTCGGCCACCAGCCGGCCTTGGCGGAGGATGGCGATCCGATCCGTGCGCGCCTCGACCTCGGTCAAGGCATGGCTCGCGATGAGCACAGCGGTGCCCGAGGCCGCCAGCTCGTCGATGATGGAATAGAGTTCGTGACGGGACACCGGATCGAGGCCGCTTGCAGGCTCGTCCAGAAGCGCCAGCCTGGGGCGTCCCAGCAACACCTGGGCAAGACCCAGTCGCTGGCGCATGCCCTTCGAATAGGTGGCAATGCGCCTGTCGGCGGCGGCACCAAGCCCGACGCGCTCCAGAAGCGGACCTGTTTCGCGGCTGTCCACTCCGGAGAGGCGCGCAAACATCGCCAGAAGCTCGCGGCCGGTCAGCGCCCCCTGAAACGCCACTGCCTCGGGCAGATAGGCCGTGGTGCGGCGGGACAGATCGGAGCCGGGCGCTGCGCCGCAGATCGAGATCGCTCCACCGTCGATCTGCGTCAGACCCAGGATCATCTTGATGAGCGTGGATTTCCCCGCGCCGTTGTGACCGAGAAGCGCCACCCTTGTGCCCTCGGGGATCGAAAGCGAAACGTCCTCAAGCACCGGAACCTTGCTTCTCAGTTTCATCACATCGCGGCAGATCAGAACGTCCGTCATTGAAGGTCCTCCGCCGGCACCGCGCGCTCCGCAGGCCGCATTAGGGGGTGGCTGTCGATAACGCCGCCGGGAAGAAGCGCCGGAAAGGCCGATTGCGACCATCGCACAAGCTGCACCGCCGGTGATCCCAGCAGGAGTTTCGCGGCGGGCTGCGTCCAGAGCACGTGGTCCATGCTGTCGTTCGGGCGATAGGGCGCATCCGCGATCCCGTCGCCATCAAGATCGTATGCGGCGAAATCGGACCAGTAGTTGCCGCGTCCTTCCGAGGACCATTCGTCCCAGCTTGTCGCGATATACTTCACCTGCGTGCGATTGCCGATGAAGGCGTTGCCGCTGATGGCGTTCCGGTCCGAACCGGCAGTGAAGTGAAGCCCGATCTCGCAGCCTTCGAACCGGTTGTCGGAAAAACTGTTCTTGTGGCTGTTGTAAAGGAACGCGCATTTCTCGGCACCGCCCAAGACGACATTGCCCGAGATGTCCGAATGATTGGCGTAGTTCAGCATGACGCCGTGGTCACGATCCCCGCGCGACACGTTGTCGGTCACCCGAACCCGGTTCGAGAACATCACCGCATATCCCAGGTGGTTTCCGACCGAGAGGTTGTTCGACACCTCGCTGTCATCTGCGTACATGTAGTGAACCGCAAAGCGCAGGCCTCTGAATTCATTGCCCGAAAACCGGTTCTTTTTCGATGAGTTCACGAAGATGCCGTCGCGGCCCCAGCGGACGCGGTTCTGCGTGACCTCGGCGCCGGGTGCGTTCCAGACGTAAATGCCATTGCCGCGCCGGTTCATCGCCCCGTCCCGCCGGCCCTCGATGCGGTTGTTGTGAACCCGGGCGTCTCTGGCTCCGTGGATATCTATTCCGTAAAGGTTTCCCAGAAGGACATTGTCTTCGATGATCGCCCGGGTCGCCGTCCGCGTGAGCTGAACACCGGAATCGATGGTCTCGTGATCGCTGCCCGACCCGGAGATGGTCAGACCCCGCACCGTCACGTCGGGAGCCGCCACCGTGATGACCGAGTTCGTGCCGCCCGCGTCGATATGCGCGACACCACCGCCGTCGATCGTCAGCGGCCGGTCGATCAGGATGGGCCCGGCGAAGGTGCCGGGAGAAAGGCGCAGGACGTCTCCGTCCTGCGCGTTCGCAAGTGCCTCCGCAAGCCCGCCCGGCACAACGGCGACCTCCCCTGCCCTCGCGGGCAGGGTCAGCGCCAGGAACAGACCTATGACGAGAAGGCGGATCATCGGTCAGGTCGCCCGCGGTTCCACGAACATACGGCCGCGCATCTCCATATGGAGCGCATGGCAGAACCACTGGCAGTAGAACCAGTGCACGCCCGGACGCGTTGCCGTGAAGGTGACCGAGGCGGTGGCCTGCGGCGCGACCTCCATGGCGATACCGAAGTTCGACAGGCAGAAGCCGTGGGTCACGTCATCGATGTCGTCCATGTTGGTGACGTAGATCGTGACCTCGTCGCCCTGCTTCACGGTGAATTTCTCCAACGAGAAGTTCGGCGCGATCGAGTGCATGTAGACCCGCACCTTGTTGCCGTCGCGGATCGGTTCGTCATGCCCCCAGTCAAGATCGACGCCATCCGCCTCGGCCTGACGACGGGCTTCTTCCCACATCGGGTCGTCGCGGTTCCAGACGTTGACCGGGTTCACGATATCGGCACGCACGATGATACTGTCGTGCGGTTCCGCGAAGGTTGGTCCGTCGTGGACGACCTCCATGCTGCCGTTCTCGATTGCGATGAGCTGTTCGTTCTCGGCCTTGAGCGGTCCGGTATTCAGGAAGCGGTCCTTCGAGAACTTGTTCATCGACACAAGCCACTTGCCGTCGGCTTCCTTGGTTTCGCCCATCGAGGTCGAGTTGTGACCGGGTTGATAGGCGACGTCGACCTTTTCGAGGATTGGGTCTTCGCCCGCCAGCGCCTTGTCGATGCTCCACTTCACCACCTGGCTGTCGAGGAACAGCGTGGTGAAACAATTGCCCTTGCCGTCGAAGGCCGTGTGAAGCGGGCCAAGGCCCAGTTCCGGCTCGGCCACGATGCAGTCGCGCGGCTCGATAGTGCCGGCGAAAAGATCGTCGAGCTTGGTCACATCCATGATCGATACGGTCGGCGAAAGCTTACCGTTGATCATGACATGCATGCCGTCCGGCGCGGTGTTGATGCCATGAGGCGAGTTCGGGATCGGGATGTAACGGGTGTAGTTCTTGTTCTGCCCCTTGCGGCCGTCGATCACCTTGACGCCGTTCAGTTCCTGGTAATCCCCTGCCGCGATCCCGGCCTCGATTTCCTTGAGATTGAACACCACCACATGGTCCATCTCGTTCGCGGTCATCTCGGCAAGGTTCATGCCCATTTCCGAGTTGTACGAGGTCGAGAAGCTGTATTTGCCCTGGTAGTCGCAGTCGGTATTGTCGAGGTTGCCCGACACCATCACCTGCCACGCGATCTCCATCGTATCGCCATCGATGGCGGTGTAGATGTTCACGTACTGGCTGGGATCGTCGAGGATCTGACCGTCATTCACGAGCGGCGCCTCGTGTTCACCGTTGGCGAAGACATAACCGGTGCGCGGGTATTTCTGAGGTCTGAGACCGTGGATGTCGTGCGCGTTGGGGATCTCGATGATCTTGTCGCATTTCATCACGTCGCACCGCACCCGGGCGACACGCGTATTGGCCTTGTCGTTCATGAAGAGATAGCGCCCGT
Organism: Silicimonas lutimaris; assembly: GCF_047314965.1. NCBI lineage: Bacteria > Pseudomonadati > Pseudomonadota > Alphaproteobacteria > Rhodobacterales > Paracoccaceae > Silicimonas > Silicimonas lutimaris. The sequence continues at coordinate 12,393 of NZ_JBLBVK010000008.1, read as the reverse complement.
CATAGGTGCCATCGGTGAACGACATATGCGGGTGGTGCAGGTCGCCGTTGTCATAAGTTTTCTTGCCGTGTGCGGCGAGCATCTCGCGCGTTTCCGGCAAAAGGCCTTCGGTCAGGATCTTGAGGCTTTCGTTAGTTTGCCCCCAGCCCGTTGCCGAGCAGCGGTTGAACACCGGAACGCGCATGATCTCGCGCATCGAGGGGACGCCGAGGATGCGCAATTCGCCCGTCTGGCCGGAAGACCAGAAGCCGTAATATTCGTCCAGTTCGCCGGGTTTGAGGCTGGCGCTTTCCGCCGCACGCGCGGGCGAACCCGTCAGAAGGCTGGCGCCTACCCCTGTGGCCGCTGCAACTGCGCCGGTGGCGGTCGCGCCCAAGAGCCCGCGTCGCGAGACGCCGAACTTTTGTGGTGTGTCTGACATGTCCTTCACTCCTTCTGGTTTGAAAAGGCCGCTATTGAACAGCGGGCTCGGGTTTCGTCTGTGGCGGGGCCTTGCCCACCGCAGCACGTCGTTTGATCTGCCGGATGACCTCCGGGCACTTGGCCTCGGACTGGTAAAGCACCTGGCAGTGGAGGCAGTTCACGCACTCGTTCGGATTGATCTCGCCCCGCGGCGTGATCGCACTCACCGGGCATTCGTTGGCGCAGGTGTGACAGGGAGAACCGCACATTTCGTAGCGCTTGAGCCAGTCGAACATCCGAAGCCGTGCCGGGATCGCCAAAGCGGCCCCCAAGGGGCAAAGGTATCGGCAGTAGAACCTTTCCACGAAGAGGCCGGCCAGCAGCACCGCCAGCGCGAACAAGACGAAGGGCCATTCGCGCGCGAATTTCAGAATGATCGCCGTCTTGAAGGGCTCCACTTCCGCAAGCCTTTCCGCCGTGGGGATCGACGCGAGGGACACCCCGAATAGTCCAAGGAAAATCATGTATTTGAGGGCCCAAAGCCGTTCGTGCAGACCCCAGGGCAGCTCCACCTGCGGAATGCGGGCCAGCCGTCCGATCCGGTTGGTGAGTTCTTGAAGGGCGCCGAAGGGACACAGCCAGCCGCAATAGGCACCGCGCCCCCAGAAAAGCAGCGCAGCGGCAACTGCGAACCACTGGATGAAGACCAGCGGGTCGAGAAGGAACGCGTCCCAGGTGAAGCCAGACTGCATGGAACCCGCCAGGGCCATCAGGTTCACGACCGAAATCTGCGCATTCATCTTCCAGCCCAGCCAGACGAGTGACACCGTCAGAAAGGCCATGCGGAACCAGAAGAAGGCGCGCGCATGTCGGGTGGCCTGCACCTGGAAGAAGAAAGCGCCCGTAAGAACTATCAGCAGAACGGCAAGGGCGCCGATCTCGACCGACTTGTCGCGCCAGATGCGTTGCCAAAGCGCGGCCTTTGCCTCTGCCTCGCTGGGCAGGTCGACCGCGCTCGCCGCCGGTGCTGCAGCGGGCAGAAGATATTTCTCGGGCAGACGATAGCCCAGATCGAAGGTCAGGAACGTCTTCTCGACCGCGCCGACGGCGCGCTGCGCCAGAAGCTGGATACGGAATGCCTCGCCCGGCTCGAACCCCGCATCTGCCGGTATCTTGAACAGATCGAGTTCCGAGAAGCTGGGTGAATCCTCGGTAGCAAGGCGCAGAAGGCGGCGATGCTGTTTGTCGACGAAGCGAACCGACACGTCGCCCTGGATCAATTGGAACCGGTCGAAGATGCCTCCGCGCACATAGCCCGAGCCCTTGAACGAATACGCGCCACGCCCGAGAAGCAGGATGGCATGCTCCCCCGGCTCCGACCATTCGACCAGGTTCTCGTATTCCCGGTCGCCCAGAAGGCTGCGGCCAATCGTGGGCGCGCTGACAAGTGCGGCGTTAAGGTCGATATACGTATCTTCGTCGTCGCCGCGCTCCGGCCGTGCGATGGCACGTTCGTCGCCGGTCGCCGCGAAGGCGGCGTTGATTTGCCCGATGTCGATCGTGATCCGCCTGACCGAGCCATCGCCCGACAGCGCAGTCCAGTCACGGAGGTCGGACTGCGTTGAGTCGATCTCTCGGGGCTGACCTTCGTCCGGCTTGGCCGCAAGCTCGCCGAGCCCCAGTTCGCGTGCGACCTTTAACCCGGACCTGACGATCGAGTCGTCAATCACCATTACGGTGACTGTCGCTCCTGAAATGATATCTATGTCATGGGCAGAGCCGCCAGCAATCGCTTCGGACTTCAGGTCGAGCCCGGCATAACTTTCTGTCAGCGCTCGCATCTTGGCATCCGGAATGCCGATGAGGACAATCGGCTCCGAATGCTCGACCAGATGCGCCCCGGTCAGAACCGCATCCGGCGATATTGCGGCGACCACGTGGATCGGCTTGCCCGAATAGCCGGTCGTTCCCACGAAGTCCGATGTCAGGAACGCCCAAGCGACCGTCTCTCCGTTACGAAGGACTGGAGCGACAGGAATATCGTCACGAAGGGCACCATAGCCATCTGCGCCGTCGACCAACGAGGACGGCGGCATTTCCGCAAGAAACCGCTCGATCTGTGAAGTCTGCGCCGCCGCGGGCGATACCAGTGAAACGGCAACGGCCACGAGGGCAAGGAGCGATCGCAAGGAGATTGGAAGCGACATGACAGATAGGGGCATATAAAAGTATCTTTATGGACGCCCTCTACTTGGCAGCTTGCGTCGCGCCCGACATTGATTAAGATCAAATAGAATGACCCTTTTAGAATTGGGGCGACGGCCGAACCAAAGGCCTCCAGCCGGTGCGTAAAGGCAGAGACATGCGATTGACGAAATTCAGCGACTACGCGCTTCGCGTGCTCATACTCGCTGCAAGCAAGAACGAGCAGTACACTACGATCGAGGAGGCCGCGCACCTGTACGGAGTCTCGGCTCCGCACCTCAAAAAGGTTGTCAGGACACTCACTCGGGAAGGCTTTCTGACAGGTAAGAGGGGACGTTCAGGCGGCTTCAAGCTCGCCATGAGGCCCGAGGATATCATGCTGGGTAACGTGGTCCGCGCAACGGAGCCAGACTTTGGTCTTGTGGAATGCTTCCTTCCCGATAATCGATGCGGAATAACCTGCGCCTGCAAGCTGCCGCCCATTCTGGGCCGCGCCGTTTTAGCCATGTTGGGAGTTCTCGACGAGTATTCCCTTGCCGACATTAGCCTTAGCCCAGCGGACTTGGCCAATCTCCCGTTGCCTTCAGGGGAAGAAGCCCAGCCGACAAGAAGACCAAGGTCTCTTTCGGCGGTTCAAGCTGGGGCGAAACAGTAACGCCACTTTCAACGATGAAGTTAGGGCGACATTGGTCGAAACTCGCCCAATGTTTGGCTTCCGCTTCGGGCTCGAAGCAGCCATCGCTCAATTTTCGCTCAACGACCGCTTGGCGGACGAAGCAGTCATCGATACACAATCACGATCCGCCCCAACTTGCGAGACTATCAGGCTCAGATTGGGCGCTCCCCGGATATTCACGTAAGTCACGTCAAGTCTTTCTTGCAACGCAACCACAAGAACGCTTTTTACTGCTCATTTCGCTGATTGATTTGGCCACAATCAGTGAAAAGATTGGAAGGACTACGTATGCAAGATCATATTCACATCGCGCTAGGAGATAGTGCAGTAGGCTGCCTCCGTGCTGCCTCTCAGTCACATGGTATGCCGGGTACAGTCATTGGGATTCCCGATGACCTCAGCCATGGCCCACTGGGCGACGCGCATGAGCGCAGCGACTATGTGCAGCACTTGTTCAAGCAAATTGGCGAGACCCGCATTGGTCCAGCCGACGTTTCTGCGTCGTGGCGACTCATTGAGAAAGAGACTCGAGAACTGAAGGCAGATGCAGATAGGGTCGTCATTTGGGCTGGAGATAACGTATCCGAGACCACATTTTTGCATATGGCTTGCTACTGGTTGCGAGACGCAACCTTCAATCTGATGCATGTTGATGTTTCCGACGGGCCTAACCAGCACTACGTTGCCTTGCACAGCCCAGCAAAGCTAGCCAGTCAATTCAAAAAATTGCGTTCACTCAGCGATGCAGAGCGGGTGAAACACTCGTCGGAGTATGAGCGTCTTTGTGCTGAGAATGGATTGCTCCGCCAATGGATGGCGGGAAAAGTCGCCAGCGTGCGATCCGACACTTATGACGCTTTGATTCTGTCGAGTTGCACTGCTGATTGGTCCATTGCTGGTCGAGTAGTTGGACATGCAATGAGTCGATGCGACCAACATAACCGGATGAGCGATCTCTTCTTCAGCAGTCGCCTGATGGGCTTAATTGAGAATGGCCAGATTGAAGCTCAGAGCGCAAAAGGCCCTTTGCGTGAATACGCAGTCCGTTTGGCTAGGTTGTAGGTGTGATCATCGCGTCGCGCCAAGGTTCGTAGCACGATGACGCCTAGTTAATGTCGTAATAATCATGTGCCAGCCAAATAAATTGACGCATGATCAGTGCATGCACCTATTCGCCTCGATGAGCCAACACAGACAAAGGCCTCATCAAAATTGGGACGCCGGATTGACCAAACCCATGAAATCGCCTAACTTCTAGACTTGGCTAGGTTGGCCGTCCCCCCAGAAGGCCTTTGAGGGAAAGATATGCATCGCTGGGCGTTCGTTACATTGATATTGATTGGCGCCTTGGGCGGTTCAGCAAACTCTCAACCAATTGAGGACGCTGGGAAGGCCTTCAATCCTTATAGCGAAACGGCTTTGGCGATTACCGGGCCGGTGATCTTATCTGCGGATCGCATGGTTTTTGAGACGGGCAGTGTTCTCGAACTTGATCTCGTTGACCAATCTGCTCCGGGTAGTTGGGGAGCTTCAGGCGACATACCTCTTGCACAGGTGTTCCGCGTCTCGGGAGATGCTGGTTCACTTCGGCAGGGAAATACGCTGTGTGGGGACCGGCCGGTCACCTACATCGCAGCTTGGAATGAGGATCTCTCTGGATTTAGGTACCTGGGAGTCGCCTTGTTCACCGGCACAGAAATTCCACGGGCCGTATCCGGAGAGGATATCTGCGGGACCTATTTCTATTCGACCGATGTGGTCGAGCAAGGCTAGTCATGCAGGATGTTCTGCTCCCGGCTCCGCGCAAAATCTCATTCAATAAAATAGATGCCGCTGCGTAGACAGCTCCCAATCTGTTTCTCCAAATAAATTCTTCCAAACCTGCAGCATACTTCATACCATCAAAAGCCACGTAGTGGTTCCGACGACGTGAATCGGAAAAAAATCGGCTGAAGGGAAGACAGATGATCGGACGAATAATGGCAGCGGGAACAGTTGCCTTGGCACTCGCGGGATGCGTGGAAGTTGGCGATGCGATTGAAGACCCCGGCGCATTTGAGTGCCGCGAGCGTGGAGCGTCGCTCATGCGGGTGAGTTACGATCAAACTTCTGCGAACCCGATCAATTTCGATGCCTTCGGAACACGGAACTACTCCGTATATGCTGGCGGAACGACCTTCCGCTGCTCTGTGAATTCGGACGACCAAATTATCGCATTCAATCGCATGTAAGCGAGGCTCTCGCAGTCTGGTTCAAGGGATGGCGCCTGATGCCAGCCCCTTGAGCTATTGGATAAATTCTCCTCGGTTGATCTTACGATTGTGAATCTACGATCGCCTTCGAGGAGATATGGATCGCCGAAATCTTGGACGGATTAGCTTGCCGCAGGCGAACCATAAGCGTTTGCGCCTGGATCGGACGGCCTTGTCAGCCACCAAAGCATCAAAACGGTCAGCACAAGCTGGACGATTCCGATCACGGCAATACCGGTAAGACCCAACACCGCAGCCGGTCCCCGTAGACTGTCAGGATCGGCGACATTCTGTTCCATGACTCCAAAGGTGAAGATGCCCAGGAACAGTCCGACGACAGAAACCAGTGACACAAGCATTGGCAAGAGAATGTACCAGCCGGGTCGCCCGGTGTCCTGAAGTCGACGCCATCCTGCCGCAAGAAGCGGAATGAACATGGCCAGCTGCCAGAGCGGCGCCAGAGCACCTTGGGATTCCCCCGTCTCAATATCCACACCGAACAAGACCCCGTCGAGTAGTCCGAACACGAGGGAACCAAGCACCACGAACAGGAGGAACCACCAATACTCCGGTCGCGATGCTCGGCCGGAAAATGAAATGTACTTGGACAGACACGTCCGAACCGCAGTTGCAAATCCCATTTTTTCCTCCCGCCGTTCGAGACCCGGCCATCTTGGATTAGCTTTCCGTGATCTTTCCCGAACACCGGCTTTCTGCCAATACTCGGGCGGGCGCCGCCGGCCAAAGGAGAAACGTGTGATGTTTTTTAGAACCAGTGTCGCAACCGTTGTTATGGCCGTTTGGGTATCATTTGCGGGAGCGTCTCAGCACATCGGAGTTATGCTAGAAGGGCCAGAAGGCGATATAGGCGCACTCTCCGAGGAATAGTTCTACGTGGATGGATCGGCGTCCAGTGCAAGAGTATTCACGTTCACGAACGGATCGCGGTTCCTCCACTTTATTCCGATGATCCACCAGGCTGAGCCGGCTTTTTATGAAGCCGTGGCGAGCGAAGTGAAGCAACTCAAAGCACAAGGAATGGACCTTTTCTACGAGTTTATCGACTTCGATGCAGCGACACTCGAAGACAAGCGCAGGGTTCGTGCCATGCTTGGCTTTCTCCCCTCACCGACTTTCTATGCAGAGAATGTATCTGGTGGTTTGGTGGCGCAGGACAACGCGCAGTTCCTTGGGTTTCCCGGAGGCAAGGATGTCAACGTCGACCTGACGCCAGCGGAACTTGCTGATGCCTACGAGAGACTAGTTGGGCCGCTTGAGATCAGCGAGGAAAACCTGACCACGCCGATCGGGGAGTTCGTCATGCCGACCGCAGACGTGACGCAAATCACACGCGTTACGATCGACTGGCGAAATGAGCATTTGGCGGAGGCCATCCATGACGCAACCGGAGATGTGATCGTTCTCTATGGCGCGGCTCACGGTGCGGGAACTGTCAAAGAGCTGTACGCTCTTGACCCGAGCTGGCGGCGCGTGGACTAGACAGACCCAATCGCCTTCTACGACACTTTGAGCCCCAGATGACCCGCTTGATCCGAGTTCCTCAGCGGATTCCAATACTGAAGAGCGTAAAGCTGTTTGTCTGGGTGAGCATCGGCGCTCCGGTTTCGGCCATGAGGCTTGCCATCGCAGCGCTTCCGGTCGGGCAGGCTACGAGATCGGCCGCATCGTCAAGGAAATCGACCGTGAATGCAGTTTCCCCGACCAGTTGGCATTCGTCCGCAGCACCGCGGTAACCTCGGACAAAGACCAGTTCCGGGTCAGGCTCACTGATCGCGACTTCAGGTGCGGTTTCCACGCATCCCGTCAGTGCCAGGACATAAGCGCAGACACCGATGCCGGTCATCGTTTTTTTGAATAGCCTCTGCATATCTACTCCCACTTTGCGGCAGTGCTGCGCCAGACTTTTTCCTCCGCATCCCAGACGCTGGCCACGATACACGGCGTAGGGTTGATGCCACCGCATAGCGAGCCATGCACATCTGCAAGCAGGACGCGGAACGGGCCGATGTTCGCCATGTCCCATCCCTGATTGAAGAGCGAGACTACACGATCCTCGACCAGGAAGTGAGACATGCAACCGCCGGTACCGCAATAGAGCGAGACGGCGGTGGAGCAGGCAAAGCCTGCCTCATCCAAAACCCAATCCCGATAGATATCGCCGTCAAGGTCGACGCGGTGCACGGCTCCGTATTCCAGGGCGAACTGCCCGTTATCGAATTCCGAACATGCCTGCTGGGCAGCCTTGATCTTCGCCACGAACTGCTCGGGCAGTCCCGACCAGTCCTGGGCGTCCGCCGAGACGGCAAAGAACGACGCGCCGACGGTTGCCAAGAGGAGCCGCAAATGGGCTTTGCCAATGCTTTCAACGAGCGACCACATGCTTGTTCTGTCCTTTATTCATTAAGCCTGCATCGACCATTTGACCTTGGTGAGCGATTGGCGCACCTGTCCGAACCATCCAAGAGGTAGAGACCGCCCGGAAAAAACGGGCGGCTGCAAGTTGCGCCATCGACGCCCGGAAAGCGATGCCTAGGAGACGCGCCGGGGCTGCGTCAGAGGCTGCCTTCGTTAGTCAAAGACATGATGCCTTCGGTTGTTCCGTCTCCGTAGGTGATGCACTGCCAAGGTGCTGCATCTGGTCCAACGCCGACGACCACTCGGATATTGGCCTCGCGGGCCTCGGAAGAAAGGACTCTGACTTGACTGTTACCTGTCGCTTGGGCGACCGCGGTCAAACAGTCCTGGTTTGCGCGATTGGGCGTCGAGGTTGTGGAGCCGGTATCTTCCACGCAAGCTGTCAGCAAAGTTCCCATGAGCAAGCCGGAAACGACTCTAAATGTTGTGTTCATGTTGATTGCCTTTCCATGGTTCATGTCTTCGTTAACTCGATTACGAATTTGAGAGGACGGCTGATGCAGAAGCCCTCTTCTTGGCAAGAGCCTGTGATCGCCTTTCCAAACAACTCGTTAATTGCACTGTTCGTAGGTGTAGTCGCCGAACTCGATCCAGTTCCGACCACCGTCACTGAAGACAAGGTACTCGGACCGGTCTTCGCCCAGAAGCGCGACCTGGAAACCGGCCGGCGGCTTGGAGTTTCCGAAGTAGCTGTATGCGGTCATGGCACGGACGGTTTCGCCATTTACCGTGACGATGGCATCCCACTGGTCTCCGGGTTGGCCCACGATGGCGTATTCGATGACCCGCTGAACGGCTCCGCCGCCGCAGTAGACGATACCCTCAGGCGCTTCCATGCCTTGGGACTGAGACGCCGATGCGCCCGAGTTGCAGGCCGCGCGCAACGATTTGACAGCGGCGGACGAGCCTTTGAGCGTGAAGATGCCGTAGGTGATGTCCTGGTCGATCATCGACAGGTTCAGAACGGCGTTCCGGGCAATCTGGTCCAGAACGAAGTCGTAATCGCCCTGGTCGTAGAACCGGATTTCGACGGGATAGTTGTCGACGATCGAAATCTCCGCGTTCGACGCCCCGGCCTGGAACGCCCCGGTCTCGGCGGTGCCGTTCTTCATGAATCGGAACGACAGGCCTTGCTTGGTGACGATGTCCTGCGAGTCCTCGTAGCCTGCGGGCGCGAAACGCACCCGGTCGCACTGCAGTTCAAGCGTCGCCTTGTCGGTCTGGATGAAGGCGTTGGGATAGATCCCCGTGCTGAAGCTCCATTCAGCCTGAGCCGAAGTGGCGGCAACAAGGCAGGCTAAGGTCATGGGCAGAATGCGTTTCATGGTGGTGAGCATGGAGCAACCCTCCTTAACAATGGACCATGATCGGACACCGAGTTGGCAGGTGAATCAAGTTAATAAACGCATGACTGCTCTTTTGGGTATCCCAACTAGACCAATGGCGAAAGACGGTCAGGGGTTGCATGGCACCGGGCGTCCCTCTGTGCCCTCTACGAGGTCCGAAATCATCCACATCCTGATCCCGCGTAGTTTGTCCAACTCGGATTTGCATTAATGCACTTGCCTTTGGCGTCAAATGCATAGGAACTCACCGGAGTTAGCACACTGAAACGCTATAGGTGTATGAGGAACCTGTCATGAGAAAAAAATTCTATGCAACGCTGACGCTGTTGTCCTACCTGACGCTTCCCGCTTCTGCCGACCCCGCCACCGAATGCGGTGGGGGTAGTCAGGTTGAGATCGGCGCGTGCGTAGCTGACACGCTCCAAAGGGTCGATGCCACGATCGACATCTATTTGGGATTTGCGAAGAGTTCCGCGGAAGAGCTTGATGAGGTTACCGGTCGCAAAGTCGCCGCGCCAGCACTAGAAGCGTCACAAGCAGCCTGGGCAGCGTATAGAGATGCTCATTGCGAATATATCGGCGCCACTTTTGGTGGTGGCTCGGGTACAGGCATTGGGATCAACTCCTGCAGGATTGAACTTGGTCGGGACCGAGCAAAAGACTTGCTGCATAACGCTCAGTAAAGGCTGAGAAACCCATGCCACGGCATCCAATCTGGCAAGCCTTTGCGCTAACCAGATTGTGGGACTGAACGTCTGCCTTGGGCTCGATGCGGCCGCTGCTGCCGACGGTGAATGATGTCCGGTCTGAGATGGCGGACGACCGCTGCCGCCCGCCAGTTCCTCAGATTTCGATCTTCTCGGCGATGCTCAGCGCGTCGTCGAGTTCGACGCCGAGGTACCTGACTGTGCTGTCGACCTTCGTATGGCCGAGCAGAAGCTGTACGGCCCGCAGGTTCCCAGTTTTCCGATAGATCAACGCGGCCTTGGTCCGTCTCAGGGAGTGCGTCCCATAGGCGTTTGCATCGAGGCCGATCGCCGACTCCCAGTCCCTGACGAGACGGGCGTACTGTCGCGTCGACAGATGGGGTGAACCGTGGAACCTGCTAGGGAACAGGTACCTGCAACCGATCATTGAGGGGGACCTGACCCATACAAGGATCGAGTTTCGGGTGTTCTCGGATACTTCGAACTGAACGGGTCTGCCGGTCTTGCTCTGTGTGACCGAAACGCGGTCACGGACGGAGCCGCCAACGACAAGGTCACTGACACGCAGACGAACGAGGTCACAACCGCGGAGCTTGCTGTCGATCGCAAGGTTGAACAGCGCCAGGTCCCGTGGGTTATCCGCGAGTTCCAGCCTGGCTCGAATGGACCAAACCTGCTTGGGTAGAAGAGGACGCTTCTGGCCGATCAGTCGGCCCTTGTTCCATGGCGGACGTACCTGCCTAGTTGCCGGGAGTTGGATTTTGGACATGATGGGGTCTCCATCCAGCCCTCCCGCACCAGGCATCGGCACCGCGCCGACGCCGACAGTCTAATGTCTCTCGACCAACGACCGCTTTGCGAACCAAGGGTTCGACCGACACTTCTGCGGCGCAGTAGTCCGGTTCGAGCCCTCTTTGACCGATGCTGCAAGACGCACGAATGGCCGCCTTCTGTCAGTGTTTGTCGCCGGTGCGTAAACGGCTCATGGTGACAGGTGTGATCCCTAAAAAGGATGCAATCAACATATGGGGAAAGATGTCTTCATAGCCGGGGAATGCTTGGCGAAACCAAGTGAGCCGCTCAGCTCCTTTAAGCGCGGCGAGGCACCACTCTCGATCTACCTTCCGGCTTAGCGCGTCCCGCAGAACACCATTGGCCCAATTTCGGATGGGTTCAGATGAAATCATCCGATTTGAAAGTAGATCACTGTCGATCCTTGCAAGCAGGGCATCGGTCGTTGCCGCAATGGACACGAGCGACACACCATTGCGCGTTCGAGCGATATTTGGCGTGATAACGCAGGGACCCACATAAAACTCGACGCTGACTTCTTTGCCGTCTTGGTCACAAATACTGCTCACCAAGCAGCCTTCCAAAAGAACGAATTCGTCTGTTTCGGGTTGTTCCTGCCGGGTAAGGTGCGCCCCCTTGTTCAAACGCTTTCGTTTCCAATCAGACGCAAAATCCTCCGCGCAAGCCATATCTGACAAGTCGGGAGACTGCATCAGAAACGTCCGTAAATCCATCTGAGCGTGCCTTATCAAATGATAATGCGGGTGACCGCGTCTGAGGGCATGTGTGGCACGGATCAAGGAGTTTACAAAATGACGAACAGAAAATTGTCAAAACACATTGGAAAAGTTGCGGTTGGCTCAGGACTGATAGGTGCATCAATCTATTTGCTGATGATCAATGTCACGCTCGCCCATATCGAAGCGGTCTCAGGGCGCGTCCCATTCGACATGCGTCCTTTCGGCTATGGCTCCAAAGAGGCGGCGACGCTTCTTGAAGCGTTGGGAGTGGAAGGGCGCGCGTATTATCTCAGTCACCAGATCGCGTTGGACACACTTTATCCATTCATGCTCGCGTTGACTTTGATCGCCACGATCTGCCGGTTTGGGCAACGCATGCCAAACAGAAAACTTGTCCGCTTTGGCATTGCCTTTTCGGTTGGTAGCGCTTTGTTCGATTATGTCGAAAACCTTGGTATCGCGGCCATGATTTGGAGCTGGCCAGAGATTTCTGTTCCACTGGTTTACGCCACTAGCTCAGCCACAATTCTTAAATCCGCTTTAACAACCCTAGCTGTGCTGCTGACGGTTCTGGTGGGGTTAAACTGGACACGTCTCTCTGAAGCGGACGTTCGTCCATAGGTGGACACCGCCGGAGTTGTCCGCAACCTGGACCTTGAGGTCTGAGATCTCGCTGCATCGGTCACGGATGACCGCTTTCCTTCTGAGCCGCAGCGGTCAGGCTCAGAGGTGTTCATGCTGCATTTGCGAGGGCTTCTGGTTGGTCACTTCCGGAAAGGGCTCGAAGGCGGCATTCGAGTCTCTTTGTCAGATGTCCGGTTTGGCATGTGGAACGGA
>NZ_JBLBVK010000007.1:0-14673 GCF_047314965.1 Silicimonas lutimaris | reverse complement strand
CACATCACCACCAGCCGTCAGCTTCAGCTCAATCTCACGCAGCAGCTTCAAGATGTCTTCGTCTGAATGTCGCTTCCTCGCCATGCCCAATCCCCCTCTCGCGGCCAAAGTAATGGCCCAGTTCTAGGGGGGAAGGACACCGGGGCTTGGTATCGGGGTCATCCATGGGCCCAACACTTACAGCGCCGGCCTCGGCATCACCAAGGTAGGCACCGACGAGGCCGTTACCCCCGATACGCAATTTCAAATTGGCTCTGTGACCAAAACCTTCCTGTCGACGGTGGCCCTGCAGCTGTCCGAACGGGGCGAGCTGGATTTGAACGCGCGTGTCGTCGACCTCCTGCCGTGGTGGAGGGTCGCGGATGCGGAAGCAACGTCGAAAGCCCGGGTCGTTGACCTGTTCCACCATCGCGCTGGCTGGTATGGCGACCATGGGTTCCTTCGTGTTCCCCCGGGCGGGTCGATCAGCGAGAAGGTCATGCTCCAGGCGGCTTACGTCGAGCAGCTCTATCCGTTCGGTCAAACCTGGATGTACAACAACACCAGCATCACGTTCGCAACCCATGTGGTGTCGCATGCCGGCGGAAAGTCGATCGAGAACCTGATCGAAGAGAACCTGTTGACTCCGCTCGGCATGGATTCGTCATCCTTTAACTACGACCCCACCCCGCCGGCCAAAGATTACGCATGGGGTCATCCGCCGATCTACGGCGAAGGCAACATCAACGATCTCAAGCCCTACTACATTCCGTTGATCCAGGAATCGGCAGCCTCCGGCGCGCTCCGCTCGACGATCAACGACATGCTGAAATACGCCCGCTTTCAGCTGGACGGAAAGGACGCCGCCGGGAACCAGATGCTGTCCAAAGAAGCGCTGGACTATGCCCACGCTCCGGCAGTCGAGGCCGAGGCCGGCGACTTTACCGGGTTGACGTGGTTCATCCACGATTACGACGGGGTCACCAGCCCCAGCCACGGCGGGAATTGGCCCGGCACGCGGTCCTTCCTGCAGCTGATCCCGGATCGCGACTTTGCCGTGGTGGTTTTGGTCCACAGCGATCGCGGATCCGAGGCCTACAAGAAAGTTGCGAATGCAATGGTCAAAGCCTTCACGGGAATCGAGGCCAACTCTCCGGTCGCAGCGGGTGTTGATCCGGCTGTGCTCGATCCCTTCGTCGGCGTCTTCAAGGGGAATTCGCAAAACATCGAGATCCGCAAAGAGGGCGACAAATATGTGTTTGTGCAGTTCTCCGCTTTGACCAGCGGATCGGATCCCGCGCCTGCCAATGTGGCCAACACGGCTGATGGCTATTTTATCATCACCGAAGGCCCGAACGAGGGAGCCCTTGGCGAATTGCTCGAAGATCCGTCTGGCGAACTCAACTACGTGCGATTCAACCACCGGATTTTCATTCGGGGCGACGGGGCGGTCGACGACTTCGACCTCTCCGGTACTGTCTTCCAATAACCGGGGCGACAAGAGCCACGGATCGGGTGGAGAGGCGATCCTGCGCTATGCAGGATCGAACTCTCCACCGAACCCCAAGACCGTGACAGCGCGCCTCTGCCGCCGGTAAGCCCAGCGAAGCAGGCCACTGGATCGACGGGGCGAGCACGAAGAACGCGCCCCACATGAAGACGAACTGTCCCAGCAGCAGCGCGGCGGCCAGGCGCCGCGCCCGGATCGCGGCGTGTTCGTTAAAGGCAAGTGGCGCTGCGCGCCCGGCAGGCAGCGTGGCAGTGGCGTCGGCGAAGGTCATGAAGTTTCTCCTGTTGAGGCGGCCCGAGAAACCGGGCGTCTGACAGGAGGTGCGCCAAAGCGCAGCAGGCTTCATTGATCCCGGTTAAGAACGGACAGACCCAAATGGAACGCGGTCCGGCACTCGCAGCATAAATCCGTGGAAGCCGACCTTCGAGAGCGATGCTGCATCTGACAGTATGGGGCTCGAAGCTGTCATTGAGCGGTTTTCGCCCAGCGTCTGCTAGGCGGACAAATGAGACATTCGCGGTTGTCATCAATCTGACCACGGCAGCTCATTTCCCGGACATCGGCGCTCGGTCGGTGTCCTGCGTTTGAAGGACATACAAACGAAAAGGCTTCCTGGATGCTCTGGGGCATCCATGGAGAAGGCAGGCTGCTATGACCAATTCTGTTTCCGGTCTTCGCGGATATGTGCTGGCACTGTTCGGCGCAACAGTCTGCACTCAGTCACATGCACCTGAGCTGCTTGAAGTAGATCTGGAGTTGGTTCTTGCCGCGGACAGGTCCGGTTCGATGTCGGCCGCCAGCTCCAGAGGTCGTCCAGTGGCCGGCTCCGCCATCCGGAGCCGCTTCGCCGGCCACGCCGGCCGTAGCGCCAGGACCCGTCATGCACTAAGACTGAAACCGGACCACTCGATGGGGGGCAGGTCACGTGCACCAGTTGCCGAACCCATCGCGATAGCTTTCGAGCGGCACGCTCGGCTTCGTCACGAGATAGTCGGCACGCTCCAGATCGCCGAAGCGCGAGTAGTGCACGTTCAGCAGCGCGATCAGTGGCGTCGGTTGCGGGAAGCTGTATCGCAGACGGCACCCGATGCTGACCCGCATGCCGGACACACGGCCGCGCCTGGTCATGTCATGATCATCTTGCAAGGATGAGCGTCCGAGGCATCGGGCGAGTGCCATCCTGCGCAAGGACGGGGAAGGCCAGCGACGCTATCATTCCAGCCACGATGGCCAGCCTCGAGGTCAACCTTGCCAGCGGCTGTCTCATCGCCGCTTGCTCCTTGGAAGACCAGAGTGCGCCGGTTGCCCCGCGTTTCTTCGATGACCCAAGCGTGAGCGTTCCGGTGAGCCGTCGCGTGGGCGCGGGCGGCGGCGGGGAGCCCCTGGAATTCGGTCTCGTTGGCATGCCTTCGTTCTCGGCCACTTGGATCGAGAAGTCCCGTGGGAGTGTCGGATGAGTGCTACCGGTCATCGGGGCGACAACTTGTGCAGGGCCGCAGCGGCAAGAGCATGTTCCTTCTGGTGGTAGTCGCCGCGGAATTTGCCATCGACCTGCACCTCCCAGATGCCGTTCCTTTCGCGTACCTGAACCCCACCGCGCTGCGGTGGCCGGTTCATTGAAGAACCCTGTCCTCCTTTGCTTTTCGGCGGCATGGGATGCCTATCGGTCATTTCCGGCTCCTTCGCGTTGGGAGCGCGCGCTTCTCCAAGGAGCATCACGGCGCGCATGAATTCTTCCGTATAATCATCGGTTTCGCGGTGGTCGTGCTCGCGCTGGGTCAATCTCATCTGTTCTACGAACCGTTCTCGCAGGTGGTCGACGAAACGCGGCTCGGTACGGGCCATGTAGGCGATCAGAGCTTGCAGGATTCGTTCATGGGCCAGCACACGCCGTTCGAGGTCGGTGGTCTCTGCGGCCGTACTGGTAAGATATTTGACTGATGTCATAGCGTATTGTCCTCCTCGCAGCGCGGTGCGACGCTGGATGTCGTGTCCTCGAGTGTGGGCAGGCAGGCCCTCGCGTCATCGCGATCCAGCTCTTGCCATCCACCTACCAGCCAAGCGAAAATCGTGCGCTGACGCAGGTTAGGTGCACGGAAGTTTAGTGGGTGTGTCTTACTCAGAAGCGGAAAGAAACCGACCTCGGTGGTCCAGATGTGATTGACGTACTTCCCGATTGATACCCTCTATTCATGCTTTAAGCCTTCCACCATGAACCTATCGGCCTGCTTCGACCTCCGTCTGTGTCACGATTGGCGTCGCGGGGTTTTGCGCTGGTCGGGCCCTGCCGATCGACGCCACGCCACCGTCGCCTGGGGCGCTGCCCGGATCGCGAATTGGGTCTGCCTCGCCCTGCATGCCGCGCAGGAACTGGAACAGATCGCTGTCGGTCGTCAAGACAAGCGTCGTGTCGTCGGAGATCATGTCGCCGTAGGCCTGCATGGTTCGGGCAAAATCGTAGAATTCCACCGAAACGGCATCGACATTGTAGGCGCCCGCATAGATTGCTGCTGCTGCGGCATCGGCGGCACCGCGGATTTCCTCAACAGCGCGATAGGCTTCGGACTGAATCTTGTTCAGGTCCCTCACCCGGTTGCCTTGAATACGGGCCGCTTCGCCGTTGCCTTCTGACAGGAATCTTTCGGCGATCTGCCGGCGCTCCGAGATCATGCGGTCATAGATCTTGGGTCGCACGCTTTCGTTGTAGTTTATGCGTTTGAAGCGGATATCGAGAAGCTCGATCCCGAAAACGCGCACCTTCTCCGCGGCCGCCTCGAAGATCTGCTGCTCGACCAGCGCCCGCCCCTTCGTGATGGGAACCAGTGCGCCAATGTCCTGGGCAAGCTCCTGATCAGTCAGAAGCGTGTCCCGAAGCGGCGTCCGGCCCCTGGTCGTGCGCACAATCTCGATGAGTTCGTGCTTGGCGACAGCATTCCGCGTCTCGCTGCCGAGGATATCATCGAGGCGCGACTGGGCGCTGCGTTCGTCGCGCAGGCGCAAAAAGTACTGCAGAGGATCGGTGATCTTCCAGCGCGCGAAGAGATCGACCGAGATATAGAGCTTGTCTTTGGTGGGCATGTCCGATGGCGAGCCGTCCCACTCCAGAACCCGGCTGTCGATCCGGTTAACCTCCTGAACGAAGGGGAGTTTCAACTTGAGACCAGCCTCGGTGATCGGCGCGCCGACCGGCTTGCCGAACTGGGTGATGATGGCCTGCTCGACCTCGCCGACCGTGTAGACGGCGGATGACGCAGCGACGACCCCGGCAACCGCGATCCCCGAGGCAATAAGCGAAAGGGTCTTCATCGTTGCTCTCCTGTCCGTCGATCAAGGTTCAAAAGCGGGAGGATGCTTGCCGTGGACCCGTCAACAATGATCTTGGAACCAATTCCCGGCAGAACATCCTGCAGGGTTTCGATGTAGATCCGGCGCCGGGTCACCTCCGGGGCCTGGCGGTATTCCGTCAGGAGCGCCGTGAATCGAGCCGCATCGCCCTCGGCTTCGTTGATCCGCCTCAGGCGATAGCCGTCGGCTTCGCGGATGCGCTGGTCTTTTTCGCCTTCTGCCAGAGGTATGACGCGGTTGTATTCGCGGCGGGCCTCGTTGATGATCCGCTCCTTCTCTTGTTGTGCCTGGTTGACCTCGTTGAACGAGGCTTGAACCGGCTGTGGCGGATTGATGTTCTTCAGCTGTACCTGATCGATGCTGATGCCCATCGCGTATTTGGTCGCAAGCGCCTGCATCTTCAGCAGGGCTTCGCTTTCGATTTCCTGGCGCCCGACGGTGATCACCTCGTCGACTGTGCGGTCTCCCACAACTTCGCGCATGACGGACTCCGAGACGTAACGCAGGGTCGCGCTTGGCTCGCGCACTTCAAACAAGAACTTCCGGGGTTCGGAAATCCGGTACTGCACCACCCACTCCACGAGCGCGGCGTTGAGATCGCCAGTCACCATCTCGGTCTCGCGGCGACCGTCCGTCGGGCTCTGATAGGGATCGGAGGCACCCGGAGTTGTGAACCCGAACTCCTGTTTCAGCTGGCGCTTGACCGGGACCAACGTAGTGACGTCGATCCCGAACGGGATCTTGAAGTGCAGCCCCGGAGGGACCTCGGCCGCGTACTTCCCAAACCGTTGGACAATCGCAACGGAGTCGCTCGGCACCGTGTAATATGAGGACCACGCCCCAAACGCCGCAAGCGCAATGGCGGCCCCGCTTGCAAGACGCTTCACCGGTGGCAGACCGTCCGGCAGGATGCCGTGCAGCCGATCCCGGCCCCGCCTGAGAATTGCGTCAACCTCAGGGGGAACGCGGGTCTGCTTGTTTTTCCAAGGTCCGCGATCTTCCGGCCCATTGTCATCAGAAGGCATCGCAAGCTCCTATCTCGGTTTTTGCACTCAGGGCGATGCCTGGCTTGCGCGTTTGACGGTGCGACCCGTTTTGCGCCATCACATCGTCGGCTCTGAACAGCATGACCTCAGAGGTCCAGTTCCTTCAGGCAGGCTTGCGCAATGTCTCGGTCTGGGGCATCGGTTCCTGGCATCGTCGCCCAGCCGGCTGTCATGAGAGCATCGCGCCTCTGGTAGGTCGAGGCTGCCCGGATCGTTGCAAGCTTGTCCGCCCGAGCCGGGTCTGACCGCGCCATGTCGAGGCAGACCGGTACCATTGAGGCGACGACATCGTTACGGGACATCGCCACCGCCCGGTCATTAGAAGTGCCGCCGGTCACCCAGCCACCCCAGGAAAATCCGACGACGCCGACAAAGACAGCACCGATCACGGCACCATAGATGCCGGGTTTGAGCCATTCGGGAGTATTCATTTCAAGTCCTCCTGCGGAGAAAGCGCCGCTTCGCTGTGGTTGTTCATCTCTGTCGGACCTTGATCCCGGCTCAGCGCCTCATTCAGGTCGCGCTCTGATATCGTGTGCAGTTCCATCCAACCCGCCCGATCCCCCCTGCCAGGAACGGTCATATGGGTCGCCGTCCTCTGATACATTTCGAAACCTTGCCCGCGGAGAAGTTCTTCCTGAATCAGGACTTCATAGTCCCCGGCCGGAAGTTCGTCCGGAAAACCGGCTAGGCTGAACGGGTGCAGGAAAGTCACCCTCAAACTGGATGAACGCACGCTCATCTCCGGCCTCCACGATGTTGACAGATCCTTCGCTCAGCACTGTTGACGGCCCCTTGGAGTTCGGGACGGACCAGTCGAACGATTTCTTCTCTTGTACTTCGAGAACGTTCGACCGGCGCTGACGCATGTTAGTCCCGGGCACCGAACCGGCTGCGGCCGTCCTATTGGCAGTCGCCCGCACTGACCTGTGTAAGGGCGGCGAGACCGACCTGCGCGTATCTTTTGGGAAACAGGGGCGATCTGCGTTCCTCCGCGACGCCGCAGCAAGCCATGAGAACGCCAAGGGATCAGAGGCTGAAACGGAATCACACCGGTCCGTGGCTGGACTTATCAACCAGATCATCGATGGTGGTAACTCCGTTCGCAGGCCGCTGGTTTAAACGCTCGCTCAAGGCGGAACTGCATCGCCGATGGCACCTCCTTCCCATTCGGAAATAGCAGGTGCATCAAGCTGAGGAAGCGCTAATACTGCTCGCGCTTCACCCTTGGCACCAGCAAAGCTCCACACTTTTGCGATTTAAAGAAGCACGCGCACTGTCAGCCTGAACTCTGTGTGATAAGCTTCACAGACTATGAGGCAAGCAAGGGTGCCGCCGAGCAAGTGGTGCTACGCTGGTGTCGCTTTCAGCCAGAAAAGGCATTCTCGTCACATGATCGACGATCCCATGACTTTGCCCCACGAGGCCGCCGACAGCATAACGAAGCCCTTCGCACGCTTCCTCAAAATCGAAGCGGCAGCAGGCATGCTCCTTCTCTTGGCTGTTCTGCTGGCTTTGGGGCTGGCCAACTCGCCGTGGCAGGAAGGCTTTCTTCGTTTCTGGGAGACGCCCATTGGCCTGACATTCGGCTCGTTGGATTTCACCCGCTCTCTGCGGCACTGGATCAACGACGGTCTGATGACCCTTTTCTTCTTCGTGCTCTCTCTGGAACTCAAGCGCGAGTTGGTGCTGGGCGAATTGCGGAACCCTCGACAGGCCGCCCTGCCGTTCGTAGGCGCCTTGGGTGGCATGGTCGCGCCGGTCTCTCTGTATCTTGTGATAATATCCGGCCAGCCCGGTATGCACGGCTGGGGAACCGTGATGGCAACCGATACGGCCTTCGTGATCGGGTGCCTGGCGCTCTTCGGAAGCCGGATCCCGCCCACCTTGCGATTGTTCCTGCTGTCTCTGGCCATCTTTGACGATGTCGGTGCAATCCTCGTGGTCGCATTCGGTTACGGCGAGGCGTTGAACTGGTTAGCTCTCGGATTGGGCTTTCTGGGGATTGGTATTGTCGCAGGCGCCTCGCGACTCGGGATCAGAAGCGTACCGGTCTATTTCCTTCTGGGCGCGGCAGTCTGGCTATGCTTCGACGCTTCCGGCGTCCACGCGACCATTGCCGGTGTCATTCTGGGCCTGATGACGCCAACGCGCATATGGGTGAGCGATGACCGCCTGCGTGCGATCCTTGGGCGAGTACTCGCCGTTCCGACCGGCGATCGTCAACAAGGAGATGCCGCCAGCCACCGCGATCTGCGTCAAGCCGGCAGAGCGGTCACTGAGTCGCTCTCACCAGTCGAACGGCTCGAGATGATGCTGCACCCCTGGGTCGGCTTTGCAATCATGCCGATCTTCGCACTGGCAAATGCCGGCATCACCATTCAGGGTGTCGATCTCGCACAACCGGTCTCGCTGGCGATCATTGTCGGCCTGGTGGTGGGAAAACCGATCGGCGTCTTGGGGTTCAGCTGGATTGCCGTCCGATCCGGCCTGGCGGTACTCGCGCCGGGCTTATCGTGGCCGTTCATTCTGGCCGGATCGTTCCTCACGGGGATTGGCTTCACGATGTCGCTGTTCATCGCGGGACTGGCTTTTGACCCGGCGATGCTCAACGTCGCAAAGCTCGGAATTCTCTCGGGGTCAGCCATCGCCGCGGTAGTCGGCATCCTGATACTGCTCGGGCTGACACGCCGTACAAGGCGCATTGGAATGGGTAGGGTCGCAGACGATGCAGGCCACAAGTTCTAGAATAGGAAGAGAGTCAGTGTCGCAGTTGCTACCATCGCACCAAAGACAGGGCTCGTTGGCAGGCACATCCCGTGGAAACTGGAGAATCTGTAATTACACGCACCGGGCATCAGCAATTTCGGTCGTCCGCTTCGGGCTCGGAGCAGTCATCGAGCGTTTTCTGCCTGCCGTCCGCTTAGCGGGACAATGCCGCCGTTCGACCAATGGCTGCTTTAGCAAATGGGATTCCGTAGTGGACTCCACGAAACTGCGAAAACCCGAAAAAATATGGTGTAGGGTGTACCACGATCAATTGGAAGCGGTTCAATTCGATCAATGGGTTAGAATCTAGGTGTCTCACGGGCGTTAGAGCTCAGCCTTTGGGGTCTCACTTACCCGATAATTCCAGCAGTCGGCTTGAGAACATTGGAAAGTTGCGCTGGAGCAGTCGTTAATCAATCAACCTTTTCGTCGCTCTCTCCAGCAAGATCGTCCAATATTGGGCAATCGGGGCGGGCGTCGCCGTGGCAACTGGTAACGAGATGTTTGAGAGTCGATCGAAGGCTCTGCAATTCGCCAATCTTCTGTTCGACCCTCTCAAGATGTTCTTCGGCTATTTTTTTCACGTCTGCGCTTGCCCGATCGCGATCCTCATAGAGAGACATCAAGGTTCGGCACTCCTCGATCGTAAAACCCAGGGATCGCGCTCTGCCGAGAAAGGCTAGCTTATGAAAGTCCGTCTCGCGAAAGTGGCGATAGCCGTTTTCGCTGCGGGCGGGTCGTACGAGGCCGATGTCTTCGTAGTAACGGATCGTTTTGGCTGGTAAGCCGCTGGCAGATGCTACATCTCCGATATTCATTGGGAACCTCCTCTACTGATCTTACAGATTCCAGCAACTAGAAGGTCAAGGTGAAAATTGAGCATTGACCTTCCAGTGACTGGAAGCCCTATCTCTCCTCCGACTCAAAGGAGATAGCCATGGCCGACGCACATTCAGAAGCCGCCATTATTCGCGATCCCGTCTGCGGAATGACCGTGGATCCGACCAAGGGAAAGCCCACCCACACCCACGATGGGCATGAATATCACTTCTGCAGTGCGCGTTGCCTCGAGAAGTTCGTGGCGGAGCCAGACGCCTATATCGAAGCTGAGGATCCCGTCTGCGGCATGAGTGTGAACCGCGCCACCGCGAAGCATATGTCGAAGCATGACGGCGAAAGGTTCTACTTCTGCTCGGGCCGCTGCCAGGAGAGATTCGAGGCCGAGCCGCAGCAGTTCCTGGGGGACAGGCCGGAGCCAGAGCCGATGCCAGAGGGAACGCTCTATACCTGTCCGATGGATCCGGAGATCGTGCAGGAGGGGCCGGGCGATTGTCCGATCTGCGGAATGGCCCTTGAACCCATGATGCCGACGGCGGATGCGGGGCCGAACCCCGAATTGGTGGGCTTCAAGCGGCGTCTGATGATTGGCGGACCGTTGGCCTTTGCCGTCTTCGCGCTGGAGATGGGGACCCATGTGGGAATCCCCTTCGATGAATGGATCGGACATCGCGCCTTCGTCTGGCTGCAGTTCCTGCTGGCGACGCCGGTTCTCTGGCTAACGAGGGTATTCTTCAAGCGCGGCTGGGCGTCGGTTGTGAACCGTAGCCCGAATATGTGGACGCTGATCATGCTGGGCACGGGCGCGGCATATCTCTTCAGCGTCGTGGGACTAATCGCGCCGGGGGTTTTCCCCGAAAGTCTTCTGGGCATGGACGGGCTGCCGCCAGTCTATTTCGAGGCGTCCGCGGTGATCCTGATCCTCGTCCTGGTAGGACAGGTGATGGAGCTTGCCGCGCGTGACCGGACCGGCGACGCGATACGTGCGCTTCTGGATTTGGCACCCAAGACTGCGCGCCGGGTCGCGGACGCGGGCGAGGAGGACGTACCCCTCGACGCCGTGACGTCTGGCGACCGGCTGAGGGTGCGCCCGGGCGAAGCGGTCCCGGTGGACGGACGTCTAATCGAGGGCCGCTCGGCCGTTGACGAAAGCATGATCACGGGCGAGCCGGTGCCCGTCGAGAAGTCGGCGGGCGATACGGTGACGGGTGGTACACTAAACAAGTCGGGCAGCTTCGTGATGGAGGCGGTTGCTGTCGGCAGCGACACGGTGCTCTCGCGGATCGTCAACATGGTAGCGCAGGCACAGCGGTCCCGTGCGCCGATCCAGGCGGTGGCGGACCGTGTGGCGAGCTACTTCGTGCCCGCTGTCGTCGCCGTGGCCGTGATTGCCTTTCTCGTTTGGCTGCTCGTGGGACCGAGCCCCGCACTGGCCTATGCGGTTGTGGCTGCGGTAAGCGTTCTGATCATCGCTTGCCCCTGTGCACTTGGCCTTGCGACGCCGATGTCGATCATGGTCGCGACGGGGCGTGGCGCGCAGGCCGGCGTCCTGATCCGGGACGCCGAGGCGCTGGAGCGACTTGCAGGTGTCGACGTGCTGATCGTGGACAAGACCGGAACACTGACCGAAGGGCAGCCCAGCCTGACCGACGTCATCGCACAGGGCGATGTTGATGATGCGCGTGTTCTGACGCTGGCTGCAGCGCTGGAGCGTGGATCCGAGCATCCCCTGGCCGAAGCCATTCTGGCGGGTGCGACAGACCGGTCGGTGCCCGAGTTACCTGCAGAGGACTTCGAGGCAGTGACCGGCAAGGGTGTGAAAGGCCGGATCGAGGGCGAGGACGTTGCGCTTGGGAATCCTGCCCTGATGGCTGATCTGGGTATCGACATCTCGGCCATCGAAGAGCGTCTGGCCGCCCTTCAGTCCGAGGGCAAAACAGCCATGCTTCTGGCTTTGGCGGGCCAGCTTGCCGGAATCGTGGCCGTTGCCGACCGGATCAAAGCCTCGACCCCCGACGCCATCCGAGCGCTGCATGAGGAGGGAATCAAAATCGTCATGGCCACGGGCGACAGTCGTCGCACCGCCGAAGCTGTCGCGCGGGAGCTTGGTATCGACGAAGTTCGCGCCGAGGTCAGCCCGGAGGACAAGGGCGCATTGGTCGAAGCATTCCGCAAAGACGGCCTGAGCGTCGCCATGGCGGGCGACGGCGTCAACGATGCGCCGGCCCTCGCTGCGGCCGATGTCGGGATCGCCATGGGCACCGGTGCGGACGTCGCCATGGAAAGCGCCGGTGTCACGCTGGTGAAGGGCGACCTGAACGGCATTGTCCGCGCTCGGCGTCTGGCGCACGCGACGATGCGCAATATTCGGCAGAACCTGTTCTTTGCCTTCGTCTACAATACGGCCGGCGTGCCGGTGGCTGCCGGAGTTCTCTATCCGATCCTCGGAGTGCTGCTTTCGCCAATGATCGCTGCAGCGGCAATGAGCCTGTCGTCCGTCTCGGTTATCGGGAACGCGCTGAGACTGCGCGGCCTGAAGCTTTGAAGCGAAGCTGACAAGAACAGAAAGCGGAAAACATGGAACACGGACATTCGGGACATTTGCCCAGCGGCGACCGGGCGCTGACCATTTCGGCCTGGCTGACCGGAATCTACTTCGTGGTGGAACTTGCCATCGGTATGTGGACCGGCTCCATCGCCGTCATTTCTGACGCTTTCCATACGTTCTCGGCAGTCGGTGGCGTATTGGTGGCCATCGTGGCTGCGCGGATCGCGCGCCGCCCTTCCGATGAAGACCGCAGCTTCGGCTGGTATCGCGCAGAAATCGTCGGGGCAGCAGTCAACGGCGCATTTCTTCTTGCCATGACGCTCTTCGTCATTGGCATGGCGGCAATGCGGCTTTCTTCACCTATCGATCTGCCAACAGGTCCTATGCTCTGGGCTGCGGCAGGCGGGCTTTTGACCGAATTCATCTCGCTTGGATTGCTCTGGAGAG
The DNA here is from genome assembly GCF_047314965.1 of Silicimonas lutimaris. Lineage (NCBI taxonomy): Bacteria > Pseudomonadati > Pseudomonadota > Alphaproteobacteria > Rhodobacterales > Paracoccaceae > Silicimonas > Silicimonas lutimaris. The sequence continues at coordinate 2,192 of NZ_JBLBVK010000007.1, read as the reverse complement.
AGGGGAAGAGTGATCTGAACACGCGCGGCGCGATTTGGCATATCATTCAGACATTTGTCGGCAGTCTTCTCATCATCATCACGGCGCTCGTGATCCGGTTCACGGGTTTTTTGCTAATCGACCCACTGCTTGGGATGGCTTTTGGCTTCGTCCTCGTTTGGGCGAGTTGGGGAATTCTGAAGGAGGCCATTCACATGCTGATGGAGGGCACTCCAGCGGACATAGACCTGCGCGAAGTCTCAGAAGCGCTCGAGAACATCGAGGGGGTGCAGGATGTGCACCACATTCATGCCTGGGCACTGACAAGCGGAAAGAATGTCTTCTCGGCCCATCTACAGGTAGGATCGGCCTCTAACGGGAGCGAGGTGCTTTCGTCAGCGCATGACCTGCTGCGGGAAAAGTTCGGCTTCCTCCTTGTCACCCTCCAGGTTGAAGACAATTGCCTGGACGAAACGGGTGCCGAAGATATCGACATCACGCGAGATCATTCCAAAACGCCGCCAGCGAAAAGCGAGGCTTCGCTGCCTCATGGCAATCATGCGCCCTAACTGGTCAATAGTTTCTTCCGTGAAGCATATTCTTCTTCGTCGATTTCTCCCTTGGCGAAGCGCATTTTCAGTATCGCCAAGGCTTCGGCATCCCCATTCGCGGGAGTACTGGCATGGTGTGGTCCGTGAACAGTGCGGCTCTGATCTGTGCTGCGGACCAACCAGATGACGCCTGCTACGATCAAGCCCAGCACGATAAGCCACAGAACCGGACCGAACATGAGGCCGAAACCCCAGTCCATCATGTGGCCGTAATCCCCCGGGTCGGCAAATGCCGGACTAGCGGAGAGAGAAAAGAAAATTGCAGTCCGCTTCATCATGCTCTCCTTTTTCTCAAAGTGCGTCTCTAGGGGATCAGCACCCCTATTTTTTCAAAATATCACCGGAAGAGACTTCGTTGTGCCTGTCTTGGCGTTGGAGACCTGCCGAGTGAATAAAAGAGTGATATCGGTGCACCCTGTTGTAGTCCTTGATATGGATCACAGGTGCGTGGCCATGACATCGACGTTAAGTGGGTTCCAATAGCGGAGTAGCCGATAACGCATGGCATTGGAATGTCGAGTAATTTCACGCAGGAAGAGGCGAAATGGGCACAAGGCCGCGTAGATTGGTCTGCCGTGAGCACATTGATTTGAACACAAGTGGCATCCGCACTAGGTTTCGCGTGAGTAAGACGACCGAACTTCTGGCATAGAGAAACGGTTAGGCAGGTACGATGAGCAAACTGGCCTATGTGGCGATTGGAGTTGCGTTTGCGCTGTCGGCGGGATTTGTGCTGACCCGCGACGGCTCAGATGACGTCGCGATCCCTGCTCCTTCCCAAAACCCGGCCACAGGGCCGGCACTTGCCAACGTTACCGTGCCAGAGAGCCTACCTGACATCGCCCTGATGGGAAAGCGCGGCTTCGAAGCCAAGTGCGTCGCTTGCCATGGGGAAAACGCAGCCGGCGTTGACGGTGCAGGTCCTCCGCTCGTTCACAAAATCTATGAGCCGAGCCACCACGGCGACGCCGCTTTCTGGTTGGCCACTCAAAACGGCGTGAGAGCGCATCACTGGAAATTTGGAAATATGCCTCCGGTAGATGGACTGACCAAGTCCGATGTGGACGCAATCGTGGCCTATGTCCGCGCGCTACAAGCAGCGAACGGAATACTTTGATGCAACGCGTCCGCTACAGCCAGGGCAAATCATTCGTCGTCATATTGCTGGCGGCGTCGCTTTTTCTGGCGCTTACCTTGTCCGAAGCGCATGCCCATCCGGCAGATGATACTCACTACCACGCTTTTGACGTCGTCCATGAGCATGGAAAACAAGGTGGAACCCCTATCGCGGATCATACTGGCTGCCATGCCACTCCGTTTTGCGCAGGCGTTATCTTCGCGTCGACGAAGCTGCAGCTGTCTCTGGCGTCCCAACAGCGCAAAACGCGGCTGAGCATGCACAACCTTCACCTTTCATCTGCAATTCTTGGCTTCGATCCGCCACCTCCGCGCTTCTCCTGATCTTGTCTAGCCCCCTGTGTATGGGCCACTGATCAGGGGTTTCTCTAATAGGGTTTCAGGAACGGGCGGGCGCATGTTGAGTGCCTGATGCGGCCGGGTGTGATTGTACTGCCTGAGCCAGTGATTGATGACGATCTGAGC
>NZ_JBLBVK010000006.1:0-1151 GCF_047314965.1 Silicimonas lutimaris | reverse complement strand
CGCGTTGTCGCCGGGCGAGGAAGACAGGTAGTCGAACAGCTCGTGCATGCCGGTCAGATAGTCGGCATTGATCGCCTGGGTCTCGCGCGACAGCATGTCGGCGACCGTGTAGGTGGCCTTCTGGCTGACGTTCAGCGTCTTGAACGCGTCCCAGAAGACGAAGGTCGCGGTGATGGCCCAGACCAGCATCGGAAGGGCAAAGACCGTCTCGATCGAGAGGCTGCCGTCTTCAGAGCGGCGGAACCATTTGGTTAGACGAAGAGTCATAAAGCGTCTCCCTAGATCGCGCTTTCGGAAGCCGTACTGCTCCCGCTTCCGGCGCCGATGCCCCCGCTGCTGCCGCTGCCGATGACACGTGCGCCGGGCTCGTTCACGAATGCGGTCGTCGTCACGATGGCATAGTTGCCCTGGCCGTCCACCCTCATGCCGACGCCTATACCGGTTGTCGGGAACAGAGGTTCAGACAATGCGCAGACGCGGACCAGCATCATCTGGTTCGCGGACCCGGCGTCATAAGCCCCTTGCTGGTTCGTGTTCGGCGGAGCATTCCTGTCTACACAGCGTATTGTGTCACCGGCAACTGATGCCACGGCGCCAGGAGAATTGGGTACGGGCTGCAGTTCGACCTGAACCGACTGCATGCAATCAGGGATGACGCTGACTTCTTCGCAGATACGCCTCTTCAAAGCAGCATATCCCGGGACCTGTCCCGATGAATTGCCCAAGCGGACGTCGCGGATTGCCACGTCCACCGCTCGTTCCAGAGCCATCGAGCGTACCATGTAATAACCGGCTTCGAAGCCGGTCAGGAAAAGGAAGACAAAGGCCGGAAACAGAACAACGAACTCGATCGTGGCATTGCCATTCTGATCGTCTTTGTAAGTCTTGAGCTTGTTAACCAACAAGGTCATAGCGCTATTCCTCACTTTTGCCGGATGGCCAGTCCGAGTTCCACACATCGGCTTCATGGTGGGCGCCGGCGAATGCCAGCATGAAGCCATTGGCCACTTGCCTTACACACTTCCCCCAGTAGCGACGCCGGATGCCGCGTCCCAGACCAGCTGGGGCGCGAAGCGAGGCCGCGCGATCGCGACCTCGCGGAACCTGTAGGACGCCAGGCCCACGGTGAAGGCCGGAGACCAGTCCTGTTC
>NZ_JBLBVK010000005.1:0-1996 GCF_047314965.1 Silicimonas lutimaris | reverse complement strand
CACATCACCACCAGCCGTCAGCTTCAGCTCAATCTCACGCAGCAGCTTCAAGATGTCTTCGTCTGAATGTCGCTTCCTCGCCATGCCCAATCCCCCTCTCGCGGCCAAAGTAATGGCCCAGTTCTAGGGGGGAAGGACAACTGAAGCTGGCAAGGATTTGCGAGACGTCGTGATCGCAATGGGCATGTGGGGCCAGAAGTGGGTAGAGTCTTCTCTGTCCTTGAAAAACCTCGATCCATCGCTCTTGATGTGGGACATGCGGCGCAACTTGAACCCTGACCCACTTCCGGATCGCCGCACGGTAGTCCAATTTCTGTATCACGACCTGCCATCAACCAAGCGCGACTGGTGGCTGGTAATCGATCCCGCAGGGGACGTCGATTTGTGCTGGGCCGACCCGGGATTTGAAGTCGATCTTTTCGTATCAACTGACTTGCACACAATGACCGCGATCTGGATGGGATTGACGAGTGTGGCTGCTGAAAGTGAGAAGTTTGAATTTACAGGGCCGAAAGAAATTTCCTCAACAATTCAGACGTGGCTTGGTCTCAGTCCTTTTGCCGTACAAAGGAAGTTGGTCAGCTAAATAGAACCATAAGTTCTGACGGCCGCTTGGTCCGCTCTTCGGGCCTTGGCGGCCACATCTATCTAAGAAGCCTGACTGAAAGCCTCAGATGGCCGAGGCGAGCCCGTAGGCGATTACTTTGGCCGGACCCGGCCTTGGGCTCCCTCTCATCATCTCGGGGTCGGTTTTCGGTGGTGCATCTGTCGTCGTCTCAGATGGCCGACACCGGAGATCACGATACGCGACTCAAAGCCCTTAATTGATATGCGCCAGCGCCTTTTGGACGTTTGGCCGCTTTTTCATAGCCTCGTAATGCATTGTGCAATTGCCGAACTCTGATAGGTCGAAGTCTTCACGCAGGCCACGGTCATAGACCCAGAAAAAATAAGCGTCGCATGCCGTGTTATGGTCAAAGAACCAGGTCCGGCCGTCGAGTTCCTGCTCGACAAGTGCCATCTGCTCAAAGAACATCGCCTTCGCTTTGGCCTTGATGTCTTCGTGCGCGCTCTCGATGTCGCAGAATTTGGCTGTCCGGAAATGGCGGGTGATATGCGGGTGCATTCCCGAGGAAAACCAGTTCATGTGTGAGATGGCGCGTGCCCGTTCAAACCTGTCTTGTGGCAACAGATTGGCTTCGGGATAGACACTGGCGATCCAGGTCAGGATCGCGGTGTTCTCGCTCAAACCCTTTCCGTCGACGACCAGGTACGGAACCTTTTGTTTCGGATTCAACGCTTTATAGCTCTCGGAGTTTTGCTCCTTTTTAGCGAGGCTGATCGACACGACGTCGAATTCGGCGCCAGCCTCCAAGAGAGAAACATAGGCGGCGATCGAGCATGCTCCCGGCGCATGATAAAGCGTGATAGTCATTGTCTTTCCTTCTGAAGGGTGAAAGCTCGCGTGCATGGTGCGTATCGGCAACGGGGCTGAACACTAGCAGATATCCACGTCAGTCCAAGGTGCTATGGAATGCCAAATGCAACGTCCACTGCAACTCAACGGCCCGATACGCCAACCGACCGACAAGATGGTGTCGCAGCACCGTGCGCAGATCGAACCAGTTCAGTATATATGGACAAAAATCTGCAGGGTCGTGTCCGAAAAGGGTTTCCGCGTGAACGAGCACTCTCTGCACGTGTCGTGACCAAACAGATCATCTAAGAAACCAGCCCAACCGGGGCAGAAAACCCCAAATGCCTGCCACTTTCGGGAGAGTTTCGAACGCCCGCTCCGTCCGCAACCTGGACCTTGAGGTCTGAGATCTCGCTGCATCGGTCACGGATGACCGCTTTTCCTTCTGAGCCGCAGCGGTCAGGCTCAGAGGTGTTCATGCTGCATTTGCGAGGGCTTCTGGTTGGTCACTTCCGGAAAGGGCTCGAAGGCGGCATTCGAGTCTCTTTGTCAGATGTCCGGTTTGGCATGTGGAACGGA
>NZ_JBLBVK010000004.1:0-1321 GCF_047314965.1 Silicimonas lutimaris | reverse complement strand
AACACAACGTCTCAATAATTGCAGAAACGGGAGGAAGCAATGGGAGTGAACGATCGTATCGGGGGGGTCTCGCGGAGGGATTTCTTCAGGATAGCTGGGACTTACGGGATGAGTTCGACGCTTCTGGCGGCGGGGACGTTTGGCGGCGTGATGACGGCGGCGAACCTGGCGCGGGCGGCGGAATCGACCTATGAGCGGCGCTTTTCGAAGCCTGCGAAGTTCGAGCTGAAGTTCGGCGCGGCGGGGTTCAACCCGCAGAACCTTCTGATCGAGCGGGCCGGCGCGCTGGAGTTCGCACGCGATCTGGAGGCCCGCACGGACGGCGAGATCCGGGTGGAGTTCATCGGCAACAACCAGATCTGCGGGCAGCTGTCCTGCGTGGAGAAGACCCAGCAGGGCATCACCGACATCTACGCGGCCTCGACGCAGAACTCGGCGGGCGGCGCGCCCTACCTGAACGTGCTCGACTATGCGTTCATGTTCCGCTCGCGGGCCGACCAGTACCATTTCCTGTATCACCCCAAGAGCGTCGAGCTGCTGCGCGACCCCTACGAGAAGCGCCACGGCCTGAAGTTCCTGTTCTCGCATTGCGAGCTGCGCGGCATCCAGCTGGGCCTGTCCTGGCAGGACAAGCCGACGGTAACGAAGCTGGAGGAGCTGTTCGGCACGAAGAACCGGGTGACGGGCACGCAGCTTGGCCGGATCGCGATGAACGCGCTGAACCTGAACCCGGTTCCGATCGCCTGGGAAGAGACGCTCGACGGGCTGAAGCAGGGCCTGATCGACGGGGCGGAGACCTGGGCGTCGGCGGTGGCCTATGCCAACATGTCGCCGGTGGTCAGCCAGTGCGTCGACCTGAAGTTCTTCTGCGGCACCGAGCACACGGCGATGAGCGCCGAGGTGTTCGACAGCCTGGGCGGCGAATTGCAGGACGCGGTGATGGAATCGGCCTACTGGACGCAGGCGCATGTGCAGGCGGCGAACGAGGCGGCGCTGGTCAAGACGGTCGGCTTCTCGGACCCGCAGATGCCGGGCACGATCTTCGCCCAGAACGACGTGCGCGTCGCCTTCCTCGACGATGCCGAGATCAAGAAGGCCGAGGAGATGTGCTCGCCCGAGTTCCAGCCGCAGCTCTGGGAAGAGTGGCGCGACCGCCTGAACGGCTGGGCCGGCGGGATCGACACCTACCAGGAGATCTACTCCGTCGCCCGCGAGATCGACGCCGCAACCCTGCCCGAAAACGTCGAGCCCCGCCGCTGGTGGAAAGGCTGACAAAACACCGCTAACATCACACCCGGCCCCGCTGAAAAGCGGGGCCGGA
>NZ_JBLBVK010000003.1:0-1714 GCF_047314965.1 Silicimonas lutimaris | reverse complement strand
TGCCGGAACTGCTCTTAATTATTGTCATCACGGTTTCGGTCTTCCTGGTCCTGCGCACGCTGGCCAAACGTTTTTACTCTCGTCTCGGCCGCAGCGCTGAGCGGGCGGGTTTCTTCCGCACGGTTTCGCTGTTTCTGGTGTCCAACATCATTGACCTGTTGATTGTGGCGCTGGCGTGGACGTTGGGATATGTCGCGGCGATCCTCGCGGTGGGTGAATTTGGCACCATCGGCATTCGCCAATCGATGTTCCTGAACGCCTTTCTTCTGGTCGAGAGTGGCAAGGTCGTTATTCGCGCCGTGCTATCGCCGGCGGCAGCCGGATTACGTCTGGTGCGGGTCACCGACCACGCGGCGATCACGATCAACTGGTCGCTCAGTCTTGTGGTCGGGGTACTGGGCTACGGTCAGTTGCTCGTGGTTCCAATCGTCAACCGGAACGCATCGATGGCTGCGGGGAGCGGGGTATCGGCGCTGCTGTCGGTCTTCGTGTTGGTCTACCTGATCTACGTGGTGGTCCGCCGCCGCAACGAAGTCGCCAACTGGTTGTCGTCCTCGGACGAGGCTCTCCACTCGGAGGACGATCAATCCGGCAGGCAGTCTAATGCGTCGAAATCGGGATGGGCCCACGGCCTGATGGTTTCGCTTGCGAATACTTGGCACTGGATCGTGCTCGGCTATTTGAGCGCGATGTTCCTGGTGGTGATGACGCAGCCCGCCGACGTCACGCTGAATGCTTTGGTCGCCTCGGGAAAGATACTAGCAGCTCTCGTCGTGTCCTCGCTCGTGTCGGGCTGGCTTTCCGAGGCGATGACCCGCGGCGTAGCGCTTCCCGATGAGATCAACCAGAAACTCCCGCTGCTGGAGCCGCGTCTCAACCGGTTCGTCCCCCGCGCTTTCGGCACCCTTCGCCTCATCATCTTGGCCATCGTGATGTTCTTCGTACTCGACGTGATCGGCATGATAGACATGCGCGCATGGCTGGAAAGCCAGCTGGGGCTGCAGATTACGACTTCGATCATCTCGATTGCGATGATCCTGTTTGTATCCTTCTTGCTCTGGCTGGCACTGACCTCGTTCGTGGATTACCGGCTGAACCCCGAATTCGGCGCCGTGCCGACGTCGCGCGAGACCACACTGCTGACGTTATTGCGAAACGCGGCGACGATCGCTCTGGTGATCCTTACCCTGATGTTCTGCCTGTCCGAGATCGGCCTGAATATCGGGCCGCTGCTCGCCTCCGCCGGTGTTCTTGGCCTGGCGATAGGCTTTGGAGCCCAGTCGATGGTCAAGGACATCATCACGGGGGTATTCATCCAGTTCGAGAACGCAATCAATGTGGGCGATGTGATCACCGTTGGGGGCATCACGGGCGCGGTCGAAAAGCTGTCGGTGCGCTCAGTCAGTCTGCGTGATGGACAGGGCGTGTTCCATATCATCCCGTTTTCCAGCGTGAACATGGTCAGCAACGCCATGCGCGATTTCTCCTACTCCGTCTGCGACTTGGGGATCGCGTACCGCGAGAACGTGGAAGACGCTAGAAAAGCCATGCATGACGCTTTCGACATGATGATGGAGGACCCGGAAACGGCCGTGTCCGTCATCGCCCCGCTGGAGTGGTTGGGCATCACCGCCTTCGGAGACAGCGCCGTCATGCTGCGTGCGCGCATCAAGACCGTGCCCGGCAAGCAATGGGCCATCGGGCGTGCCTACAA
>NZ_JBLBVK010000002.1:0-3540 GCF_047314965.1 Silicimonas lutimaris | reverse complement strand
CCACATCACCACCAGCCGTCAGCTTCAGCTCAATCTCACGCAGCAGCTTCAAGATGTCTTCGTCTGAATGTCGCTTCCTCGCCATGCCCAATCCCCCTCTCGCGGCCAAAGTAATGGCCCAGTTCTAGGGGGGAAGGACAGGACCTCTTCGAAGTTGACCAAGTCTTCAGCAGTCGCTGAAGTGAATATTCCGAGAAAAATGACCGAACAGACTGTAAATTTCAGCATTCCGGAAGTCTAGCTCACGTTGAGTAGTGCAAGAAGACGTAATTCGTAGGCACGAATTTGCTGGCTTCTGTGATCTCTTCTGCCCATCCAAGACCCTCCTGAAAGGAAAACGACGCGCTACTGATCAGTTCGGGCGCTCATCGTGCGCCACGCAGTGCACCAAGGTGGTAGAAAATTCAATTTGTTCACAATGGGTCGCAAGGATTCACTATTTCTACCTGGCTCGTTCCAAGACAGACCTGGTTTTCGCATGTTATCCTCGCTCGATGAAGGCGCGACTACCAAACAAAGACACAAACCAATCTTTCATCATGTCCGTTCTCGCGGCCAGTTCTCATCACAGAGCTAGCAGAACAATGGTGGCTTTGGCTGTATGCGCGATGACGTTCCTTAGTGGCGGTATGGCTATGGCCGACAGTATCAATGGTATTTGGTGCGGCCAGGATGGACAACGAACGGAGATTTTATACGAAGAAGTGAAGTTGAGCGATGGCACCGAGGTTTATGGTGACTATGATCGCCATCATTACGTTTTCAAAATGCCGCCACACGGCGAATGGGCAGGCGCGACAGTTGATTTGGTTTTGGGCAGCGAAGATGTCGTCTTTGCCCGCTACATATCTGAATCGGGCGAAGAGCTTCTATCTGAACCCGAGAAGTGGACTCGTTGCCAATCAACAGTGAGCTAAATCAATGCCTGCGAGAAAATCGTAGCGATTTGCGCTGCAATTGCGGGTCGGTCGAATAACCGGACATTCGCTGCGGTCCCATTAACGACCGCCTTGGGCTCTTCTGAGACATCCGACGCTTTTTGTCAGATGACTGGTCTGCCCCTAAAACTGGTCATCGACGGTCGTCGCGGCACGGTTTTCGGCCGAAAAGTCTGCTTTCGGTGGCAGCGGACGTCCGTCACATCGAGCTGGATGTCCGAGAAGCGGGACACAACTGCCATCCAGAAATGGGAGCATCCTACGCTCGACAATGAATACAGATAGCATTGTTTGTCAGCCGATATGTGCCGTCTGGCTTCTTGTATTGTTTCAAATCCGAGCCGATGGCCTCGAAAGCGTCCTCCACTTCTTTGGAGGAACCAGCATCCATGCCAGGCCACAGGGGGCCGGCAACATCAAGGCGATACTGGATGAACTCCGAAACCGACGCGAAGTCGTAGACCACATCTATTGGCCGGATCGTGATATCCCGAAAGCCCGCTTCGCAGAGAAGAGATGTGATTTCTGTCTCACCTGAAAGGGAAAACGTGCTGACCGCATCGTGAGGTGAACCCGGCAGCCCAAAGTGCCTGTGAACCGCCGCCTTCGCAATGGACAGAGCGGGAACCCGATCCGGCGACGACCAGGTCGCTGCAACGAGATGACCACCCGGCTTCAGCGCCCTGCAAAGACGAGTGATCGTTGACGCGAGGTCGCTTACGAACATCAGCGACCACCGCGCCAAGATCAGGTCGAAGCTCCCGCCTACGAGGTTTATGGTTTCAACATTGGCGACTTCGAAGTCGATTTTCCTGACGTTCCCTTCGCGGGCTTTGTTCCTGGCCAGAGCGATCATATTCGGATCGGGATCGATGCCGAGGACGCGCCCAGCCTGCTCCATTACCTGTGCCGCGGAGATACCGGGTTCGCCGATCCCGGTGCCGACATCCAGAACAGCCCGTGCGGACCTTGCTTTGCCCAGTTCGAGCATTCGCTCGGTGAGAGGAGCAGCTCCCGCTTCAAGGATATGAGACCACTTCAGCCAAGCATCGGCATAAGACATCGTCAGCAAAGCATTCCATCTTTCAGTGAGCGGACCGGTGGCCCCTGTGTGACCGTCGAGGCTATAGCTCCGACTTCAGGACATCCACGAAGCCGCTGGGGTTCAGAACCATCATCATGTGGCCCACATCAGGTACGACGCCAATTGAAACACCATTGGCCCTTAATTCGTCAGGGTCCGGCGCGTCCGCTGTCACTTCACCTGTATTCTCCGGCAAAGACGCCTCACCGTAGATGAATGTGCGCTTCATTGGCAGGTCGAAGAACTTCTGCTTGAGGTCATTATCGAGTTGCACCAGCGCGAGGCTGTTTTTGTACACACCGATGAAGTCAGAGCCTTCCCACGCCCCGCAACGCCAAGCCGCGGACTGGTCACCTTCACGTCCGGCTTCGCGCCACTTCGCAAGGTGGCTTGGAAAGAAATCGGCAACGAACTCGTCCTGTGGCACCGAGGTGAAGTATCGAGTTCCAGCGCCGCCTCCAGTGGTCAGATTGCCTTCACACACAACAAGATGTGACACGAGTTCTGGGCGCTGCAGTGCCAGGTAGATACCCACCGTGCCTCCCATGCTATGCCCGACCACGACGCAAGCCGTCAGGCCTTCGTGATCCAAGATGCTGGCCACGGTCTTCGCGTGGTTCTGCATAGAGTGGTCGAATGCCGGAGGATGTTCGCTGTACCCAACGCCGAGGTAATCAACAAAGATACTATGACGACGGGGCATTGAGGGATGCGTGGCGGAAGGAAGGAAATTCGGAAGACTTGGGAAACTCAGCGCGGCCAGGTAGACAACTACTGGTCCTTCCCCATCGACGACGTGATATCGAATGGTCGCGTCAAATTCTTCCAGAAAAAGGCTCTTCATATGCTCCCCCCCCAAAAAGCTGTTCTGATAGCACTATGACATTTCCTGCGGTTTGGGCCAAATCGATGAATGTTGAGCTGCTTGCATCGGAAGCGGTAGGTCCACTCCGGGGTCACCTTCGACATCCGACGCTTTTGCTCAGATGACGGGTCTTCGTCGAAGACCTCGCGTCGAACCAGGTTTTGGAGCTGTTTTCCGAGCCGCTGTTCGGTGTGTACCACATCGAAACGGCAGCAGGACATCTACGCCCCGAGGTCAGAACATTTGTGAAGTGGCTTCGGTCAAAAGCAGAAACCGTCTCCAAGGGCGTCGTGGAGGCAGACAGGGCTTGATTTCTGTTTGGGGCGTCTACTCCGGGCTCAACGGAGACATCCGAGTCTTTTGGTCGGATGACCGCTTCGCCATGTGGAGCGGGAGTTCGGATTTACAGACGCAGTACCTCGTCCACTGTTTCTTGGTCCAACCCCAACACCTTTGCAGCCTCTCGTAGCATCCACGCACCGGCGGGCAGTTTGGCGATCTCAAGACGGTCGGCCCATATCTCCCGCGCCCACGTCTCGCGATCGTCGGGAAGCAGACTCTCGATGCTGGTTTTACGCCCTCGTCTGTCAGGCACAGTTCTTACTCTGGATAGAGTTTTGTGCTAGAACATTTCATGAACATTATGCGCATTC
>NZ_JBLBVK010000001.1:0-1218 GCF_047314965.1 Silicimonas lutimaris | reverse complement strand
ATCAACGCCTGAATCCCCGCCTTTCGACAATCCTGCACCATGAGCGAGGATGGCGCGCGCGGTCACTAAGGAATGGTCAAACTCGGAAGGCGGTAGGGTCCAGCCGCCCAAGTAAGTTTCGATCGGCGCGTCGAGGTCGATCTTGCCCTCTTCGGCGAGCTTCAGCGTCGCCCATGCGGTCACTGGCTTGGTGACGGAGGCGATCTCGAAGACCGTGTCCGCTGTTACCGGTTCTCCGGTCTCTACATTGGTGACCCCGAATCCGCCCGACCAGATCGGCTCGCCGCCATATACGATGGCAACACCCACCCCCGGCGTGCCTTGGCGTGCCAATGCGGCCGGCGCAGCCTGCTCGACGGCTGCAATCATCATGCCGGTTTCGTCTTGCGCCCATGAGGGATGAGCCAGGATCAGACTGAGCACGAGATACTGTATCGCTCGCATGCCCATGGCTTCAGGCGGGAGCGGCGGAGGAGCGTCCAATCCGTGGAATATCCTCCTCGGCCACGCCCGTCATTAGATACAGACCAACCGCCGTATTGAGTGCCGCGATGCCGAGGTGAATCCGGATGTCCAGCGGCACGGCAACAAAGGGCCCGGCGGTGCCAGATGTGACGTAAATGTAATCCAGCAACGTGTGCAGGAAGATCAGGGGTAAGAGACTGCTGGTCCGAAGAAAGAGCGCGCCGTAGAGCACCGCGAAACCGAATGTGTTGCCGAACTTGTCGATCCATTCCAGCAGGGAGAATTCCTCGAATGCAACATTCGTGAGGTGGCCAGCACTGAAGATCGCTGCCGCGATCAGGACGGCACTCCACTTGCCGAACTTGAGCAGCACGGGCAAAGCGATGCCGCGGGCGAAGCCTTCCTCGCTGACGCCGGTCGCCAGAACAGCCAAGAAATAGAACAGAACCCATCCAGCAGGGATTTCGACGGAGCCGTAAAGAAGGACTGGCACGAAGTGGATCAACGCTGGGTATATGAGGAGATGCGTGTTGCGAACAGGACCCGCAAGTCCGCTGATCCGCCACCATCCGAGTGCCCAGATCAGCCACAGTACGAACGCAGACTGAACCGTGGGGATGATCAGGCGGAGCGGGGTGATCTCGGTTCCCAGCACCTTGGAGACCACCACGAAGGGCACCGCGATGATCGGTTGGAGAACGGCCACTGCGACGACAAACCAGAACGGGTGCCTATCGGCGAAACCGCGAATTG